>CANHSF010000072.1 GCA_947463065.1 Flavobacteriales bacterium | reverse complement strand
TTAGTGCTGTCAATTGCTCAAAAAATCGCGCCAAAAAAAAGGCGCCCACATGGAGCGCCTTTGTTCAGCTGATTTCGCTGGTTATTTTACCTTGAACTCGACACGTCGGTTTTGAGCACGAGCCAACGGAGTTGTTTTATCTGTTGCAGGCTTTTCATCGCTGGCATTGACAATTTCGATACGACTCGCTGCTACACCACCTTTGACCAAATAGTCACGCACGGCCTCGGCGCGCTTTTGCCCCAAACCTGCATAAGCGGTATTGACTTTACCCTCTTGGTTCTCCGACTTTTCGCAATGGCCATTCAACACAATAGAAATCTGGGGATTCGCCTTAAGCAAAGCCACCATTTCATCCAACTCGGGCAAGAATTGGTCTGGAATTTCGGCCGATAATGAACTGAACCACACAGCAGAGCCTGCTACCTGATCCACGGGTTTCATGTCCGGTGTTTTTGCGCTGGATCGGCTGTAAATCAAATCCGGTTCTTTGTCCTCCGGCTTGCCACAAAAACACTGGCTTTGGGCATCTACAGCAACAATTTCGATGTTGTCGATGTAGTAGTATGCATCCTGTGTCACCACTCCCTGAATATTGGTGGGTTTCTTGAGTTTTTCCTGTTTCAATTGGTCTTCTGCACCGAATGCTCCAATGATAATGTACTCTTCTGTGCCCGAACCGATATAAGTACCGCAAATGGTTTCCCAACCGTCCATGGTCTTGATCGGTTTGTTGTTCTTCTCGGTGATTTGCGGCTGGAAAGTCAGTGCATTGAAATTATCGTTGCCGATTTTTCGATCGCTGATAAACATACCTACATTGTTCACACTCACCTTGGACAATTCGGAGACACTCACGTTGAAACGCACGCAATACAATTGGTTTTTTTCCAATTTCTGCTTCAACTTCACCATCAAGTAGCTTCTGGTTTTCTTAGGATCTTTCGTGAATCCGCGGAATCCTGCATAATTGTCGCCACCGAATGGATCTTGTTTGCCCATTGCATTATCCGGTGCGGCCACCTTGGGGTTCTTCATGTTTACGTTGTACAGATCTGCGCTGGCCTTGTTGGGAGAATCCCAAGGGGCACAAAGCGCTGTCAATTGACCTACGTCCTTGAGGCTCTTTAGTTGGGCATTTTCAAAGCCACCGTTGGGCACCAGATTATTGTCGTCTTCTTCGTAGTCCGAACTTTCTTCCTCTTTGGCCTTGTCTGATTTGTTCTTTTGAGCGTAGCTCATCTGCGAAGCAAAGGCCAACGCAGCAAACAATAAAAACTTAATTTTCATTGGTTTATTGGTATTGATATTCTTTTACTGTATCGATAAAACATTTCAAATGATCGGCCTCAATGTCGGGATAAACACCGTGTCCGAGATTGGCAATGTGGCGCTGCGGCCCGAATTCTTGCAGCATCTTTCGTGTCGCCAGCTTGATTTGATCGGTTGAACCATACAAAACCGCTGGATCCAAATTGCCTTGGAGTGTTTTGTTGGGACCAACTTGCGAACGCGCCCAATCAGCCGACGTATGCCAATCCAATCCGATAGTGTGGCATGATAAAGCTCCAAGATCCTGCAATGCAAAAAATGCCCCTTTTGCAAATACAGTCATGGGGACCGTATCGCGCATGGCATCACAAATTTTTTGCATGTATGGCATAATAAACATTTGGTACACGTCGTGATTTAAAATTCCCGCCCAGCTATCAAACAGCTGGAGCATCTGTGCGCCCGCCTCTACCTGTGCTTTCAAATAGGCGATGGTCGCATCCGCAATGCGGCTAAGCAAGGCATGTGCCAATTTCGGATCGCGTTGCAGCATTGCTCGCGAAAGGGAGAATGTTTTGCTGCCGCGACCTTCAACCATATAACAGAAAATGGTCCAAGGCGCTCCAGCAAATCCGATCAGTGGAACGCGTCCATCCAACTCTCGACGAATCAACCTTACAGCATCGGTAACGTATTGCAAATGCTCCACTACCGATCCATTGGTCAAACGATTCATATCGTTGGCCGATCGTATGGTGTGTTCAAACCAAGGACCTCGCCCCTCGTCCATGGTATAAGGCAATCCCATAGCTTCTGGTATCACCAAAATATCCGAAAACAAAATGGCCGCATCCACCCCCAAAATATCCACGGGCTGAATGGTCACTTCTGCTGCCAACTCTGGATTTTTGACCAACTGAATAAAGCTGCCGGCCTTCTGCCTGACCTCGCGATAAGGTGCAAGCACGCGGCCTGCTTGGCGCATTACCCAAACAGGGGTGCGTTCTACCGATTCGCCTCGGGCAGCGCGCAGAATCAAATCATTTTTTGTTTTTCCCATAAAGCGGGGCAAAAATAGCACTTAACAAGCGGTATAACGGTACATTTGGAGCGCTTATTTTCAATCATTCGTGGTTTCCATCTCCCATCTATTTGTCTATCCCATCAAAGGGTGCAGCGGTCTAGCCGTTGATGCTTGGCCTTTGGAGTACACCGGATTGCGCCACGACCGCCAATGGATGCTCATCGACGAATACGGTCGATTCATCAGTCAACGGGAAGTTGCCGCGTTGGCATTGTGCCGCATAGGCCTTCATCCCGAAGGATGGCACATCCGTTTCGACACTATGCATCAAACCATCCTTTTGCCCCGAGAATGGCGATCCACAGCCTCAATCGAAGTGCAGGTCTGGGATGATCGCGTTACCGCAATGCTTGGACGATTGGAGTGGGATGCGTTTTTTTCCGAAGCCCTTGGCCGAAAAGTGCAATTGGTATTTTTTTCGCCGGATAGCAGTCGGCGGGTGGATACCCGATTCGCACCATTGCCGCATTACACCTTTTTCAGCGATGGTTATCCTCTGCTCACATTGGGTTCCGCATCGCTCGACCATTTGAACCAAAAACTGACAGAGCCCATCGGTTGGGATCGTTTTCGTCCCAACATCGTTGTGCAGACCGAAATCCCACATACCGAAGACTCATGGTCGCATCTTGTCCACAACGATTATCGCTTGCAATTGGTCAAACCCTGCGCACGTTGCGTGGTGACTACCATTGATCAGAAGAATGGTCAGCGCGGCAAGGAACCGCTATTGACATTATCGCGCTACCGCCAAAGAGAAAACAAAATTTATTTTGGAGTAAATACGCTGGTGGAAACCGCCATCAGTAAACCTTGGATCCGCGTCGGTGACGAGCTTGAGCCCATCTCTAATGAAGGATTTTAAAGATCAGTTCTTTTAAAATATCACCACTCTCAATGTGCGGCCCCACACCTTTGGACCTTCTATCGGCTTCGAGAATACTCCCAATGATGCGCTCTACTTTTTGCGCACTGAAGTTTTTGGCCGCTTCGCGATACTCATTGAGCGCGTAAGGATTGAGGCCCATGTCTTGGGCAGCATTGGTTTTGTTGGGAAGACTGATGTAGATCGCCAACTTTGCGAAATGCCCAAAGAGCGCCGGAATAATGAGCGGCAGCGGATTGCTTTTGGGGTTGGATTCAAAATAATGAATGATGCGGTTGGCCTTTAGCACTTCTTTTTTGGACAAGGCTTTGGTCAATTCCCACACATTGTAATCTTTAGAAATTCCAATATTCTCTTCCACCACCTGTGCAGTGATATTGCCGTGATCGGGCAGAATAATTGCCAATTTATTGATGGCATTCACAATTTTCGAAAGATCACTCCCCAAGTTTTCCGCCAACATCGATGCCGCTGACATGTCGATGGAAAAACCGCGCGATTTCACGTATGTGACAATCCAATCGGCCAATTGATAATCTTTGACCGGAACGCTTTTGAACAATATTCCTTTGGACTCGGCCGACTTCATCATTTTGGTACGTTTGTCGGGTCCATCATTGCTAAATGAGAACACCAGCACCGTGCTTGGCGTGGGGCTCTCCAGATACAATTCCAGCAAGTTCGGCTCAGGCTTCTTCTTGGACTTCTTGTCGCCACCATCCGTTTCAGAAGCCTTGGATTTGAATTCCTTCATGTCCTGGGCCTCTTTAACGATCACCACTTGCTTGTCGCCCATCATCGGAAAACCTTTGGCGATGGACAAAACTTGATCCATGGTGACATCGCGACCGTAAACAACGGTTTGACCGAATGCCCGTTCGGCTTCATTGAGGATGGTCGTTTCGATGACCTCCAAAACTTGATCGCGGAAATAACTTTCGGTGCCCATTAACATATATATGGGCTTGTATGACCGCGCTTTAAAATGTTTAAGAATTTCGCCGTACTCCATGGTTTAGTCCCATCGCAAATGACGCACCGACTGTCCGAAATCTCGGATCTCCTTCAGTGCATCAATACCTATTTTGATGTGTTGGTCTACAAAATTGGAAGTAATCTTTTGGTCACTCTCGCTGGTTTTAACACCTTGCGGAACCATGGGTTGATCGCTCACCAAAAGCAAAGCACCGGTAGGAATTTTGTTTGCAAATCCTACTGTAAACAACGTAGCTGTTTCCATATCAATGGCCATCGCGCGAATCTTGCGCAAGTAGTCCTTGAAAGCTTGATCGTGTTCCCAGACTCTGCGGTTGGTGGTATAAACCGTGCCTGTCCAATAGTCGAATCCATGATCGCGAATGGTGCTGGAAATAGCCCTTTGAAGCGAGAACGCCGGCATGGCGGGCACTTCCGGTGGAAAATAGTCATTGCTCGCACCTTCGCCGCGTATTGCAGCGATGGGCAAGATAAAATCGCCCAATTGATTTTTTTTCTTCAATCCGCCGCATTTGCCCAGAAACAAAACCGCTTGCGGCTGAATCGCCGTTAGCAAATCCATGATGGTGGCCGCGTTGGCACTTCCCATTTGAAAATTGATGATGGTGATGCCATCGGCCGTAGCCGTGCACATCGCCTTATCCCTTCCAATAACTTCGACGTTGTGCCATTCTGCGAATTTGTTGACGTATCCGTCAAAATTGGTCAACAAAATGAACTTCTCGAATTTGTCGAGGTCGGTTCCCGTATACCGGGGAAGCCAGTTCTTGACGATTTCTTCTTTCGACTCCATAGTTTACACTTTGGTTTTAACAAGCATGGCAGCGAATGTATTGCATAATGGCCCTTTTACCATCAGGACTTCTCCACAATCCGAAAGAATGATGCATTTTTGCATCAGCATGCCATTGCCCATTCCCCATTTACAATTCTCCACCAAAGATGACCGCCAAATGGTCTGGGACATTGTGCGTCGCAAATGGATGGTGTTGACACCCGAAGAGCTCGTGCGGCAGGCCATGATCCATTACTTGCACGCCCAACGTGGCTATCCGCTGAACTGGATGGCAGTCGAAAAACAAATTCTTGTCAACGGCATGAAGAAACGATTTGACATTCTCGTCTACAACACGGACATGCAGCCTTGGCTCATGGTGGAATGCAAGGCCCCAGAAATCGCGCTGAGCAATTCCACTTTCGATCAGATCGCTCGCTACAATTTGACCATCGGTGTTACCCTTTTGGCGGTGACCAATGGACACGATCTTTTTTGCGCCCAAATCAATCCTGAAAATCAAGAAATTACATGGCTCGAGGACATTCCCGCGAAAGGAAATGCATCAACGGCGCGATAATTTTTCAACCATTTGCGGGACGATCCCCCTTAAATCAGATATTTGCACCCCTTTTTACCCCATGTATCCATCCATATCGTAAACGAACTATGAAAACCAATCTCGATAAAATACTTGCTGTTTCGGGCAAACCCGGAATATACCAACTAGTGACTGGAGGCAAATCCACCATTATCGTTGAGTCGCTGATGGACGGCAAACGCATCCCTGTTCACCCCACTCAAAAAGTGAGCAGCTTAAGCGATATCAGCATGTTCACTTTGGAAGAAGATGTGCCCTTGAAAGAGGTACTTCTAAAAATCAAAGCACTCTATGCGGGTGAGGCGGTCACTGATGCGGGCACCGATAGTGCATCCTTGCGTGCCGCTATGAAAAAAGTGCTACCCACTTACGATTCAGAACGCGTTTACGACTCCGATATCAAAAAGCTCTTCCAGTGGTACAACCTGCTTCAAGCCAAAAATCTGCTCGATTTCGAGCAAGATGCAGAAGAAGTTGCTACTGACAGCGAATAAGTTGTAATTTAGCACAAGATAAAATCAACCTGTGCTACGCATCCATCTATTATCTGCTTTGCTCTGCTGGGGTCATTTGCTCCATGCTCAGCTCGTGACCAACAACACAGTGAATGCCGCCGATGGCGTTCAAAACGTGCTAATTGGCGGTGGCGTGAGCGTTAGCAACATCACCTTTACCGGAGCCAATGAACAAATTGGATCCTTCACATGCAGCGGAGGTTGCAACCTGAATATTTCATCGGGTTTGGTCATGGCCTCTGGCAATATCGATGCAGCAGGAGGCAATGCGGGTGGAAGCACCTCGCTCAACCCTGCTTCCGGTTGGGGCATCAGCGACGGTGACCTGGAAATTTTGGGTGGCAGCACCTATAACGATGCTGCTGTGCTGGAATTCGATTTTGTTCCACAAGGCGATTCTTTGGTGTTCAACTTCGTTTTTGGATCAGAAGAATACCCCGAGTTTGTAAACGGTGGTTTCAATGACGCTTTTGGTTTCTTCATTTCCGGACCGGGATTCAACGGGCCTTTCAGCGGCAACGCCGAGAATATCGCACTAATTCCAGGCACAAGCACCCCTGTGACCATCGACAACGTAAATGCTGGATCCTTCGCCCAATACTTCGTTACCAATTCGGGGACAGGCGCTTCGGTGATCGAGGCCGATGGTTTTACCACGGTGCTGCAGGCCTTCGCCGAGGTGGTTTGTGGAGAAACGTATCATCTCAAATTGGCCATTGCCGATGCAGTGGATACAGGCTACGACAGTTATGTCTTCTTGGAAGCGGGTAGTTTTTCGAGCAATCAAGTCGCCATTGATTTCTTGGCCCCCAACCTCGCTCCAACGTCCAATGGCATCTATGAAGGTTGTGCGAGCGCAGCCATTGAGTTCACTCGGCCCTTAAATCAAAACAGCGCCCAAGCCTTTGCGCTTTCATTCTCCGGGGCAGCTCAAAATCTAGTCGACTTCAGCATCGGCAACGATAGTCTAATCTTCGCCGAAAATCAGGCTTCAGTGTCTTTGCCCATCAATGCCATCCAAGATGGTGTATTGGAAGGGTTAGAAAATTTAATCATCACTGTTGAAGGTTTGGTACTGTGCGGTGCTGACACCCAAATCGAGGTGCAAATTGCCGACTTGCCTGCCCTTCAGGTCGATGCACCAGTGGTCGAAATCAATTGTGGGATGCAAGCCACATTTTCCCCCACGATCTCTGGAGGTCTCGGCAATTATGTTATCGCTTGGGAAAACGGCTCCTTTGGCCCCAGTTGGTCCGTTAGCCCAAATGAACCAACCACCTATACCTTCACCGTGTCCGACACGTGTGGCGTGACTCCCATCAACTCCATCGCAACTGTCAATTTCACTCAAAACCCTCCTTTGGTGGTCGAATTGGGGCCCAACATTGTCACCAATTGCTTGGAAACGATCAATCTTTCAGCCAATCCATCAGGAGGTTTTGGCAACTATTCGATTGAATGGGAAATCAATCAAACGGTTGTTGGCGCGGGCAATGCGCTGTCTGTCAGCGAATCCAATGACGTATTTGTTGAAGTGGAGGTGACCGACGCATGCGGCACAACCGCCAGTGACCAGCTGCAAATCTCATATCCAGAAGCCCCCATTCAATTGGATTTGGGACCAAGCTTATCAGGCACCTGCCTCGATGTTTTTGAAATTGTACCGCAAATATCCGGAGGTGTTGGTGTTTACAGCTACAGTTGGTTGAGCCAGGAGGATGCATTGATTGGCACCGATAGCGATTTGAACTATCAAACAGCAACGGACACTGAGATTGCGCTAGAAGTTGTTGACCAATGTGGAAACAGCGCGGTGGATTGGATTGAGATAGCCATTCCGCAAGTGGCTGTCACGGTGGATATCGGACCAGACCTCACCACCACCTGCACTGCCGTCAATGACCTTGCAAGCAATGTCAACGGAGGAGTTGGCGCTTACGCGATTCAATGGTCTTTCAATGGCACGCCCATTTCCAATGCTGAAAGTGTTGCGTGGGTGGCCCCGGGAGATGGCTTATTGACATTTACGGTGGAAGATGGCTGTGGCAACATGGCTTCGGACCTGCTTCAGGTCACTGTTCCGCCTGTTCCAGTTTTTGCAGAGTTGGGGCCAAATCGCACAACAGACTGTATTACTATCGAAACCCTTGTGCCTGTTGCAAGCGGCGGCATTGGTGCATATTCTTATGTATGGTCAACAGGTGGTGAAATAGTGGGTTACGAGAATGTTTTGGAAATACAAAGCATTGCAAACACTGTCGTTGAGGTCCAGGTGACCGATGCCTGCGGCAATAGCACAACCGACGAAGTATTTATTGCGGTTCCACCGGTTCCAATTAGCGTTTCTGCCAGCAACGACACCCTGATCTGTAAAAACGAAACCGTGGTACTCGAAGCCATGGGCAGCGGTGGTGTTGGCAATCTGAACTACAGTTGGAGCAACAGCAACAACACCACAAACTCGATATCTACCGCGCCTGTCAACAGTACCGTCTACACCGTTTTTGTAGCTGATCAATGCGGCAACAACTCGTCGGCAGAAATACAAGTTCAAGTAGTGGATATTCAGCCCATGTTTACCTATGCGTATGCGGGAGAATTTGAGGTGGCCTTCACCAATCTTACCGATCCTTCGTATGATTTTTATTGGGCCTTTAGCGATGGAAGCATCTCGTATGAAAGGAATCCAGTGCATACCTTTACAGACCTCAACTTCTGGCATGCCACGCTAATTGCAGAGACCGAAGGCTGCAAGCGCAGTGTGGAAGAGACCTTTTACCCCAATGGAAATCTGTTTGTGCCCAATTGCTTTACCCCTGACCAAGACGGCATCAATGATATCTTGTTTGTCAGCGGCCACGACATCATCGCTTTCCATTGGATGATTTTCAACCGATATGGCGAATTGGTCTACGAATCCAAGGATATGAGCCAGCCATGGGACGGGTCGTTTATGGGAGGTGATCATTATGCACCAGACGGCTATTATCATTATTTGCTTACGGCCACTGATCAAAGGGGCAATGTTTTCGACAAAAAAGGAAGCATCTTGATTTTGCGTTAGTTCACGTGTGCGACCGATACACTGGATTGGCCTTCCCATGAAATTAAAAATTAACTCCGTGAGCGGGCAACCTTTTGCCCCATATTAGCGCCATTGTATCAAACAATCACACTTTTTTGTTTATGAAATTGAAGTTCCTTTCCCTATTGCTTGTTGGTATCCTGCTCCAATTGCGCACCAATGCCCAATTGGTTGTAGACAATTCCATTACATTGGACGAAGCCATTGCCATTTTGTTGGGTCCAGATGTGGACTTTTTCAATGTTACATTCAACGGTGATCCCGATCAAATCGGCTCCTTCAACTCCGAAAATAGCAATGTGGGTATTGCGACAGGCATCATGATGGCGACCGGAAGCGTAAATGTTGGGATCGGTCCCAACGACAGCGGATCCGACTCCCAAGGAGGAGGAAACTCTGGGGCCTCGGACCCCGACTTGGATGACCTAGATGGACTGACCCACAACGATGCGGCAATTTTGGAATTTGATTTCATCGCCACAGGTTCAACAGTAAGTTTCGATTACGTATGGGCCTCTGAGGAATACCCCGAATACAGTGGCGCAGATGGCGATGGCGACGGGCTATCGGACTGTGGGAATGTTTCGGATGTATTCGGCTTTTTCCTGTCTGGCCCCGGTATCAACGGTCCATTCACCAACAACGGCGTCAACATTGCTCTTATTCCGGGTTCGTCCGATTTCGTGAGTATATTCAATCTCAACGCAGGCTGCGATGGTCTTGCGCAACAAGGTGACAACGACTGCAACTACTGCGAATACTACGTGTACAACGGAGATGGATTTACTGCTCCTTACAACGAAGTTGGTTCCATTTACGTGCAGTACGATGGACTTACCGTTATCCTCACCGCCACTTATGAAGGCCTACAATGCGGTGAAACCTATCACATCAAATTGGCTTTGGCGGATGTCAGCGACACTGCATTCGACTCCGCTGTATTCCTCAAAGAAGGTTCGTTTGATGTGACCGGCCAACTGATCGATGCCTTCGTACTCAATCCTATTCCTGAATTGGGCAACAACACCATCCTTGAGGGTTGCATCGATGCCAATTTCGTTATTCATCCTCCGGGATGCCAAACCGAACCATTGACTGTAACACTTTTCACCAGCGGATCTGCCACCAGCGGGGTGGATTATGAGGGTATTCCCGAAAGCATCACAATCAATGGTGAAGACGTTACATTGCCCATTACCACCATTGCCGATCAAGACATTGAAGGGCAAGAGGACATCACTTTGTCTTTCGTTTATCTCAATGCCGATAACGTACTCGACACCGCTCAAGCAACCTTGAATTTGGTAGATTATCAAGCTCCTTCCGTTGTTGTAGAAGACCTTTACATCTGCGGCAGTTCTGAAGTGGCCACCGCCACCATATCCAATGGATTTGGTCCTTATGCATACAATTGGAGCAATGGTTTCAACACAGCAACTTCAACATTCGGAACCGGCTCTGCTGGAACCTATACGCTCAATCTGACCGACTATTGTGGCAGTGCATTCTCCGATGAATTTTTGGTGATTGAGCCCCTGCCCTTCTATGTTTTGAGTCCCGTGGAACTGTGCATCAATGAGATCAGCGACTCCCTCGCATTTGGTGGTGGCCAACCTTATAGCTACACCTTCCAAAGCGAAAACCTGACCTCCTATCCGGGGGCCAAATTCTCCTCCAACGTATATGGTCCTTATCAAATCACCATTGCTGACGCTTGCGGTAGCAGCGGTGTAGTGGATCTCCTTGTGATTCCATGCGACACCAAAATACCCAACGTCTTCACTCCCAACGGGGATGGTGTGAATGAAACCTTCTACATTGAGGGCATTGATCAATTCCCCAATAGTCAACTCACCATTTGGAACCGCTGGGGAAAAATTGTTTATGAATCCATGAGCTACAACAACAGTTGGACAGCCAAGGATGAAGCCGACGGCCCATATTACTATGTTCTGCAACGCAGCGACGGAAAGAACTTTGAGGGCTACGTGCACCGCATTGGCCAGAAGTAAATCAGGCCATCGAAGATTTATTCAAATCGTTACAACATCACCAAAGAATGCCCGGTCATTTGATCGGGCTTTTTTATGCCGAGCATATCCAAAATAGTGGGCGCTACATCGGCGAGTATACCACTCTGAATTGCTGCATACCGCTCCGAAATCAACCAAATAGGAACAGGATTGGTGGTGTGCGCTGTATTGGGCGTGCCGTCGTCGTTGATTGCGAAATCTGCATTGCCGTGATCTGCAATAACTATAAACTCATAGCCCAATTTCAGACCAGCCTCAACCACCTGCTGCAAGCAATCATCCGAGGTTTCAACAGCTTGAACAATGGCAGAAAACACACCGGTGTGCCCAACCATATCTGGATTTGCAAAATTCAAACAGATAAACTCTGGCGCTGCTTCTTGCATATACTGAATCGCTGCATCCGCAATGCCTTGGGCGCTCATTTGAGGCATTAAATCATACGTGGCTACCTTGGGAGATGGGATCATGATGCGATGTTCTCCCTGAAACTGCGCCTCTCGGCCTCCACTGAAGAAGAAAGTAACGTGTGGATATTTTTCGGTTTCGGCGATCCGAAGCTGCTTGGCTCCTGCTTCGGCCAAAGCTTGACCCAAGGTCCAATCCAAGTTGTCCTTATCGTACACCACATGCACATCGCGGTACGATGAATCGTAATTGGTCATGGTGACATAATGCAAAGGCAAGGTGGTCATGCCATCCTCAGGACGATCGTGTTGTGTGAGCACCTCGGTTATTTCGCGGCAACGGTCGGTCCGAAAGTTGAAGCAAATCACGACATCCCCCGCCGATATACCTTTGAACCCTGACTTTTCAGGTGCAATGACCAAAGGCTCAATAAATTCATCGGTTACATTGTTCAGATAGGAATGCTCCAAAGCCCCAATGGCATCGGCTGCAGTTGCGCCATTGGCATGCACATAGAGGTCGTATGCCTTTTTTACACGCTCCCAACGCTTATCGCGATCCATGGCATAGTATCGTCCAATCACCGTAGCCAAACGGGCTTTGGAGTGTTGCAACGATTGGTTCAATGCATCTAAAAAACCCAATCCCGATTTGGGATCGGTGTCGCGGCCATCCATGATTGCATGTACAAAGGTGGAAACCGAATAATCGTTCGACATTTCAATCAAGGCCAGGAGATGATCGATGTGCGAATGCACACCTCCATCGCTGAGCAATCCCAAAAAGTGCACCGCCTTGCCATTGTTTTTGGCATATTGAAAAGCATCGATCAATACCGATTCATTGAAAAATGATCGATCGCGAATGGCCCTATTTATGCGCACAAGATCTTGATACACGACACGTCCTGCGCCAATATTGGTATGTCCCACCTCGCTATTTCCCATTTGACCTTCTGGCAAGCCAACATTCTCCCCATCGGTGCGCAAGGATGCATGGGGATAATGCTGCGTCAAATGATGCGCAAAAGGTGTTTTTGCGGCATGTATGGCATCGGAATGATCGCCCTTTCCCAAGCCCCAACCGTCCAAAATGATCAGTGCGACTTTGCGTTGCTGTGGTGTACTCATGTTTTGTTCTCTTAATGCTTGTTTTGAAAGGCCACGGATACTTTGCACCCGCCCCATGCGCTATCGCCAATGGTCCAGCTGGCGCGATGCAAACGTACGATTTGATCCACGATAAACAAACCCAAACCGGTGCCTTGATGCTTGCGTGTATTCTCATCGCCCATGCGATAAAACTTTTGTTTGACCTGTTCGCGTTCGTTCAAAGGAATTCCTGGGCCTTGATCGGCAACGTGAAGTAAAATCGAATTATCGCCTTCCTCCAAGGACACCTCCACTCTGCCACCGCTAGCGTTGTACTTGATCGCATTCTCAACCAAATTGATATACAAAGCGCGCAACAACGACTCATCGCCATAGGTGACCAATGCTTTGTTGGAATGGAACTGCAGGCCCGTTTCGTGTCCAAAGTGTATGCGATTGATGTTTTCGCACAAGTCTTGTAGATCCACACGATCCTGCATGGGCTCGCTGTCTCGCGCATCAAGTTTGGCGGCCAAAACAATATTCTCCGAAACTTGCTGCAATCGGAGTGCTTCTTTGGCAATGCGCTGCAACATCTCCTCCGATTGCTGCGGATTCAGTTTTCGGCTCCGCATGGTATCAATTCCCAAACGAACGGCTGCAACCGGTGTTTTCAACTCATGCGTAATGGACAACATAAACGCCGATTGGATCCGCGCCATTTTGAATTCGCGGCGAATGGTCCGGTGGATATAAAAGAATCCACCCAGCATGATGAGCACAAACACGCTGCCTTCGCCGATGATCATGCCATACACTTTGGACATATCTTGTGCATCAGACATGCTGGTTTTGAGCTGGATAATGTGTGTGCCCCACCAGGCAATTTGAAAAAGACTGTACAAAGCCAGGATATAGAGGATCACCCGGGCGCGCCGCTCTTTGCGTTCATGAAGCTTCATCTGTCAAATATCCGATGAATCGCGGTCAACACCAAAACCACAGATCAAAGTCCTGTTTTCTTGAGTCAAT
>CANHSF010000071.1 GCA_947463065.1 Flavobacteriales bacterium | reverse complement strand
CCAACCTGTTGCAACCAGCGGAACCTACACCATTCAATCTTTTGAAACCGTTACTGTGGCCTTAACCATGAACGATGCGTGCGGCGAAAGTGCTACTGCTAGTGCACAACTCAATATTCCAAACGTTCCTCTAAGCATCATGGCTGCTGCAGACACCAGCATTTGCCCCGGCGAAAACGCTTATTTGTGGGCACTTGCGACAGGCGGTGAAGGCGGCTTTATCTATGAATGGAGCAATGAGATGCTTGGAGACTCCATCACCATCGCCGATGCCGACATCACGGAATCCTTCCAGGTTACAGCTACTGATATTTGCGGCGAGACCATTTCTGAAGAAATCACTGTAAACGTATTGCCCATCAGTGCTGGATTCTTGGTTCAAAATCTTGGGGACAACCTCTATGAATTCACTGCCAATCCAACACCCGATTGTCCCGAATGCGATATTCTATGGGAATTTGGCGATGGGGCTACAAGCACCCAGTGGTCGCCATCTCACCAATACGATGGATTGGACAGCTACCAGTTGAGTTTGACCATGGTCAACGAATTGGGTTGTTCCAATACACAATACTACATGGTGATAGGAACGGCTTTGATCTACATCCCATCTTCTTTTACACCCAACGGCGATGGCGTAAACGATGTTTGGAGAGTAGTGAGCAACGGCATCATGGAATACGAAATCAACATTTTCAACCGCTGGGGTGATGTTGTATTTTCTAGTAACGATCCCAACGAAGCTTGGGTTGGAGGTGATCAAAAAGAAGGCGAAGGGTACTTTAACCAAAACGAAATTTACAATTACCTTGTCCGTGTAAAAGGCTTTGACAGCGAAACCTTCAAGCACAAGGGCACCATTACATTGATTCGATAAACTCCCAACGATATCTGAAAAAGCCATCCATGCGATGGCTTTTTTTATGCACCAAAACAAAAAAAGGGAAGACCTTGGCCTTCCCTTTCTATTCGTTATATGTCCGACAGACTTAGAGGTGAATGACCTCGCCGTATGCCGCTGCAGCCGCCTCCATGATTGCTTCGCTCATGGTTGGATGCGGGTGTACAGTTTTGATCAGTTCTTCGCCCGTAGTTTCCAATTTGCGCAATGCCACGCACTCCGCGATCATCTCGGTTACATTGGCCCCGATCATATGAGCGCCAAGCAATTCGCCGTATTTGGCGTCAAAAATCAACTTGACAAAACCGTCCTTGTGTCCGGCAGCGCTGGCCTTACCGCTGGCCGAGAACGGGAACTTGCCCACTTTAATTTCGAAACCCTTTTCTTTGGCTGCCTTTTCGGTCATACCGACACTGGCGACTTCTGGCGAACAGTAGGTGCAACCGGGAATATTGCCATAATCCAACGGCTGCGGATGGTGGCCTGCAATTTTCTCCACGCAAATGATGCCTTCAGCACTTGCTACGTGAGCCAACGCTTGGCCAGGAGTACAATCGCCGATGGCATAATAGCCTGGCAAATTGGTTTGATAGAACTTGTCCACCACAATCTTGCCCTTGTCGGTAATGATGCCTACATCTTCCAAACCAATGTTTTCGATGTTGGCAACAACACCTACTGCAGACAAAACGATATCGCACTCTAATACTTGTTCGCTATCGCCGGCTTTAACCGTCACTTTGCAACCTTTACCTGAAGTGTCCACTTTGGTCACCTCGGCATTGTTGTGCACTTCGATACCTGCCGACTTGAACGACTTCAACAATGCTTTAGAAACATCTTCGTCTTCAACCGGGACAATATTGGGTGCATATTCAACGATGGTCACCTTGGTACCCATGGCGTTGTAGAAATAAGCGAATTCAACGCCAATTGCGCCACTGCCAACAATCAGCATGCTTTTGGGTTGCTCAGGCAGCGTCATTGCTTCGCGGTAGCCAATCACTTTTTTACCGTCTTGTTTGAGGTTTGGCAATTCGCGAGAACGACCACCTGTGGCAATGATAACATGATTGCCGGTCAATTCAGACACACTTCCATCGGCAGCAGTCACCTGTATTTTTTTGCCGGCCATTACTTTGCCCGAGCCCATGATCACATCAATTTTATTCTTTTTCATCAGGAATTGAACCCCTTTGCTCATTCCGTCTGCAACACCGCGGCTGCGCTTTACAACGCCGGCAAAATCGGCCTTTGGTGCTCCCACCTCAATGCCATAATCTTTCGCATGTTGGATGTACTGAAATACTGAAGCACTTTTCAAAAGCGCCTTGGTTGGGATACAACCCCAATTGAGACAAATGCCACCGAGTGCTTCGCGCTCAACAATGGCGGTTTTCAATCCCAACTGAGAGGCACGGATAGCAGTTACGTACCCACCGGGGCCGCTACCCAATACTATTACATCGTAATTCATTATTCGTTGATTTTAATTGCTGCGAATGTACGCTAAGAAAAGGAGATCAACCAATCCCCGATTAAAAGAATCGGCCTGAACCTTTTCCGCGAGTTGCATGCAATAAATTGTGGCATTTGCTGGCCATTTATTACCTTAGCGGCGTTATGCTCAAACAGTCGTTACAACAAAAACTCCAACAAAAACTGAGTCCTCAGCAGATTCAGCTCATGAAAATGCTTCAAATTCCCACCATGGAATTGGATCAACGCATCAAGGAGGAAATGGAAATCAACCCTGCCTTGGAAGAAGGTAAAGATGAGGAAGAACAGGAGAAGGAACAAGAAGAGTTGACCCAAGAAGAACAGGACATCGAAAACGAAGAAACCAAAGAAAACGAAGACATCGACCTGAGCGATTACATGGACGATGACGATACGCCGGATTACAAACTGAGCACCAACAATCACAGCGCCGACGATGAATCCCGCGAGACACCCATTGGTGCTGGCAGCTCGTTCCAGGATCTGTTGTACGCCCAAATTGGAATGAGCGATTTGGACGAGCGCGAGATGCAATTGGCTGAATACCTGATCGGTAATCTCGACGAGGCAGGCTATCTGCGAAGAGAATTGCCTTCTATCGTGAACGACCTGGCATTCTCTCTGAATGTTTCCACCGATGTGCACGAATTGGAAGAAATTCTCAAAACCATCCAAGATCTAGACCCTCCAGGCGTTGGTGCTCGCGATTTAAGAGAATGTTTGCTCATCCAGATTCGCCGCTCCGAATCCCGTGATACCGACCAAAAAATCGCGGAGGTCATCATTGAAAAGTACTTTGAGGAATTCACCAAAAAGCACTACGAAAAAGTAGCCAAAAAGCTTGAAATCGACGAAGAATCGCTCAAGCCCGCCATTGATTTTATCTTGCACCTGAACCCCAAACCGGGCAACAGTGTGGTGGAAAGCTCAGGAAGAGTGCAACACATTGTCCCCGATTTTTTGTTGCAAGTGGAAAACGATGAGCTCAAGCTCACCCTCAACAGCCGCAATGCCCCAGAACTGCGCATCAGCCGCGAATACAAAGAGATGATGCAAACCTATCTGGCCACAAAAAACAAGGACAACAAGCAGAAAGAAGCCATGTCTTTTGTGAAACAAAAGATGGACTCTGCCAAATGGTTCATCGATGCCATCAAACAGCGCAACGAGACGCTATTGTATTGCATGGAGGCCATTGTGGAATACCAACGCGAATTTTTCCTTACCGGCGACGAAACCAAACTCAAACCAATGATCCTCAAAGACATTGCGGATTTGGTAGGCATGGACATCAGCACCATCAGTCGTGTAGCCAATAGCAAATACATTCAGACACCTCACACCACTTATTTGCTCAAGTATTTTTTCAGCGAAAGTCTCAGCACCGATGAGGGCGAAGAAGTGAGCTCGAGAGAGGTGAAACAAATTTTGAAGGACGCCATCGGCAGCGAGGCCAAACGCAAGCCATTGACCGACGAAAAGCTCATGGCCATCCTCAATGAAAAAGGATACAACATCGCACGACGCACCGTGGCCAAATACCGAGAACAATTGGGCATCCCTGTGGCACGCCTGCGCAAAGAACTATAAATGGAACGAATCATCACGAATCTTAAAAGCTGGCTACTGACGCCGACCAAAGACGAAATCATTCTTCGTCTTGCCCAGTTTTTAAGCATTCTTTTTCACCCGCTGTGGATGCCCTTGGTCATCTACATCTCGGTGCGAGAGATTGACCCTTTTTACATTGCACCTACGGAAGCGGACATGTTCGTTTTTCTGCTTCTTGGAATCAACATTGTGGCGCCCGCCATCAGCATGTTGGTCATGATCAAATACGGCATGCTCAGCAGCATCGATCTGCGCAACCGCAAAGAGCGCTTTGGCCCCTACATGCTAGTCATTTTCTATTACATTGTTTCTTACTCCATGCTCAAATGGAAAGGCCCTTATTTGCCCGATTCCGTTTTTAGCTTTTTCCTATCGGTGATCGTTTCGCTCATCATCAGCATGCTCATCAATTTGTTTTGGAAAATTTCCGTGCACATGCTGGCACAAGGTGGCATTTTCGGCACCCTACTCGGCCTCAATGTCATCCACCCCAACATGGACCTCCTTTACCCGACCCTAAGCCTAGTGGTCGCTGCATTAACCGCCTATTCGCGCCTCTACCTCAAGGCACACACCCACGGACAGGTCTATGCGGGCTTTTGCCTCGGCACATGTGCCAACTGGCTCATCATATCCACCAAACTCATGATTTAACCTAAAACAAGACTTTGAGCCATTCGGTGCTTTTGTTTCGAATCCAAGCACTCGCCCACGACCTTTGACCTCCCAAACGTACACCTTGCAACTTACACCTCAAAAAGAGCGCTTGCTGCTCATGCTCTTGGCAGCTATTCAGTTTACCAACATCGTTGACTTCATGATTATGATGCCGATGGGTAAAATACTTCAAACTACTTTGCAAATCGGTCCCGCCAAATATGGCTTGTTGGTATCCAGCTATGGTTTGAGCGCAGGAGTCACTTCGCTAGCCGGTGTTTTTTACCTGGATCGTCTCGATCGCAAAAAAGCCTTGCTCACTGCTTACTCCGGATTCATCATTGGCACCATGTGCAGTGCCCTTTTGCCCAATACCTCCGACCCCGAACTCAATTATTATCTGTTTATCCTGACCCGAGTTATTACCGGCATTACTGGAGGTCTTCTTGGCGGTTTGGTGCTCTCGATCATCGGAGATGTCATTCCCCTAGAACGTCGCGGCAAAGCCATGGCCACTGTCACTATTGCGTTTTCGCTGGCCGCCATCATTGGAATGCCAATAAGCCTGAGTTTGGTGGATGCCTTCGACAACAATTGGCATGTGCCATTTTTTGCCATAAGTATGCTCAGCATGTTGATCTTGATGATCGCTTTGCGCCACATTCCCGCCATGCGCCAACACCTAGAAAGTGGGATCAAAACCAAACCTTTGGACACCTTTAAAAATGTATTGACTACACCAGAGCAACGCAATGCACTGTTGTTCACGATCCTTCTGGTGGCCGGCCAATTCACGGTCATCAGCTTGATGACCCCTTATTACATCAGCAATGTCCATATCCAGCAGACCGATATCAAATATGTCTATTTTGTAGGCGGATTGGCCACTGTCTTCGGCGGTATGCAAATTGGTAAGTTGGTGGATCGCTACGGTAGATTTAGGACCTTCACCGTATTTGCTTTGCTCAGTACTATTCCCATTTTAATCGTCACCCATCTCGGACCCACTCCATTCTGGGTTTTGCTTATTGTAGCGGCTTTTTTTATGGTGTTTATCTCTGGCCGCATGATTCCTGCCAATACCATCTCAAGTGCAGTGGTGCCTCCACAATACCGTGCGGGGTTTATGAGTCTCAACTCTGCTGCAATGAGTTTAGGGAGCGGATCCAGTGCCATCCTTGCCGGCATGATCGTGTCGCAGCCCAACGCCGAAGGCCCCATGACCGGGTACAATTATGTCGGATATTTGGCCGTCGCTGCTACTCTGGTTTCGCTCCTATTGGTGCGTTCGCTCCAGCCTTCTAGCGCGAATTGATTTCCCACCCAAACCGAAGATCTGTGTATTGCACCGATTAAGCGCGCGGCCAAGTATTGTCCACCACCATGCCCCTGCTTACCTCTATGGCCCGACCTTCTTGAGCATCTATTTGTGCAATCAACCAACCTCGGTATCTTTTGTTTTTGAAAAGGAGGTGGAGCTGCTCATCAACTGCTCGGTTGTCCAGCAAATGCGGCTCAAGTTCATCGAACGCTATATCGGGAAACACCAACCACCAGGGTTTGGGCAAGATCAGCCACTGACGAGGAGATCCTTGTTCGTGGGGCCATTGATTCAAGTGCACATACCAACCCACATGCTGGCGAGGATGATGCCAACGCGGCAATTTTGCACGGTGCAATTCATGCCGCGGCACAAAGGCATACCCTTTCAAAAATCCCATCGGTTGAATCCTTTCGATTCCATTCGCGCTGAGCCAATCCCTGCCCGCAGGTTGATCGAACAAATGCAATTGATCGTTCAATTTGTTCCATTTGGAAAGCAGCGTATCGCGCACATTGCGGCCCTTCCAATTGCTCCAATCGCTGTTTGGGGCTGCTCCGAGATAATATTTGCAGGCCAATTCGATTTGAAAACACTGACCATCCAATTGGTTTTGCACGATCAAGTCGCACTCCCCCAAGGTACGACCATCCGCAGTAAGTACGACATTGCGATCGATGACCTGCCAGTCGGGATGCCGATCAAAAAAGGCAGCGACCAAGCGCTCAAAGTAGCGGCCAATGGGCAATTGTGGATCTTCGCACCCCTCGACAACGAACTCCTCATTGGGCCATATGCCGCTGGTGGTCCACCATTGTTCCAACAACTGAGAAGAAGGCCAAACAATGGACGACCGCGTGGCATGCACATCCAAAAAAGGGGCCGAGCAAATGGCCCAGCGCATTGCTGTGTAATGGTCCCAAACGGCTGGCATCATAGATATCGCGAGTGTATTCCGACAATTGTTCAAATTTAGTTGATGACATCCCGATAAATCGCAATTAATTTGCGCCAAAATCCGTTTCAAACACATTCAATGCTTGCCGCAACGTGAGAACCATCGCCACCATACCGCATCCTGAAGTTCGCATCTCCGTGCACCAATACAATGACAAATACCTCATTGAATTGGAAGGAGGGTCTTACCGACAGACCTTTAAAATCAGCACAGATGCCATTGGCCACGTCGATGAGCTGAAAGCCCTATGCAATGAAGCTTTCATTCAAAGTTGCATTTCGCGGTTCAGAACCATGCACGCGGATTTTCAAGCCTCTTTTCAAAACCTCAAATCCTAAACTCCTCGTATGCTGACCAAAATCTCTTTGGGCATTAGCGCCCTCTTGGCAGTAGCAGTTGGCTACCTCTTCTTCAAAAGCAACCCATCGGCTGCCTCTCCCACAGCACAAATGCCCATCACCATCGATGAAAGCGGAAAAAGCTCGATAAAACCCGTTGTTATCGCTTATTTCAACGGCGATACCTTGATGGCCAAATACGAGTTCTTCTTGGATAAAAAAAGCCAATTGGAAAGCAATATTCAGCGCTCTGAAAAAGAGATCGAAGCCGAAGCCAAAAAGAAAGAAAAAGAAATACAGGAATTGGTGAATTACGCCCGAACCTCCGAACTAACGGAGGAAAACAAGGCCCAAATCGAACAAGAAATCTACCGTCTCCAAATGGAAATGCAGGAGTTGGAAGAAGCCGCATCCAATAAGATATTGGACAAACAGAATTCGGCCAATCAAGAAATGATGAAAAACATCGAGGAGTACGCCAAAGAATACGCTCAGCAGAATGGCATCGACTATGTGTTGAGCTATCAACGTGCGGCACAAATTATTTTCTATTCCAATTCCCAATATGACATCACCCAACCGTTGTTGGAAGGACTGAACATGCGCTATCGAGAATCAAAGAAGAATTAATTCATCGGCAACCCTTGAATCTGCCAAAGTCTAATGGATATGACCATCGCAAAACAAAAATTGGATCAAAATATCGCTGAGTACATTTTGTTCGTTTGGCAAATGGAAGACTTGGTGCGTGCCATGTACTTCGAGACCGAGGCTTTAGAGGCTTTCATCAAGAGCTACACGCCCTCGGCAAATGCATTTGAAGAAGAAAAAAAATGGTTCACCGATTTGATCCGAAAAATGCGGGCTGAGCGTGTTGAGGTGCGCGGGCACATCAGTGAAATCCATGAACTGATATTCGAGCTCAACTACCTGCACAACACCTTGCTCAACCTATTGAAGGAAAAGAGCTATATCCAAGCTTACCGCAAGGCACAACCGCACATCTCAGACTACTTGACCCACAGCGACGGCAAAGCCACCAACGATGTTGAAACCTGCCTCATCGCGCTCTATGGGCTGCTCTTATTGCGTTTGAAAAAGGAGAGCATCTCACCAGAAACCACGGAAGCGATGGATTCGTTTTCGCAACTCATGGGCAGGTTGGCCCACCACTACAAATTGATGAAATCGGGGGAGCTGAACTTCGCACTCAACTGATCAAAAGGACGAAAAACCATCCTGCTCAGGCATAGCCGACACGATTCATCCGAAGTTTTTCGGCATTCAAGGCATGCTTTCCGCTATTCACCTGATGCAACCATCACATCCACGCCATTGGGCATAACTTTAGGCGGATTTAATCGTATAACCCGCATTCAATTTTTCGGCTGATCCCGAATTCCTATCCTGCGGGTTTATGTGAATTCGATCAGGCCGCCTAAATCGCAACTAAAAACCCTATGAGAACTGAACAGTCTTTGTTTCGTCAACGTGAAGGATGGCTCCACTCCAACAATCCTCTTCAGAAAACCACTTTTGTTTTGGCCTTGGGGGGTATCGACATTATCGCTAAACCGGAAATTTTCGAGGCCATCCGCATGCGCTATCCCGATGCAGACATCATCTTGAGCAGCACAGCAGGAGAAATTCACGATAACGCCGTGTACGACGAATCGGTTAGTGTAACTGCTATCGAATTGGAACATACGCAAACCCGAGTACTGGCCTTTCCAGTGACCGATCATGCCAACAGTTATGATTGCGGTGTGGCCATTGCGCGCCAACTCCAAGCTCCGAAACTCAAACACATCCTGATTTTCTCAGACGGTCACCGCATCAATGGCGACGATTTGATTCAAGGCATCAATAGCGAGGTTGGACCGGAGGTTATTGTTACTGGCGGATTGGCTGGCGATGCTGGCCGATTCTCGGGAACTCGCGTTGGTCACAACGAAATCCCCGTGGACAATCGCATGGTGGCCATCGGCTTCTATGGCGATCGATTGCAAGTGACTCATGGCTCGCAAGGCGGCTGGGATCCGTTTGGTCCGATTCGCGAAGTGACGCGCTCGGATAAAAACGTGTTGCACGAACTCGATGGCGAAAATGCCCTTGAAGTTTACAAACGATATCTCGGTCCAAGAGCCGAAGAATTGCCTGGAGCAGCTTTGCTCTTTCCGTTGTGCATTCTGAACGATCATCATGAACACCAACTGGTGCGTACTATTTTGAGCATTGACGAAGCTTCTGGCTCAATGACCTTTGCTGGAAATATCCCACAAGGATCAGAGGTGCAATTCATGATGTCCAACTTCGACAGACTAGTAGATGGGGCCAACTCGGCAGCAGTCGTTGCTTCGGAACATTGCACAGATCTACCGCCGCAATTGGTATTGATGATCTCCTGCGTAGGACGCAAAATCGTTTTGAACCAACGCGTAGAAGAGGAAGTGGACGCTGTTCGCAGCATCTATGGACAACAACCCGCTTATACCGGATTTTACAGCAATGGGGAAATATCGCCTTCACGGGGAGTCAACTCCTGTGCATTGCACAACCAAACGATGACCATAACCACATACACCGAACATTAAAGGACAGCGGAATCGCTCAATACTATGGAAGACAACATGGAACTGCACCGCCTGTTGAATCGGCAAATACAAAAACATCTCGCCGTTCCCGAGGAGACGATGAAGCATTTGCACGGATTGCTACATGCCATAAGCCAATCCTATGTGCAATTCGACAACGACCGGGTATTCTTGGAGCATGCCATGATGCAAAGTTCCAATGAGTTGTTGTCCAAGAAACAGGTTATTACCAATCTTCTCGAAACCCAAACCAAAGCCATCGAATCGTTGCGGGCATCTATTGCAGGGCTTATTCCCGATTCGCACTTGAATGCAAATGACGACATCATGGCCATTGCGACGCTGCTTCAAAACGAAGTAGAAGGCCGCAAAAATGCAGAATTGCAAACCGAACAAATCAACAAACGCATCTCCTACTTGCTCAATAGCTTGCGATTGGGCATGGTGGAATACGATCTCACAGGAAAAATTGAACGCGCGCACGATAAATTCTATGAAATTTTTGAATGGCCAAGCGAGTCATTGACTGGTGAATGCATCTCTAGTCTCGTGAGCGGCAATGGTGAAGAAAATTACTTGAATAAATTTTTGGGATCGTTCGCCAGTTCCGATGGCATTGTGTTGGAATTGCCACTGGCCACATACAACCGCAAGGTATTCTGGGCGCTGTGCAGCATTGCGCCTGTCTATGATCCAAAAGGCCTTCGCAAAGGCTCTGTGATGGTAGTTTTTGACATCAACGCACAAAAAAATCTCGAGGCGGAACTGCGCAACGAACGTGTCAAAGCGCTAGAAGCCCTGGAAATCCGCAAATCCATCATGGCCAATGTGAGCCATGAGTTGCGCACCCCACTCAACGCCATCGTAGGCATGTCATCATTGCTCAAAGAGACGCCGCTCAACCCGGAGCAGTCCGAATATGTTGACACCCTGAACAACTCCAGTAATGGCTTGCTCACGTTGATCAACGATATTTTGGACATCTCAAAAATCGAAAGCGGCGCGTTGGTAATGGAAAAGACCACCTTTTCACTGCATCAGAGCATCCATACGCTCAGGAAAACGCTGAACGTAAAAGCGCAAGAAAAAGGAATCAAACTCCGACTGATTACAGACTCGGATTTGCACGGCTACCACATCGGCGACCCAACTCGACTCAATCAGGTGGTGACCAATTTGGTTGGCAATGCCATCAAGTTTACATCGAAAGGATCTGTGGATATCATCGTCGAATTGGTGGAGGATTTAAAAACCGATCAAGTCATTCGCATTTCCATCAGGGACACGGGCATCGGTATTCCGGAGCAAAGCATGAAGTCGATCTTCCAAAAATTCTCTCAAGCCGATTTGAGCACCACTCGGCAGTTTGGAGGCACAGGACTCGGACTGAACATTGCGAGTGAGATCGTACAATTGATGGGCAGCGAAATAAAGCTAAGCAGCCAATTGGGATCCGGCTCCACCTTCAGCTTCACCATTACTTTGCCCAAAGCGGACGCACCGGAGCAGGATGTGCCCCAAGTACCTCAAAACAAATCACTCGAAGGCTATCGGATTTTGCTGGTCGACGACAACAACGTCAACCTCTTTTTGGCGCAAATCATATTGAAAAAATGGCAGGCCCAAGTCACCACAGCCACCAACGGTGAGGAAGCGCTAAAAGCCATGCACAATTCAAAATTCGACCTGGTGCTGATGGACTTGCAAATGCCTATTCTGGACGGCTTCGAAGCCACCCGAATTGTGCGCGAAGAGCTCAAAGATCTCACGCCCATTATCGCATTTACAGCCAATGCCCTCAATTCTGAAAAAGATATGTGCCTGAGCATTGGCATGAACGATTATTTGACCAAGCCCATCCAACCCGATCAGTTGTTTCTCGCCATCCTACGCATCCTTCAGAACAACGAACAATTGAAGACCGCTTAAGACTTGACTATCCATGGTTACTTTTGCACCATGGAACACATCAACCTCAGTCAAATCGGATCATGTTTCATGATTTTATTTGCCGTCATTGATATCATCGGAAGTCTACCGGTGATCATCAAAATAAAACAGGAGTCGGGAAACATTCAACCCATCACTACCACTGCTGTTTCGCTTTTGCTCATGATGGGCTTCCTGTTCGCAGGTGCAAAATTCTTGGAGCTCTTTGGCGTAGACGTCAATTCCTTTGCCGTTGCAGGTTCCATCCTCCTTTTCTTCATCGCCATGGAAATGGTTCTTGGCATCAAAATTTTCAAACAAAAAGACGGCACTGAAAAAGTGGCCTCCATTGTCCCACTGGCATTTCCCATCATTGCCGGAGCCGGTACGTTTTCCACCTTGATCTCCTTGCGCGCCGAATACCACCAAATCAACATCCTGATTGCCATTGTGCTCAACATGCCCCTGATCTACATTACCCTGCGCATGGCTGGGAAACTTGAAAAATTCTTTGGTATTGGCGGCATCTCCGTCATTGAAAAAGTCTTTGGGGTCATCCTGTTGGCCATTTCCGTGAAGTTATTTTCCAACAACATCACCCACCTTTTGGGTTAAATTCGAGCCGTGGCAGTTTCAATAACGATTTACACCGACGGCGCAGCCAAAGGCAACCCTGGCCCGGGAGGCTATGGCTTGATCATGCAAAGCGGCGAGCACTACAAGGAATTCAGTCAAGGATTTCGGCTCACCACCAACAACCGCATGGAACTGCTGAGCGTTATTGTTGGACTCGAAAAAATCAAAGCCCCGGGCGCCCGTGTGGTGGTGGTGTCGGACAGCAAATATGTGGTGGATGCGATTGATAAAAAATGGATCGAGGGCTGGATCAAACGCGGTTGGAAAAACGTCAAAAATCCAGATTTGTGGAAGCGATACCTCCAAATTGCGGCCCAACACCACGTCAAAATGCACTGGGTCAAAGGCCACAACGGACACCCGATGAACGAGCGCTGCGACGCTTTGGCGGTGGCCGCCAGCACAGGCAACAATTTATCGGTCGATGTGTGGTACGAAGCGAACAAGGAACGTCAGGATTTGTTTGGGAATTGATGAGTTGCAGTACATTTGCAGCCGAAATTAAACCCCGAGGCTTTTTTAGCCCGCGGAATACCATATAACCTGCACAACATTTAATAGAAAATGCGCACAGATTCTTACCAAGGCCATGATTATTACCTCATGGATGAGTTGCTCACAGAAGAGCAAAAACTTGTTCGCGACGCCGCTCGCGCATGGGTAAAAAAAGAAGTATCTCCCATCATCGAAAAAGCTGCCGAGGAATGCAAATTCCCCATGCACCTGCTTGCAGGATTGGGTGAGATCGGAGCTTTTGGCCCCTACATCCCTACCGAATATGGCGGTGCTGGCCTCGATCAAATTTCCTACGGACTCATCATGCAAGAGCTGGAACGTTGCGACAGCGGATTGCGCTCTACAGCATCGGTACAAAGCTCGTTGGTCATGTACCCCATCTATAAATACGGCAACGAAGAACAACGTAAAAAGTACCTCCCAAAATTGGCCACAGGCGAATGGATGGGATGCTTTGGTTTGACCGAGCCTGACTTTGGTAGCAACCCCGGTGGAATGATCACCAACTTCAAAGACATGGGCGACCACTATTTGCTCAATGGAGCCAAAATGTGGATCAGCAATGCGCCATTTGCTCAAATTGCTGTTGTATGGGCCAAGAATGAAGAAGGCCGTATTCACGGTTTGATTGTGGAACGCGGCATGGAAGGTTTTACCACTCCTACCATGCACGGCAAATGGAGTTTGCGCGCTTCAGACACCGGCGAATTGATTTTCGACAATGTCAAAGTACCCAAGGAAAACCTATTGCCCAACAAAAGCGGATTGGGTGCTCCACTTGGATGTTTGGACTCGGCCCGTTACGGTATCTCTTGGGGCGCTATCGGCGTAGCCTTGGATTGTTACGATGTGGCT
>CANHSF010000070.1 GCA_947463065.1 Flavobacteriales bacterium | reverse complement strand
GACATTATTTTTTGGCAAAAGTAACAAAAAAATGTTCCACAGGAAACATGAAAGAAAAAAGAATATATCAACAAACTTTGCAATGCATTTTGAATTGGATTTCAGAGAAATTTTGTTTTTGATTGGTCGGTTATTTTTATGGATAAATGATTTGAATACAATGTAATGAAGATTCTTGTTTTGCTTTTTTCGATATTTTACGCACGAAAGAGAGTGAAGAAATTTACCACCCAAATCGAAAGATGATCCGTGAATGATTGCCTCTTTTGTTTTGGTTTTGGTCAGGTTTCACGTGGAACGTTTATTGCCGACTATTTCCAAGAATATGGAAAAATTGATCTGCAAAAGTACCAAGATTAATGTCAATTTCTGAGGACATTTTTTCGAGTGATATGCATGAATATTTTTCACAATATATTGAAATAGATAAAGTTAGAGTAAGAAGAAGGGAAATGTGCGGAAATGTGATTTTGTTTATGAGATGATGTAGCGGTGAGACAGCGTGTGCGCTACAATGAGCTTGCATGAACACAAAAAAAGCATCCGATGGGATGCTTGAGAAAATGGAAGAATGCAATAAAGGAGGATGAGTCAATGCCCGAGTAGCAAATCAGAGAATCCTAAAATAGCGGATCGAGCCGCCATAGTGTGCGGCAACCATTGAACCGCGTGCGTTTATGCGGTAAGGCGTGAAGTCGTTGCTGTGAAAATGCGCTGCGGTGCGCGATGGTGCTCAATGCCGGTTCAAATGGATCAAAAGAACTGAGATGTCGCTTGGATTGATCCCAGATATGCGCGAAGCCTGCCCGAGGTTCTCGGGTTGAATTTTAGAGAGTTTTAATCGCGCTTCCGTGCTCAAACTTTGAAGGCTGCTGTAATTGAAAGCCGAAGGTATCTTGATATGATCCAGTTGAGTCAGTTTTTGGGCCATTTCTTTTTCTTTCTCCATGTACGCGCTGTACTTGATCTGAATGGAGCTTTGCTCGACGATTTCGGCGCTGAATTCACCGAATGCTTGAATTTCCATTTGCAATTCAACACAATGGGCGCTCAAACCGTTCAATTCGACGTGTGGACGCGACAATAAGGCCTCTAACTTGACTTTCTGTGTCAATGGGCTGCTGGAGATAGACTCCAAATATGGATTGACTTGAGCGGGTTCTATGCTGTTGTGCTGTAAAAAATGAACAAGTCTTTTGGTAAGGGTGGATTTTTGTTCCACGCGAAACATCGCAGCATCGGATTGTAGCCCCAATTGATGAGCCATTGGCGTAAGGCGCTCATCCGCATTGTCTTGACGCAACAAAGTGCGAAACTCTGCTCTGCTGGTGAACATGCGATACGGCTCTTCGGTGCCTTTGGTGATGAGATCATCGATCAAAACACCAATGTACGCTTCGTCGCGGCCAAGGATGAATGGCGATCTGTCCTGTACTTTGAGTGCAGCATTGATGCCCGCGATTTGGCCCTGGCAAGCGGCCTCTTCATATCCTGTGGTGCCATTGATTTGTCCGGCCAGAAACAACCCCGAAAGGATTTTAGTTTCCAAGGTATGTCCAAGCTGCTCCGGTGGGAAATAATCGTATTCAATGGCATAGCCTGGTCTAAACATTTTTGCTTGTTCAAAGCCAGGTATTTCACGAAGGGCTTTGAGCTGAACATCTTCTGGAAGCGAGGTGCTGAATCCATTGACATATATCTCAACGGTATTCCATCCTTCGGGTTCAACAAAGATTTGATGGCGATCCCGATCCGCAAAGCGGGTGATTTTATCCTCAATACTCGGACAATACCGAGGTCCTAAGCCTTGAATGCGGCCGGAGAACATCGGTGATTTTTCGAAGCCTGTTGCCAGTATGTCGTGTACCGTGGAGTTGGTGTAGGTAATCCAGCAATGGCGTTGTTGTTGCAAGGCGGTAGTGTCTGAATAAGAAAACTTTCCTGGCTGGGCGTCGCCTTCTTGGATTTCCATCGCAGTATAGTTGAGGCTGCGCCCGTCTATACGAGGTGGTGTTCCTGTTTTCATCCGGCCTGCACGAAACCCAAATTGGACGAGTTGTTCGGTAATCCCTGTGGCATTTTTTTCGCCCATACGGCCACCACCGAATTGTTTTTCGCCTACGTGAATGGTACCGTTGAGAAAAGTGCCACTGGTGATCACCAATGCTTTACAATTGAATCGTATGCCCATTCCGGTTGTGCATCCAACTACGCGATTCTGTTCCACGTGAATTTCGGACACCATATCCTGCCAAAAATCAACAAGAGGTGTTTGCTCCAAGAGGTATCGCCATTCTTCGGCAAATCGCATGCGGTCGTTTTGGGTTCTAGGACTCCACATGGCAGGGCCCTTGCTGCGATTGAGCATCCGGAATTGAATGGCCGAACGGTCGCTCACTATGCCGCTGTATCCTCCGAGGGCGTCAATCTCACGAACGATCTGTCCTTTGGCAATGCCGCCCATGGCTGGGTTGCAGCTCATTTGGCCGATTTTGTTCATGTCCATTGTGATCAAAAGAACGCGACTTCCCAGCTTGGCTGCAGCGGCCGCGGCCTCATTGCCGGCGTGACCGGCCCCAACTACTATTACGTCGTAATTTGAATCCACGTGAAAGTTTTAGGTCGCAAAGGTACTTCAAATCGGATTGTACATTTTTTGGATGGAGCGTTTTGTTGTTCCTGTAGCGGCATACAGCCGAACGAAAGCGTCTGTATGTGCATTGAAATGACCTACATGAACCCCGTGAATGGTGTGGTGTTAGCGTTTGGTAGATGGCTTTGGTTTGCTTTGAAAATGCCCCTGAAAAAGCTTCAATGCTGTGTCTTCAGCAGCGCGCATGCGGCGAACGTCGGCTGGGCGTTTGTCTTTGAAACCCAAAGCATGCAGAACTCCATGAATCATTACCCTACGAAGTTCTTGGCTGCTAGCCAGTCCAAGTTGCTTGGCATTGTCACGAATGCGGTCAATGCTGATGTACGCCTCCACAATCAAATGCTTGGTGGTGCTGTTGTCAAAGGTGATGATGTCCGTATAGTAGTCGTGCTGGAGAAATTGGCGATTGATGTTCAAGAGATAGTCGTCGCTACAGAAGATGAACTGAATGTTTTGAATGCTGCGGTTATGTTGGCGTGCAACGGCAGCGATCCAATGTCGAATGGCTGTTTTGTTGCGCAGTACAAAATGGATATCGGCGCAATGAAACTGAATGGAGTTGGCAACCATATTGGTTGGATGGAGCTTTAGGCGGGCAATTCTTCGAGCACAGCAAAATCGAGCACAACGACACGGCCGTTGTCATTGAATTCGCAATGGTCAGAAAGTTGACGCATCAAAAACACGCCGCGACCATGTGGCTTTTCGATATTTTCTGGAGCAGTGGGATCGGGGAGGCTGTTGTAGTCGAAACCGGGTCCTTCGTCCTCAACGGTAAAGCGAAGCACTTTGCCGTCCACAATGTCGAAGTCAACGGTGACTTGCTTAGAGGTATCGAGCTTGTTGCCGTGGACAATGGCATTGTTGACCGCCTCGGTCATGGCAATGAGCAATTCACCATAAAAGTCTTCTTTGATGTGGTGTTGCGCTACGATTTCATCGATCAATCGCTCAACCAAATGAATATTTTCAATAACAGAGGGAAACTTGATATGGCGGTGTGTTCCTGACATGTCCAAAGGGGGCTTTTGCGTTTTACAATAATACAATGAAAGGTGATTCAATCAAATAATTTGAGCAACCAATTTATCAGCGGGTTACGGGTGAAAAAAACTATTGTTGCTTGATTTTATTGAAATAATCGTTTGCCTTTTGCTTGTAATAGGGTTTAAGGGATGGTGGAACGGTTTTTAACAGTTCGGTTTCTTGTTGTTTTTTGCGCAGGTATTCCTCGTATTTGCCGGGATTGCTCATTGGGTAATCTTTGGCTTCGTTGCTCTTGCGTTCGTTGTCTTTGTCTCTTGTCCGTTCTGCTTCTTCGGCCTTCAAAAGGCGAATTTCAATGTCCTTTTGTCGCTCAAGTGTGCGGTCGTCGATGCGGTTGTTGACAATGTCTTTTTGCAGTTCTTCCATGTCTTTGGCGATCTGCTGCAGTTCTTTGCCATTGCCGCTGCCGTCCTGGTTGAGTTCAGAAGCTTTGTCTTCCACGGCTTTGCGAATTGCTGCTTGTTTGGCGGCCATTTCTGCGAGTTGCTTGCTCATTTGTTGGCCCCCTTGCGATTGTCCTTGGTTTTTGCCTTGTTTTTTGAGGTCTTGAAGTTGTTTGCTGAGCGCTTCCTGTTGTTTCTTCAATTGGCTCATGCTTGGAGAGGGTTTTTTTCCATTGCCTCCTGGTTTTTCGCAATTGCCTTGACCGGGTTTGTTGCAAGAAGCTTGGTTTTGCATCTGTTTGAGCACTTCGTCCAGCATCAGCGCTAGATTGTTGAAGCTGGTCATGGCGTATTGTTGGGAGGAGGTGATTCCGGGAATTTGTCGATCGGGCATCAATTGCAACGCTTTGTCCATGTTTTCATTGACCAAGTTGATCTCGTGATTGACTGCTGCACTGATCTGTGGTACCCGTTTGCTCAGTGCAAACAAGCTGTCTTCAACCATTTTGCTGTCATCTTTGAGTTTGCGTTGAGCTTGCCCCAGTTTGGTAAACGCGGGGTCGATGGGATCTACTTTTTGGAATTGACCGAGCAAGGACTCTTGGTCGACGCTGAGGGTGATGAGATTTTCCAAAAGCGCACGCAATGCAGCCATGTCTTCTTGTTGTTGCTCTTGCTCGCCGCTGTCCATGGACATTTGCATGCTTTGAGCCATTTCCTTCATTTTTTGACCCGCATTTTTTTGCGACTTACTGGCGCTGCTTTTTTTGTTTTTCGACAGTTCATCTGAGCTTTTTTGTTGCTCTTGATCGATGGTTTGTTCTTGTTGTTCGGTCTCGGGAGTAGGGTTGGGATTCTCCAATTCCTTGTTCAATTGATCGGCTTCGTCCAGTTCTTTCTTGATGTCTTCAAAAGCCTTGTTCAGCTCCTCTTGCTCTTTTTGCAGTTCTTTGGAATCGCTGTTTTTATCTTCTGCACGCTGACCAAGTTCTTCTTGTTTTTTGCCCAACTCTTCCAGCTTTTCGATGGCCTGTTCCATTTTCTGTTCCCACTCCAATTGTTTGAACTGTTCTAGGGCACGGTCCAATTCCTTTTCAATATCCTCGTTGTTCATTTCGAGTTTATTGAGCTCCTCTTGTATTTGGTCTTTATTGAGTTCTTCCATCATGCGCTGCATTTCATCCATGAGCTGTTCCAACTCGGGATTCATCACTTGCTCCATGAGTTTTTCCAGTTGCTGCTGTTTCTCGAGGATATTTTCGTCCTGCTGTTTGAACTCGTTTTCTTTGTTGGTCTTTTGCTGATTGTCTTTCTGAATTTCTTCAATCTGTTTGCGCAGCTCTTCTTGCCGCTTCATCATGTCTTCCAATTTCTTTTTGTCTTGCCAACTCATTTCCTTTTTCTCCATGAGTTGTCGTTGAAGTTCCTCAATTTGTTTTTGGAGCTCCTTGGATTCTTTGATGCTCTCTTCGAGTTTTTCTTTGATGTCTTCGTTGCTGTTTTCGATTTCTTTTTCGATCTCTTCCAGCGTAGGGGCGGCGTATTCGCGGATGGCGGAACGCGATGTTTTGGCACCGTGCACGCCGTCGTTGTCGCTGATTTCGAAGAAATAGGCGAGTTTATCTCCTGCAGCAAGTTCAATTTGTGCCAAATCCCAAGCATAAAAAAAGGCATCGCTGATCTGGCCTTTATTCACAGGCATATCCAATGTCACAAAGGGCGCTTCCGCGATCGATTCACCGCCTTTTTCTACAAAACGGTAGTTGAAGGTGAGCCTGCTAAATCCATAGTCATCTTTGACTTCGCCAGTGAAATAAAGAAGCTTAAAGGACGCGCTGTCTTTTTCTTCTTCCACGGCGATAAGGGGATAGAGATCTGGAATGACTTGCAAACGGTAAGTCAGACTGTCGTTGGATGCAACAAAATTGTTTTTGGTTTGCAAACTGTAAATTCCACTTTGATAGGCATACTGACTGAATAAATAGTTGTTGTCTTCGTTTTGCAGGGAGTGGGTGCTATCGGCAATTTGAAACAACAAGGTTGATGTGTTGGTGGTTTGAATGCTCCAAGTCACTCGCGTTCCCTCAGGAATGAGCAAATCTCCGGTATTTGACAAAGTCTCTGAGGATCGCTGCAAATAAGCCGGATAGTCAAGCTGCACTGTGAAGTCGGTCAATTTTGGCGCCGGCAAAAGCAGGATGGTGTAGGTTGCGCTGTGGAACCCATTGGCGAAAAAAGTTACAGGTGTATCCTCGATGACATTTTTGATGATGTATCTGAATTGCACGGGATTGTCGCGTTCCATGAGGTAACGTTGACCGTCGATGAGCACATATACCTTGTCAGGAATTTCTGTTCCGGTCAGGGAAATTTGCAACTCGACATCTTGATTTTCAACGGCAGATAAATTGGAGTTGAGCAATTTTATGGTAAACGGTGCTTCTTCAGGAATGATTTGACCGTGTTTGATCAAGCGTTCTGTGGGCTTGGTAATCACAGATGGAGCAGCAAAAAGCAAGACGATGAAAATACCAACAGGCGGAAGCGCCCACTTGAGGTACTTTTTGTTTTCCCTGAAGTCGATAGCGCTCGAAAAGGGAATGGGTCGGAGTTCGGCTATTTTTTGTTGAATGGAGGCTTCCAACAGGGAGTTGTCGCTGTCGTGATTCTGAGCTTGCAATTGCAGCGTGTTGAGTATCTTGTCCTCGACCATTGGGAAATGCTTGCCGAGAATAATGGCGGCTTCTTGGTGGTTGAGTGTCTTTCCGATCCGGAATAGATGCGCCAATGGAATGAAGATGAACTTGGTCAGTACAAACAAAACCGCAGCGATGAATCCGTAGAATAGGAAGGTGCGCATTGCAATATTGAATCGACCGAAATACTCCAGCAGCACCACAAGAAGATACGCACCAACTACGATTCCGCAGGTGTATATGGCACCGCGAATCATTTGGTTTTTGTAATACTTACGAATGAACTCGTCGAGCCGAGTCAGTAAGTTGTGATATGCGTTTTGGGAGGTATTGTTCACAGCGGTTAACGTGGAAGGTCCAATGCCATGAAATACGGCATTGCATTCATTTTGTTGTACCAAAAATAGCGATAACTGAAGGCACAAAGTGGTATTTCAAAACTTTTAACAACCATCAATATTTGATTTCTCCCCAGTTCCATTTGCCGATCATTTGACGCATGGCGAATAATCGTGCGGACTTGTACACTCCGCGCTGGGATTTGAACCAAATGGTTTTGTTGACATCCGTTTCGATGACTCCATCCTCGATGGCGACGATTTCGATGCCCATCAAAGGCGTTTTTTGTTTGGTCAGTTGAACGATAACATCCAACATTTCATTTTTGCTGAGGTAGGTGGTGCCATCCACCACCAATGTTTTGGTACTCACTGCTTGATGAGTTTGAATTGTTGTTGGCGGTTTCTTGATTGCACCATGATCGGATAGATTCCCGGGGCAAGATCATCAACGATTATTTCTTGGTTGCGCTGCTGTGCGACAATTGTGCGGATGACGCGGCCTTGGGTGTCCAAAATGGTAATGTTTGCTCCCGTTTGCAGCCCATTGATCATTGCGGTATGGGCGGTTGGGTTGGGCGAAAGTTGTATGCTCGAAAGTTGAACATCTGCAATATCGGACGTGACGGTTACAACATCGCTCAAGGTAGTGCATCCATAGGATGTGGTGATCAAAACACTGTAGTTGCCCGGTTCGGTAGCGCTCTGATAATAGTTGGTCGCACCTTCGATCAATACGCCGTTGAAGAACCAAGAATACGAGGTATAGCCTGGATCTACACTGACTTCGCCAGCGAGGACATCGTAGGTAGGTGCAATTTCTGGACAATACAAATACGCGTTGGAGAAGGCCGAGCAACCGTAAATATTGGTAATCCAGCAAGTGTATTCACCGCCTTCAACCAGGTCAATTGAGGCCGAGGTTTGATTGCCGATGGCATTGCCATTGACATACCATTGGTAGGTTGTAATGTTGGGATCGTCAAAATAAAGCTGTGTGCCATTGACCCAAAAATTGGCAACGGGCACTTCAAAGACGTTGATTTCCACACTATCGGTAACCGAGGTGGTGAAGTCTAGAGAGACATTGAAAATTCCGGCAGTTCCCGAGGTGATGGTGAATGCATTGGATCCGGGCTCTAGGTTGAGGGTTGTGTTGCCTAGGTTGTCGTCTGAGCTGATGTCGTCTTCGTCGAAAAAGGTGATGGTGTAGGGTGGGTTGCTCAATAGAACGTTGAGCTCGCCCCAAGAAGGAGCATTGTTGTTATCGATAACTGACGAGCTGAACACAGTATTGCCCTCACCATCGGTGAGCGTGAAGTAGGTATCGGAGGTGGAGAATACATCGTCGATGTCGCCGCCCCAACTGTCGCTCAATTCGCTTATCTCGATGGTGTTGAGGTGAAAGTCCGAAATGGTGGTGGTCAAAGTGCTCTGGAAGGTTCCTGGGCCAGGATAGTTAACGGCGTTGGGGGCTGCTTCGCTTGAGGTCTCTCCATTGCCAAAATTCCATTCGTAAGTGGTTACAGAAGGCGCTGGAGCTGCAATAATGGCTTCATACTCCACGGTCAATTCGCCGCATCCTGCTGTGTTGTTGTAGCTGAAGCTGCCGGTGCCGCCCTCGCCCGGTTCAACTACGATGGTGTAAGGAAAAGTTTCGTTTTGCTCGAGCTCAAATCCGAATGCTTCAGCAACGATGGCTACAGCGATTTGAACATCGTAAGTTCCAGCGATAAGCGGAGTGCCGCAAATCGTGGCGCACCCGTAGTTTTCGCCTTGAGAAGGGTAGAAGACTCCATCGGCATCGCTCAACGTAAAGTCCAATCCAAAGGGTAGGCCCGATACAGCCAATACTTCAACAGACAGAATGGTTGCATCAATGCCGCTGCCGGGATCGGTGACTTGTGTAGGAATATAAAAGGTTAAAAACTCTTCGTAGTATGCATTGGTGAAGGCGATGTCGGCAACTTCTGGGCATACCGCAGGAAATCCATCAACCCCCACGCAATTTAAATCGGCTACGCAATCTGCGCATTGGGTGAGGGCCTTGCTATTCCACGTGAAAAGCAATAAAAGAATCAAAGCGATGGTATGAGTGTGTCTCATGATATTACAGGTATTTCGAGCGATGCAAGGTAATGCAAAATGCCGAAATGTTGCTCAAGTGAAAAGCGCTACCATCAGCGATCCAACTGTGACTTTTCATTATTTTGTGAGCACTTCACTTTTTTGTTGGTGGCATTGGATAAATTCGGGCCTTGAATATGAGTATCAAAAAGCATTTCGAAGAGGCCCAACAATTGCTGCAAGCAGTGTTGGATGACGAACAATTTTTTGTTCGTGTGGAGCAAGCCGGTGCCGCTATGGTGCGCTCAATTGCCGCAAATGGCAAAGTCATAAGTTGCGGCAACGGTGGGAGCATGTGCGATGCCATGCATTTTGCTGAGGAGCTTTCTGGAAGGTACCGCGAAAATCGCAGGGCTTTGCCGGCGTTGAGCATATCGGATCCGTCGCACTTGAGTTGTGTGGGCAACGACTACGGTTATGATTTTGTTTTTTCAAGATACTTGGAAGCTGTGGGTCGTCCGGGAGATGTTTTGATGGCGATCTCCACCAGCGGCAACTCAAAGAATGTGCTTGAAGCGGCGCGGTATGCGCGAGCCAATGGTATGTGTGTGGTAGGACTTACAGGTAAAGACGGCGGCCAATTGGCGCAGCTGTGTGATGTGGAAATTCGCGTGCCATGGATGGCTTATGCCGATCGCGTTCAAGAGATTCATATTAAAATTATACACTCAATAATCGACTATATAGAAAAACATACTTCGTAATTACCTTCTTCATCTCGATCATCTAATAACTCTAATCATGCTAGTAAAAACGTACGGAAGTGCGGTATTCGGAGTGAATGCCGCCACGATTACCGTTGAGGTAAACGTCGACAAAGGAGCTCAATTGTCTATTGTGGGCCTGCCCGATGCTGCGGTAAAAGAAGCCCAGCAACGCATAAAGGCGGCGCTTCAAAATATGGAGTTTCAATTGCCCATTCGGCACATTACCGTGAATATGGCGCCGGCCGACATTCGCAAAGAGGGAACAGCTTATGATCTTCCCTTGGCCATAGGAATGCTTGCGGCCACCGAGCAAGTGAAAAGTGAGGGTTTGGAGCATTTCATTCTTATGGGTGAATTGTCACTGGATGGCGGCCTGCGTCCCATCAAGGGGGTATTGCCCATTGCCATTCAAGCCCGAAAGGATGGCTTCAAGGGCATGTTTGTTCCGAGTCAGAATGCCCGGGAGGCGGCCATAGTGAGTGATCTGGATGTCTATGGTGTGGACAACATCAAGCAGGTCGTTGATTTTTTGAATGGCGATGAAATGCCGGAAAAGACGGTGGTGAATACCCGCGAGGAGTTTTATACGAAAATGCAAAGTTATTCGGTGGATTTTGCCGATGTGAAAGGCCAGGAAAACATCAAGCGTGCGTTTGAGATTGCTGCTGCAGGTGGTCACAATATCATTTTGATTGGTCCTCCTGGAGCGGGTAAAACCATGTTGGCCAAAAGGCTTCCGACGATTTTGCCGCCACTGAATTTGTCGGAGGCTTTGGAAACAACCAAGATTCATAGCGTGGCGGGTCGCATGAAAAGGGATGAAGGCTTGATCAGTATTCGACCCTATCGCTCGCCACATCATACGATCAGCGATGTTGCTTTGGTCGGCGGTGGAAGTTTTCCTCAGCCAGGAGAAATATCTCTTGCCCATAATGGGGTGTTGTTTTTGGATGAATTGCCTGAGTTTAAACGCACTGTTTTGGAGGTGATGCGTCAACCACTGGAGGACCGTGTGGTGACGATTTCGCGGAGTAAGTTTTCCATTGAGTATCCCGCGAGTTTTATGTTGGTTGCTTCAATGAATCCTTGTCCGTGTGGTTTTTACAATCACCCTGAAAAGGAATGTGTCTGCCATGCGGGGGTGGTTCAGAAGTATTTGAACAGGGTGAGTGGCCCCTTGTTGGATCGCATAGACATTCACATCGAGGTGACGCCGGTGAGTTTTGATGAGTTGAGTGATCAGCGTTGCGGTGAGCCCAGCGAGGTGATACGTCAGCGGGTGGTCGCTGCGCGGACTTTTCAGGAAGAGCGTTTTGCTTCGCGGCCCGATGTGCATTGCAATGCGCAAATGGATTCGGGTTTGCTGAAAAGCATGTGTGCGATTGATGCCACCGGTCAAAAGCTACTGCGCACCGCCATGGACAAATTGAAGTTGAGTGCACGGGCCTACGATCGGATCTTACGCGTGGCACGAACCATTGCTGACTTAGACCACTCTGAAGCTATTTTGCCCAATCACCTGGCCGAGGCCATTCACTTTCGCAGTTTGGATAGAGAAAATTGGGCGGGGTGAATGTCAATAATATAATGAAATCAAGATGGCTCCCACTTATTTAGGAGCCATCTTGTGTTTTACCTTTTTAGATTTTAGCAATTAAGCTATAGCTTAATTCACGACCAATTTTTGAACAGTGCGCCCAGAACGACACAGGTAAATGCCCTTGGACCAGCTCGATACGTCAATTAAAATCGAATTTTGAGGTTTTGCATCTCTGAAAATAACTTTACCATTGATATCATGTATAGTTAACTCGTTTGAAATGTTGAGATTAGTTATCTGACAAATTTCTGATACAGGGTTAGGAAAGATCGATATTGATGGGTTTTCAAGGCTTGTAACACCTACACCAGAACCCGCTGGCTGGGTTATAGTTATGACCTGACCTTCAATTGATATTGTTCCCACTCTTTGACTTGTTGTCGGATTAGATTGAACTATGATATCAATGGCGCCACTTCCAGAAGCAGCTGATGAGCATGCTAACCAAGAGTTCCCCGAGGTTACGGTCGCCGCCCATGAGCAATTTGCTTGAGTGTTAACTAATGCAATTGATGGGTAAGAATCCGCCTCACCATTTGCACATACAAAATTGGTTGTTGAAAGTGCAAAAGTGCAAGATGCGCCGGGTTGAGTTATGGTTAAAGTTTGGCCTTCAACACTTATGATGCCCGTCCTAGGAGAGGCACTAGTATTGGCACTTACGATTATTGACACGGAGCCGGTTCCTGTTCCGGAAGAGCCGGTTGCAAGCCAATTTGTTCCTGATAACACGACGGCAGACCAGCTGCATCCAGAACCAGCATTTACTAAAGAAACGTTGGAGTAGTTATTTGCACCAGAGTTGGGACAAACATAATTGCTTTGAGACAGTGAATAAGAGCAACCTCCTCCACCTCCGCCAGTATTTGCGAAAAGACTAATATCATCAATCCTGAAAATTGTGGGTAAGACGCCATCTGTTGTTGCCTCGAATGATAATCGAAGTGTTTGACCAAAGTAAGTTGACGGTATTGATGATGTTATTGTGAACCAAGGCGAACAACCGGGTATTTGATAATAACCATACGAATTATCAATATTCCAAAGGGTTGTAATAAATGCACCTCCAGAGGTTAATAGGTTAACTTTAAAAAAGTCATAGGGCGTTGCGTTATCTTCAAGCGTATTTATGGACATTTTGAAAGATAAATTGATTGACGACGCATTTGCTGGTAACGACACTTGCTGATACATACCTTCGATCATATCGTCTACACCAGAGACTTCGTTCATGTCTCCGAAATAGACGTATGGATTACCAAATGATTGCGGACAGTATGTTCCGCCAGCATATTGCGCTGTCAAATTAGAATTAGATGTTGCTGGCCAAGAGCCCCAGTTATTGGAAAAATTGCCATTTACGATTAGCTCTTGAGCGTATGAAGACAATGACAAAATGCCAAAAATTAAAAGAATAGGTAAGCGTGCTTTCATTTTTTTTCTCGCAAATTTCTTTTGCGAAAGTGTATTACAGGTCCTTTTGGGTGTTTTTTTGTCCATATTTAGACTATATTTGCCTAAATTTTATTTCATGAAGCAGGTCTTAGAGAATATCAAAAAATTTAGAGAATTAAAGAACTTAACTCGCGATCATGTTGCCGCTCAACTGGATATGAGTCTATCTGGCTACAGCAAACTTGAAAGAGGAGAGGTTGAATTGACAATCACAAAGCTGTTTAAGCTTGCGGAGATACTTGATGTTAATGCCTCACAGATTCTAAATTTTGATGCTTCCAAGATATTTAATATCACCAATAACAATGTTGTCAACGGTGTAGATGTATCAAATCAGAATATATATACGGATGAATATAAAGATAAATATATCGCAATACTGGAAAGGGAAATTCAGAGGCTGACAGATCAAAATGCGTCTAACTAACGCAACTGAATGAATTGTAGTAATAAAAACTATTTTTATAGCTCTAGCCGACAAAAACGTGGCCATTCCCTTTCTTAGTTTGGATCGGGAGAATTGGGCGGGGTGATTTTTCACGTGGAAGTTCAGCCTAAAGAATAGGGAGCAGTCCCGCCTAGGTCTGTGTTATGACTTGGCGAGATGTGCTTTCTTTCAATGCTTCACCCAGTGCAGCGTGCTTTGGCGCACCCATTTTAAGTAGTATTCAGCTAACATGTGATCAAGGATGGATGAGATACATGTTTCACCAACCAACCAATTGCTTCCCATAGCACGGTGGCTGAAACAGGGTAAAAACAAGAATTTTATGACTGTGTCCTCAAATAAATACAATTTTTGCGATTATACCCCAAATTGAGAGATAAATGTCCATGCGCAGGCATTTGTTATCTATAAACTTC
>CANHSF010000069.1 GCA_947463065.1 Flavobacteriales bacterium | reverse complement strand
TCTTGCCCTGTTTGGATCGGGCAACATCATGATTTCGCAGACCAGACTCACGTCGAAGGTGGGTTATGAGGTAAGTTATTTGGAGCTGGACGGACTGGGACTGTACGATGTGAATAACAACTATTATTCGGCCGTCTCAGGTTTGGGTTTTGGTCGATTGACCACTCTTCAAGTGGGTGGTAGGTTTGGCATGGCACAAGAGCATGAAGCCGGTTTCGGAATAGCTTTTGGACAAATGAGTTTTAAAGATTTGCCGCCGAATATTGATCCGATCAAAGTGAATCGCAAGTCCATTTACATGATTCGTTGGAGCGAGGATTCTTCGGACCTCACCGTTGGCGTGGGATCGCAGATATATTGGTACAATATGGAGTTTGAAAGCACCCAAGAAGTTCCATTGACATTCAATGATGAATTCGATCTATATACCCGCTGGAGATGTTTGGGCGCGGAATGGCGCGCATTGGCCAAATGGGGATTTGGCGGGGAGGGATCCCACGAAGTCATGTGTTATCTGGGTTTGAGTGTTGAACGGATTCGTTTGGACGAAGTCCTGAGCGATGGCTCACCACTGGAAGTGATGGATATGGCCAATGAGTGGATATTGGGAGCTCGTTTGGGACTCACCTATTCGTATACCTTTGGGCGCACTGAAGATTAGGTAGGTGTTGCAGTCCCGTTTACTTCCTTGTTGATGATCTGATCTTGGACGATCGCACGGCAATGGTGACATGGCATGTATTAAATATGATTGACCTCGAACATGCATGACGTTTTCTATCCCAATTTTTTTGAAAGGCCTATCGGATCATAGCTTGCATAAGTTTGTTCTCAGCCCTGTTGGAACGTGGGTGGCGTGTGTTGAAACTCAAAATCCACTGCCCATGGAAATATGTTTACATTTGAATAATTATAGTCTACTTAAAATATAAAAAAATGAAAACACAATTATTTTTTCTCCTTGGCGTATTGGGAATTTTTCAGAGCGCACAAGCTCAAGTGGTTTTGAAAATGGGTATGGCAAGGCACAGTTATTCTAGTGCTGAGTTGCATTACACTTTGGGCGAGAACGATTTCAACACGATGTCTTTGGACATGCCTCAAGGCAGTTCTTTTTTCCTCCCGTTGCAAGTGGGTGCCACTGTTGGGGAGGACCGCAACTATGATATAGGTTTAGGATTGAATATTGGTTCGTTGAAATTGGAAAGCGCAGGTCAAGAATACAAGACACGGCTGTTGAGTCCGAACTTTTTTGTGGAGTATTACTTGGTGAATCGTTGGTTTCCCCTGCAGTTTGGAATAGGCGCTGCGGTTTCGTACAGTAAAGTTAAGTTGGATTGGACGAGCTCGTTGCCTGGCGAAAACGATCAATTGGTGGAATATACGACCCAGACGACATGGGGCGGTTTGGGTTATGGTGTTTCGCTTCTGGGCCGCTATTGGTTGGACGATGACATGTTGAATGCGGTTCAATTTGGAGTGGGCAATCGCGCGGATTGGCGCAAGCTCAAAACGTTGAATGTAAATGGCGAAGAAGTATCTTTTCAGAAAGGCGATATGGGCAACAGGTACGATACCGAAGGATTGTTTTTCCAAATTTCCTATACGCGTGTATTTGGAGACTAAATGTGCATGATAGCTGCCCAAGCGAATCTATCCATGTTAGCGGCGTTTGCCGCACCGGTCGTTTAAAGATTGTGCGTTGCTGTGCAGATCAATAAGTCCATTCAGCATGTTGCTGCAAATGGTATTTGGCAACTGCACGGAGTTGTTTTCAATCCGCATTGCGCAAGGGATCATGGATAACCAAGACCTTGGTGTACTTCGGTTTAATGCATGTTGGATGAAATGCAGCACGAGAGATCCAGGGCCCATACAAGCCGGGTTTATGACACAAAAAAGCCGCCTTAAAAAGGGCGGCTTTTTTTGAATACGATGGATTGAAATTACTTCAATGCGACGGTGGACGATCCAATGAGTGCGCCACCTTCGTAGATATTGATTTTGTAGTTGCCTTTTTTGAATTCGTAATCGGCGTTTTGCTGGCCCATGTGGGTATTTCTTATGCGGTCGTATTTAATCAACGCAGGTGATTTCTTCATTCAAAAAGCGCTTTTCATCTTACGAGCAGGTGCTCTTTTTGGGTCATTCTCAAAAGATACATTTCAATGCCAACGATTTCAGCGATTGGAATGCCTTTTGCCGCGCGCCAAGCGAGTTAGATTCTGGTAATTATCTTTGAGGCATGAAAAGAATCCTCTCCGTTCTCTCTGTTTTTTTGCAGCTTACATTGCTTGCTCAAAACAACCTGACCATTAAGACGGGCTGGGAGATGGGTTATAAAGAGCTTAACGGCTATTATGTCATTGGCAATAGTGGATACTATGATTTCAGCGGCGCAGGCATGGAATTTACCCCACTTCGCAGTCTACAAATTGGCGGGAGGTTTGGCGCAGATCAATTGTTTGAAGGAGGAATTAGCCTGAGTTTTGGGACTAGTTCCGGCATCACTTCTGATGATCAAAAGGTAGAGACCAATATTTTTCGCAAAGGGATGTACATGGAACACTATTATGTCACATCGAGCCGTATTGTTTGCGGTACGGGCTCGCAGCTATATACATACAAAACCAATATAGAGCGCATTTTCGAAGAATATTCTCCCAATGGTAATTATGATGCAGCAGGGAGCGGAACTTGGAATGTTTATGGATTGGAATGGAAGGCATTAGCACGATTGTATTTTGGAAAAAATGAGCTCCATTCGCTTCAAACTTTTTTCAGTTTAGCGGTAGAGCTCTTCACGGTGGCTGATTTTAGACTCGATGATCGCAGTATTCCTGTCGATGATCGGAAAAACAGTGTGTTTGGGTTCAATGCAGGTGTTTCCTATGCGTTGGTCTTCAATCAGCGCAAGTGATTCCATGTATTGAGGTTCGCTCGCGACCAGACGACTAGGCTTCTAATTTATAGAACAAGGGAAATTGAAACCTCTGATCCATTGGTGGTGTGATGCGCATTCCTTGATCTTACGAAATGGTTATTGAATAAAAAAGGTCGATCCATTTACAGGAACGACCTCTTTATGAATGTCTATGCCGAAGTTGCTTACTTCAATGCCACCGTGGAGCTGCCGATCATGGCGCCACCTTCGTAGATATTGATTTTGTAGTTGCCTTTTTTGAATTCGTAACCGGCGTTGGCGGTGTAGTACACACATACATCAACGTCGTTTCCTTGGTAGTCCACTTCGCGGGATACGCTGTAGTTCATGTCTGTTCCACCGACAGAGGTTTTTCCGCTTCCTTTGCCGGAGAGCGTTGCTCCATCGGGACCGATAACGCTGACCAAAAGCGTTTTGTTACCGGGCTTGGCAATGGTGTTTTTGCGGATTTTGAAGCACGATTTGATCATTTCGGTTTTGTTGGCCCGGTCGGTTTCCACTTGTTTGCCGGAGTTTCGTTCGAAAATACCGGAGTTGACAAATTCACCGGCAGCAAGGATGGAACCCTGTTTCACCATTTCTTTGGTGGTGTTGAGTTCGCCTTGCGTGTTTTTCAAGTCGGATTCGGCTTGATTTGCTCTGGTGGCTTCGTTGTCGCGTTCGATGGTCAAGCGCTGATTGGCTGTGTTGAGCGAGTCGATTTGATGGATATAATTTTTCATGATTGAGCGCAGCGTTTCGGCTTCGGCGCGCAATTTTGTGATGTCGTAATCGCGGTTTTTTACTTTTTTCTGGAGCGATGAAATTTCTGCAATTTGCGCATCGATTTTGGCGCGCATATCGCTGTTATCGACGCTCATGGTATCGTAGCTCATCTTCATGGCTTCAAGCTCCATTTCTATTCCGTCGCGTTCATCAATGATTTTACCGTTTTCGGCATTCATGTAGATGATACGTTCGTGCATTTCTTTGTCCTTTTTGTTGAGCGAATAGGCCATAAAACACACTACAGCTAAGAGGGCGGCGATGATTCCGATGTAAACTTTGTTGCTCATTTTGGCTTGATTTAAATGTTGAAACGAAGTTACGGCCGACGTAGTATGGGAGTTTGTACAATTCTCGAACTTATTAAACGCGCGTTGTGATTATGTGCAAGTCGCGGGAGGAGCAGTGTTTTTTTTTGTCAAAATGTGTCAGATATTGAAACAATTGTATATTTGCCCCCCGTTAAAACGGAGCCGTTGAGAAGCAATGGCGTCAAAAGGTCCTGTGGCCGAGTGGCTAGGCTCAGCTCTGCAAAAGCTGCTACTGCGGTTCGAATCCGCACGGGACCTCAAAGAAACCCTGGTTATCCAGGGTTTTTTGTTTTTGGTCTCAGCGATAGTCGGCTGATGTATATTTGTGGCGACAGATCTGTTTCCCCCGGATCAAACGACCTTCTTTCAAAGGCAGAGGATGCCACAAATAGACGATTATGAGTGAACATGAAAGCGCGGTGTATGGCGTGGGGATTACGCTATTGCCACAAATTGGCCCAACACGAGCCAAACAATTGTTGTCCTGTTGCGGTAGCTTAGAGGAAGTATTTACACTGTCGCGCAAAGAGTTGATGGCCAAGCCGGGAATGCGACCACAGATCGTTGAATTGGTAATGGATTATCGGGTTCGAGCATTGGAAGAGGCCAAGCGCGAGTTGGATCAATTGGACAAGACAGGTGGCCGTTGTTTGTGGTATCAGGACATGCATTATCCCAAGCGGCTGAAGGAATGCGAAGACGCTCCAATGGTGTTGTATTATCGCGGCAAAGTGGAATTGAATGCACCATTTGTGGTGGCCATAGTGGGCACCCGCAGAGCCACTGCGTATGGCAGAGCAGTATGCGAGGAGCTGGTGGAGGGTTTACAGCCCTTGGGAGCAACAGTGGTGAGTGGTTTGGCTTTCGGGGTTGACGCGATAGCGCATCGCTCAGCCCTGCGGCATCAATTGCCCACCGTAGGATGTGTGGCACATGGTCTACACACGCTGTATCCTCGAGAGCATCGGTCTTTGTCTCAAGAAATGGAGCACCATGGTGGATTGGTCACGGAGTTTACTACGGGTCAGCGCATGTGTGCAGAGCTTTTTCCGATGCGCAATCGCATTATCGCGGGATTGGCGGATGTTACCGTGGTGATAGAAAGCGATGTGAAAGGAGGAAGTATGATTACAGCGTATTTGGCCCACGGTTACAACCGAGAGGTTTTTGCTGTGCCTGGGCGCGTTGACGATCGATCCAGCAGAGGATGCAACGAACTCATTCACCGGCAAGTGGCTGAGGTTTATTTGAGCCCAACATCTTTTTTAGAAGCTATGAATTGGAAGATGGGCGAGAAGCCACCCCTTCGTCAGCTCGAGCTGTTTGCATCCTTGAGTCCGGAGCAGGAGCAGGTAAGGCGTAGCTTCGAAGGGCGTCAGGTGTTGACAATGGATGAGCTCACGCAATTGTCGGGATTCAATTTGTCCCAATTGTCGGGATTGTTGCTTGAAATGGAGTTTGAGGGCATGATTAGGTCGCGTCCGGGGAATTGCGTGGAGTTGATAACCTATCAAGCACAACGGTCGCCTGTGAAGCGCTGAAATTGGATGCAGTGTGTTCCCCTGAGGTCGCTATAAAGTCATCATATCGTGTAAAAACATGTTAAAACAGAAGTGTGTGCGCGGGTTTGGTGCAACAAATAGGGTTAACATTTCGTTTACATTTTGTTAGGGTTTGCCAGTTGGAGTTTGTAGAGCTTTTGCTCCAAGTCGAATTGTGGAGGCGAAAACCTATAGCGAATTATTTACTTAATGATTTGTGCCATGATAAACAATGCAATAAACACTCTAGAATCTTGGTTTAACCGCCGATTTGGTTGGTTTTTCACCAATGGTTCAAAGCAATGAATGATTGACCGCAGATGCGATGCAGCGTTCATTGGATGGAAGTTCATCGAATTTGAGAGGATTGCCCAATGGAGGCAATTTTGAGCAAGCACAGCATTGAAAAAGCCCCGAGTGATCGGGGCTTTTTTAATGGTATTTCAAAAAATTTTCGAATTATTCGAACTCCGAGCGCAGAATGCTGAGCACCTCTTCAACGGTTTCCTCTTCGAGGTCGGTGCGCTTGATCAAATCTTCTTTGGTGATGGCCAATACCGAACGGGCAGTGTCGCAACCAATGGATTTGAGTTCTTTGATGATCCACTCATCGATTTCATCGGAGAATTCTTCCAATTCCACGTCATCGATATCGGTATCGTTTTCGCGGTAGACATCGATTTCGTATTCGGCGAGTTTGCACGCTAGTTTGATGTTGTTGCCGCCTTTTCCGATGGCCAAAGAAACTTGGTCGGGTTTGAGGTAAACATCTGCTTTGCGGTTTTCTTTATCGAGGTTGATGCTGCTGATTTTGGCAGGAGCAAGCGCACGTGTGATGAGCAATTGTTCGTTGGCAGTGTATTGAATGACATCGATGTTTTCGTTGCGCAATTCGCGCACGATACCATGGATTCTCGATCCTTTAACACCGACGCAAGCACCCACAGGATCGATGCGATCGTCGTAGCTTTCCACTGCGACTTTGGCTCTTTCTCCGGGTTCACGAACGATTTTTTTGATGGTGATGAGGCCATCAAAAACTTCAGGTACCTCTTGTTCGAAAAGTTTTTCGAGGAATTCAGGCGCGGTGCGGCTCAATATGATTTGGGGCGAATTGTTTCGCATGTCTACTTTGTAGATTACCGCGCGTATGGCATCCCCTTTTTTGTAGAAGTCAGATGGAATTTGTTGTTCTTTTGGGAGAATAAGCTCGTTGTCTTCGTCGTCCAATACCAACATTTCCTTTTTCCATACCTGATAAACCTCGCCGGTAAGGATTTCGCCGACACGTTCACTGTATTTTTTGTAGAGATGATCTTTTTCGAGATCCGTAATGCGCGATTGAAGATTTTGGCGCAAAGCGAGGATATTTCGGCGACCGAAGTCTTCGATTTTGATTTCCTCGATGAGTTCTTCATCGATTTCGAGATCGTCCACTACTTTTCTGGCTTGCGAGATTTCGATTTCGGCGATTTCGTCATCCAATTCACCATCGGGTACGACTTTTCGGGTACGAATGATTTCGAGGTCACCGCGTTCGGAGTTGATCACGATGTCGAAGCCATCATCTGCACCCCAACGTTTGATGATCATTGAGCGGAAGATATCATCGAGGATACCTGCCATGGTTTCTTTGTCAATGTTCTTCAACTCTTTGAAGTCGGAGAACGCATCCATTAAATTGATACCTTTCATGGGATTGAATTTAGGTGTATCTGTATTTATTTAAACTGAATAACAATTTTAGCACTTTCGATGTCGTCGAATGCGATGGGTATTTCGCGATCGACCCATTGTTTGGTTTTTTTGCCGGGCACCTCTTCTTTGTTTCGGCATTGGAGCACAATACCGAGGTCGTCTACATTTTTCAAAATCCCCTCGAATTTATCGGTGGACTTGGATTTGATGGCAAGCGTTCGGCCGATGTTCTTCACATATTGGCGTTTGACCAGAAGCGGCTTGGTCAAATCCGGTGATCCCACGACGAGGGAGTAGTCTTCCACTTCGCGGTCCATTTGTTTGAGCAAGTACCGATGTACTTCGGTGCACGCTTCGATGGTAATGCCGCTGTCGGAGTCCAAGGTCACTTCGATGCCATTTCCGGGACGAACCACCAGTTCAACGATAAAAATATCGCTGCCGGCAATGCGCTCTTCAATGTGTTGTGCAACTATTTCCTTGGTAATCACGGGGTATTTGAGTTGTTGACCTTCGCGAATAGTCATAAAAAAGAGGGGCTTGCGACCCCTCTTCTGCTATAACATCGTACCGAAAGCGGCACAAATATACGCTTATTTTGCGAATCACCAAACAAATTGCGGCGGATGCTGCGGTCGGTGATGCGATCCACGAGAAAGCACTCGGGACCAGGCTTATTTGATGATCAAACCTTGATGTGTGACCGAAGCACCAGCAATGATTTGCACTTGGTAATAACCTGCGCTTAGGTCGGCATGAACGGCCAACTGATTTTTTCCGCTTTGCAGTGTCACTTGTTGTTCGGCAACAACACGACCTGTGGCGTCTACCGTTCGAAGAATAGCTTGTTGGTTGCTTTGAGCATAGGCCTCGAGCGTGAAATCGCCAGCAGAGGGGTTGGGGTAAATGCTTACACCGGTAACCGCGTAAGGCAATTCTTCAACTGCGACATAGCTGACACTAACTTCGGGAGAGTTGATGACGGGACATTGCTCAAACTGTTGCACGGCCACAGCATACGAAGCCGACTCGGTAATTTGGTAGGATGCGGAGTTGGCGCCATCGATGGCTTGTCCATTCATGAACCATTGGTAGGATAGACCTTGATCGGTGCAGGTGAGCGTATTGCCGCTTACGGACCAAAGAGGAGCCCATTTGGTCATGTTTTGGAAGCGCACATAGCAAGCGTAGGTTGGATTGTCGATGTACGGGTTGCGGTTGTTTTGCTCTGTTTCGATGTATTCGTTGCGTGCAATTTCCATGTTGTCGGGCGCATCAGCAAAGTGCCATTGTTTGAGCAGATATTCGTTTTGGCCATAGGGCACGATGATCGAAATCTGTTCTGGAAGACTAAAATCGGTGCTTGAAGAGAAGTGCTTGGTGGCTTGATACATAACACCACGGGCTGCATCGCCTTTGAAATCATCGCGCGGTTCGTAGACCGTTTGATTGAGCGCATTGGTTCCGTAGGCGGTTTCGAAGTACGTAGAAGTTGGATTGACGACTTCGCCGTAGGGGTAGTTGCTTCGCACAGCGTTGCATTCTTCTTGATTGACGGGGAAGAGGTTGTGCAAGTCGCTCACCTCATCGGAGTCGTCAAAGCCGGCATCGAAGTAGGTTGGCATCCAGCTTTGCGGATAGCTGTGTTCGCGGCTCAGTTCGGCATCGGTTTGTCCGTTCCACCACTGAAAACCGCTTGGGTAGTAGTACGGATCAAGGCTGTATTGGCATTCCACCAGGTTTTGCGATACACCGTCGATGGAAGCATCTTGAACGTAGAACTGATTGATCAATGTGCTGGTGTAGTTGCTGTAGAATATTTGGAAGAAATTCGACGGGTTGAGCGCAGTGATAAGTTGAGCAACAAACGAAGGAGAATTGACATCGACTCCAGCGTAATAGCCGCTGAAGTTGGGTTGGCTCGTTGTAACAGAGTTGATTGCTGGCGATGAGGTAAGGTAATTTTCATACGAAGCAGGGCCGTTGAATGCGAACGCCGCATAGTGGTAGGTTGTACCAGCGCCGATGTAACGGGCGTTGTGTGAAACCCCTTGAGCTCCTACATAAACAACTTGTGCATCTCCAATCATATCGCCGACCACATAGGTCGAACCATCGGTAGGCAATTCTGTAACAGCGCTGCCCATTTTGCGCAAAACGATGAATTTTTCGGCGTTGCTTCCAGAAGCATTTACAACTGCATTGAAGTCCCAAGAAGATACACCAGAGAATACGATGCTTTGGGCCGATGCGGTAGGTTCGGTTGCGAAATCACCAGCGATGGCGTATACATTGAAGGAGTAGGTTCCTTCGCTGGTATCGTCGCTTTGCACTGTGATGGTGCAGAAACGCGATCCGGAGCCGTTGGGGGTAAAGTTGAGGGTGAATGAGCTAGAGGTAGTAGCAGGAATAACAACGGGACTGGCAACGAGGTTGAATTCATCGGCATTTAATCCACTCAATGCAATGGAGGCGACATTCAAATCATTTTGAAGACCGAGGTTTTCGATGGTAAAGATTTGTTGCGCGTTATTGCCCATTACAAATGTGAAGTTATTGGGGATGTTGTTGGCGCCATCGGTGATGTTGATTTCTTGCGCAGCAGAAGCGGTAGGCGTTCCGAGAGACACCTCATCCAAAGCGACATTGTGTCCGCTGACTTTGTTGGTGAAATAAAAACGCAAGTAGCGCGATTGCGGGTTGGGCGTATGATTGAAAGCGGTGAATGCCGAAGTGGGCAAAGCGCTGCCTTCAAAAGTGAACAGTGGTGTGAAGGTTGACCCATCCACTGACTCTTGAATCGTAAATGTACCTGACCATGCACCGCCTTGGTTTTGACCTTTGATGTTGTAGCTCAAAGCACCAGCCTCTTCAGCAAAGAATACTTGAACGAAGTCATTGGTTTGATCCAAGCGGCACGCCTGACCAACGAAACCCAGGGTATAGCGCGTGTTTGAACCACCGAGCGATTCGCTCCAGCCGGTGGGTGTGGCATCATCAAAATTCCAAGAGGTTGGAAGTACCGCTTGAGCGAAGGCGACAAATGAAGTTGCCATTGCCAGCAGGAGTGTTAAAATAAAATTTTTCATTGTATAAATAGGTGTTTGAAAACTTTTTACGAATTAAAAGGTGTATTGAATACCAACATTCCAACGGAATCCCATACCGACGTAGACACCAGCACTGGCGGCATCGAAGGTATTTCCATAATCGTTGTTGCGGGCATCGGAGATGAACAAATTGTCGGTGACATTCATGAGGTTGATCCGCAAACTGAGTTGATCGCCTTGCTGATTGAGTTTGTGGTTGTATCCCATGTTGATGTCGAGGAGATAGTAGCTGGGCATTTCCCACGATTGGCGATTGGCATTGTCGCCTTGCAACGATTCGGGAGAGAAGTCGGCGAAATTGTTGGTGAAGTAGGTAAAACGCGGTTTGATGTAAAATCCTTTGAATGGGGCCCAACGCAAGCCGAACGAAGCTTGGGTTTGAGCAGCGTCCCCAACACGCACGCCATTGGCAGAGAACTGTACGGTATCGAGCACGGTGGTGCCATCTTCGGACGTTACAATGGCTTCGCGGTTGGAGGTCCACTCCCAATTGCCGATGCTTATGGCTCCTTCGATGTTGAGTTTGTTGTCGATTTTGTATTCACCGTCCACTTCCACGCCGCGATGCAGCGCATTCATTCCGGGTACGCTAACACGATACGATTCTGTGCCTACACTGACGGTTTGGATGACGGGCTTGTTGCGCCAAACGGTGTAGTACACATTGGTGGTAACGCTCCACGCCTTGGAGTTGAACATGTAGCCACCTTCCAACGCGGATAGAATTTCGTTGGTGAGATTGGCATACGTTTCCAACGAAGTGGAATTGTAGATGTTATTCAACATGGGGGCTCGACTGATATATCCCGAATTGACAAAAATGCTTTGTTGTTTGTCGATATTGTAGTTGAAACCGCCCTTTACAGTGGCGCCGGGAAATGCTTTCGTACCGCTTGTGGGATATGTGCCATCTGCCAGTTTTTTGCCGTAATAATTGATGCGGTTGTAGGTCATCAACGACGCGGTTGCGTTGATGAATGTCGTCCAATTTTTGCGTTTGTATTCGGCCAAGAAAAAGCCTCCTTGTTGGCGCACATAGCTGCGGATGTGGTAGTCGAACTTATCGCCTTCTCTGACCACGAGGTTGTCGGGATTGTTTTGGTCAAAGCCGGAGGCGTTGGGAACCGCATAATCGCCTCCCAATAGATCGTAGATGATGGTGTATCGATCCGTATGGTAATAGCGTGCATCGATACCACCGCTCAGTTCAAGGTCTTTGGACCATTTGTATTTGAAGGTGGAAAGCAGTCCAACCCAAACGTGATTGTTGATGCGGGAAGCCAGATAGTTGGTGGATTTGTATTGTGAGGTGTCTTTTACGAATTGCGGATCACCGGGGTGGTCAAAAATGCTACCGTAGGAGTTGATGTTGTAGATGGTTTGAAAATCGGTTTGGCCGAATTCGTTGAATACAGAAGATTTGAGGGCCGTTCCACCACCGTTTCCAAACGAGGCGTAGATCATATTGGAAATCGCGAGTTTGGGATCAGGGGTCCAAAAATGTTTGAGGTTGAGGATGGGTTTGTGGTAGTAGTTGAGACGATCAGAGATTTCCTCAGTTCCGGCACCAGGATTTTTTCGGGTGCGCGCCAATTCACCCCAATACGGATTGTAACGAGGTCCGAGGTCGCCGTAGAGAAGCGTTCCTGGGGCAGCATCAGCATTGGGCGGGGTTTGGCCCAACTCTTCGGCCAATGATCGGCTGTAGACATAGATGGGTTGGCGTCCAATGCGTTGATCGTGGCGTTGGGGGCTTCCCATGATGCTGAAGGTGATGTTTTGTTCTTCGGTAAATTCTTTGGTGACTTTGAAATAATAGAAAAGCTGTCGAGAACCGAGGTTTTCGACCCATCCATCGTTGCGTCTGATGGAAAAGGCCGAGGTGATTCCCCATCCATTTTTGAGACGACCGGAGTTGATGCCGACACTCAGGCGCGCGTTGAAGTTGTTGCCATATTCCGAGTTGATGGTCACTTTTTTCTTTTCTTCGATACCTGCAGTGGTGATGTTGATGGTACCGCCGATGGAAGGAACAGCGAGTTTGCTGGCCCCGAGTCCACGTTGCACTTGAATGCGGTTGGTTACCCCATCGAGCCCAAACCAATTGCTCCAATACACCCAGCCGTTTTCCATGTCGTTCATGGGAATGCCATCGATCATGACTGCCACGTAGCGTTGATTGAAACCACGAATATTGATCCTTGCATCGCCATCTCCGCCGCCGGTTGCTGTGGCGTACACACCAGGGGTGCTGTTGAGCAGGAGGGGCAAATCTTGCGTACCGAGTTCTTCTCGGATTTTTCGTGGGTCGATATTGGAAAAAGCCACAGGAGTGCGTCTTCCTACGGCGATGTCGGCGGTGACATTGATTTCATCGAGCAATTCGGTTTCGAGGAGAATGGCAAGACTGAGGTTGGAGTTGGTAATGGATACTTCAGCCTGTTGAGTCGTGTAACCCACGAACATGAATTTAAATGTATACGCACCTGGGGCGAGTTTGATTTCGAATTGCCCGTTGAGGTCGGTGGATACCGCTTTGCCCTCGCCATAAACGACATTGACGCTGGGTAATGTTTCATTGGTGATGGCATCTTTGACCACACCACTAACCGTGTACTGTGCATGAGCCAAGCTGATGGCAGCGAGAAGCAGGCACAAAGAGAAGAACTTTTTCATCGGATTATATTTTCATGAAAAAGGGGTTACAATAACCCCTTTTTTATGGATCAATACCAAGGCCTATCGGGCCAATAATTTCTTCGTAGTGCGTGAGCCATCTGCGAATATGACTTCAAGGAAGTACACACCAGCAGATGCTTGCGGCAAAGTGATGTTCGCATTGAAGGTTCTGCCGTTGAATGTTTCGGCAGCTAACCATTGGCCGGTTCCAGAAAGAATGCGGTAACCAGCGATTTCAGCGTCGGATTTGATAACGAGCAAACCGTTGTCGACTGGATTTGGGAAGTAAGACAACTCGTGGTTAGTTGCGATGTCGTTGATGCTTGCGTTGCCACAAGCGCAGATGTGCTGTCCCAATTCGGTGAAGGTGTTGACCGCCAAGCTGTCCCACTCGATGGATGGATCGAATACCGCGGGGTTTACCGAAACCCCTTGTTGGATGGAGCTTTTGCGGATGAGCGTTTGGTCTCTGGTCCAATACCGGGTAGTTGGATCGGAAGGAACGTACCATGCTTCTCCTGGGTCTTCACCGATTTTACCGATGATGTCGAGGATGGTTGAAGTGCCCTTGATGAGAACAAAAGCATCGTCACCGTTGAAATACATTGGGGAATTGCTTTGTACGTATACTGGATTGAGGAATGTGTCGGCGACGTTGATCAACGCACTGTCCAATGGGATTTCGTTTCCGCTGCCATTGGGATCGCGTTTATCGAGAGCGAAAACCCGCACGCTGAAAGGCGGCATGATGCCCGTAATGGGCAACAACATGGGATTTCCAGCACCGTCGCGGTCGCGTCCCATTTTGTATTGGCCTGCTTCCAGGTCGATGGTTTGGCCAGTTGGATTGTAG
>CANHSF010000068.1 GCA_947463065.1 Flavobacteriales bacterium | reverse complement strand
CCTGCGGGACTTACCTGCATGCTGGTGACTTCGAAGGTGCTATTGGGATAGATGACCTCAGGATTGATGATCTTGACGTCGCATTTTTCTTTGCAACGCAAAACGACTTCAACAGGGTCACCCAGTTTGAGTCCCCAAGCGCCCAAATCGATAGCGAAGGCGGAGGAATTGACCTCGTCGCTGGTGATTTGATTGTTGACCAAAACTTCGAAAATGCAATACCCAACTCCACTGCTGGTGGTGGGGTTTTTTACATACACGTCTTTGCCCTGATAGACACCGCTGATGACCACCACTTCAGCAAAAGCAAAAGAGGCGGTAAAAAGCATACAGAGCACAGCGAAAAAAGTTTTCATTTTAGATGGGTTTAGAATACTACTGAAGAATTGTGTTTCAGGTGTGTAATATACAAAAAATTATACAGCCTGGTGCACCGAGGCGACACTGTTTTTCATTTTAGTCACTTCCTCTTTCGTAAATTCACCTTCATCGCTCGCTTTGAAAATGTAGTGCTTGTCGCCAACTTGAGTCTTGCCGCGCATGCTGTAATCGTACTCGGTACCGTCGGGGAGAAAGCGCTGGAAAACCATAGTGGATTGATCTTCCTCCACAATTTTGAAGCTGAAAAGTTGATCTTCGCCCAATTCGGATTTGATGGCATCCAAGTTTTGTTGACTCTCAGAAGCAACCAGCCAAAAGTCTTCGCCGATTTTGATGTGCAACTCCCCTGTTGCCGACTGATGTTCAATACGCGGAGCGTGATTGATCATGAGATCCTTCGGAAGGGTGATGGCAAAATGGTAAATTCCCTCGTTAATCACAACAATAGAATCGTTGGGAGAGCATTGAATTTTTTGCGTTTCTGCAATTGGAGTGCCTGTTGTTTGGGTGTTTTCGCAGGATTCGAGAATGGCGAGTGAGGCCAAAACAAAGGCACATTGGGTAATCTTTTTCATTGGGTTGGGTTCAATGTTTTTGGCTTTGTACGGGGGCTAGCCTCAAAGGGTTACGTCACATCAAGATACCGCTGATTTGCCGGGTAAAAAGACAAAATAAACTGCCAAGACAATGCATGCAAAGGCGACCCAATGGTTCCATTGCAGTTTCTCATTTTTGAAGGCGACCAACATAAAGCCGGTGAATACGAGAAGGGTGATGCACTCTTGCAGCACCTTGAGTTGAGGTAAACTCAGGGGGCCACCGTATTCCGCAGACCCGATTCGATTGGCAGGGACTTGCAAACAGTATTCAAAAAAGGCCATGCCCCAGCTAATCATAATGATGCCAATGAGGCTCATGTTCTGCGCCCAAGGATACGATTTGAATTTGAGGTGCCCGTACCATGCCACCGTCATAAATATGTTACTGAGCAGCAATAGCAGGATCGTCCAAAGCAGTTTCATGACTTGATCTTATTGCGCCGGAACCAACGCTTGTACCATGGAGCTGATTTGCCCCAACTGTGTCGCTCGGCTTTTTTCAGATTTTTCTTCATGCGCTTGCGGGTCGCATCATCCTGTGAGCTTTGATGTTTTTTTTTGGTGTTCTGGTATTCGCCCAATTTGCGCTCGCGGTCTTCCTTGTCCTTTTGTGCGGCCGATTCAGGAGTTTGTTGCGCAGCTTCTTGTTTTTTATCGCGTTTGCGCTGCGCCTGAACCTGAACGGCACAACTGATACACAAAGCAGCAAATAGGAGAGTACGAGCGATCCACATGGCAAAGATTATTTATAGAATTCAAAACTAAATTTAGTAATCACCACCTCGTCGGTCACGATATCGTGATCCAAAAACGCTTCAAGCAATAGATTGGCTCGATAAAGAATTTCAATTTCTCGAGTCAGAGTCTTGTCGTTGTAATACTCCACCTTTTTGAGATTGCCCAAATCGTCGTAATAATACTTCTCTGTCTTGGATTTATTGCCTTGATTGTCCGTAATAGTTGTTTCAGCGATCCATCCTCTCTCATTGTAGGTATAGCTCTTGGTGGTTGTTCGGCCACTCATGATGAGCTCCTCTGTTTCGGTTTGGATATACCCCAGCGTGTTTTTGACCAAGGTCCAATTGCTGTAGTGCAACCCGTAGTTGTTGTAGTTCTTCTTTTTCAAAATGCCGGGCTCAGTTTCCTGCCACTCGTAGGTTTCGCTGTTCACCACAATGGCTAATCCCGGTTCCAGTTTACCCTTCTCTTGACTGAGGTTTTCTGTTTTTCCATAACTCATGCGGTCAATTCGGCCTTGCTGGTCGTAGTGGTACTGGGTGGTGAAATAACCCTTGTTGCCTTGTTCGGTCACAATCTCCAAATCGCCCAGATCGTTGCGTTGATAGGACACACTCAGGCTGTCAACGATATGCAACACAGAGCTGATCTTGTCCATGGAAGTCAGTTGACCCACCTCGTTGAATCGGAAAGCAATCAGGTCGGGACGCGACTCTATGGGGCGGTTGGGACGTTTGATGCTTTTGATGCCTGTGATGGATTTGATTTTGTTTTGCCAAATGAATTGTTGGTTGAAGTACATTTCTTCTTGAAATACTTTGCCTTGACGGTTGTCAATGATTTGGGCATGCAGGTTTCCAAAACCTGAGGCAAGCAACAATACAAGCAATAAATAAACGAGCGGTCTCATAGGAAATCCTTGGTTGCGGCAATAGGGCAGCTATCGCAAACATAAAGCGTGCCCCATTCGTCTGCGTGATGTCCAAAACTTTCCATTCACGTGGGCTTGTTCATCCGTGCCATCAAATTGCCAACAAATGATGCACGATACACTTTTGTGTGGACCAGTGCCGTTTATTTTTGCCGCAAATAAAATCGGATTATGCGCGACCAAATCATTTTTGACCTCATTGACCGCGAAAAGCAACGCCAATTGCACGGTGTGGAACTTATTGCCTCAGAAAACTTTGTAAGCGACCAAGTCATGGAAGCCATGGGGTCGGTATTGACGAACAAATATGCAGAGGGCTTGCCGGGCAAACGCTATTATGGCGGTTGCGAAGTGGTTGATCAGGTCGAGCAGTTGGCTATCGATCGGTTGTGTCAAATTTTTGGTGCTGAATGGGCCAACGTCCAACCGCACAGTGGGGCCAACGCCAACAGCGCTGTGATGCTTGCTATTCTCCAGCCCGGTGATACGATCATGGGCTTGGATTTGGCACAGGGCGGCCATCTTACGCACGGATCGCCGGTAAACTATAGCGGCAAATTGTATCGCCCTGTTTTTTATGGGGTCGAACGCGAAACGGGTCGCATCGATATGGCAAAGGTCCGAGAAATCGCAGAACGCGAAAAGCCAAAATTGTTGATCTGTGGGGCTTCGGCTTACAGCCGCGATTGGGATTATGCTGTATTTCGATCCATTGCCGATAGTGTTGGGGCATTGTTGATGGCCGATATTTCTCATCCGGCTGGATTGATAGCCAAGGGCCTTCTCAACAACCCGGTTCCCCATTGCCACATTGTGACAACAACAACGCACAAAACTTTGCGCGGACCACGCGGCGGAGTTATTCTGTTGGGCAAAGATTTTGAAAATCCGCTGGGCTTGAAAACCCTCAAAGGCGAACTGAAAATGATGTCGGCCGTTTTGGATGGCGGTGTGTTTCCTGGAATGCAAGGTGGACCTTTGGAACATGTGATTGCTGCGAAGGCCATCGCCTTCGGAGAGGTGTTGACCCCAGGATTTGAGCATTATGGTCGCCGGGTAATGGCAAATGCATCGTCATTGGCTTCTTCGCTCATGGCACGCGGATATGATCTGGTGAGCGGCGGCACCGACAACCATTGTTTTTTGATCGATTTGCGCAACAAGGGCATTACGGGCAAGGAGGCTGAACAGGCATTGGTGGCAGCGGATATTACCGTAAACAAAAACATGGTTCCTTTTGATGATAAATCTCCTTTCGTGACTTCAGGCATCCGAATCGGCACACCAGCCATTACAACCCGAGGCATGAATGAAGCCGATATGGAATGGATTGCAGATATTATCGATCGCGCATTGATGGGACGCCAAGATGCGGAATTGCTAAAACAAATCAGGTCCGAAATCAATCTCCGGATGGAGCCTTTGCCGCTATTCGCAGGGCATTGATCTAAGGAATCAACGGCGAATCGAGTCGGGTGAAAGTGGACGTTCGCTGCCTTGCCACAATGCGCCTTGGAGCAGAAAGTCCTCTGGTTTGGCTTTGTCCATTGGCGAATACACCGATCGCGGTTCTTCCTCCAACCTGATTTTTTCAATTTTCCGGTCCCTAATGGTGATGAGAATATTGGAACAATCGCCTTTGTTGTGACCGATAATCCGCGGTTTGTCTTTTTTATCGCTTTCCGGAAAATAAATCAATTGACCATTGCCTTCCACGCGCAGTGAGCGCAACTCGCCGTCTTGGAATTGACCCGTCATGTCTCGCCCCTTGATTTGGTGCAACAAGGTGGTGTCAGATGGCGAAGTGGAGGCTGCAATGGCGCGGCCAATGATCAATGCATTGCTATGCATGTACAAACGGTCGGGTCCGCCATAGCGCATGGTCATGCGCACAGTGTCGCAGGTCATTTGGTTGTTGCCGTGCCACATGATGGGGCGGTCGTGCAGTTCCAGCAGAGAATCCGCTTCAAAATACACCAGCGAATCGCAGATGCCTTGCAAGTCGATGTGGTAGAATGAAACATGGTGGTATGCTTTCAAGATGTTGGTAGAGTCTTTATTGCCCAATAAAAAGAGGCTGTCGGCGCGCACAAACAGGGAATCGTTTTCGCCCAGATCTTGGAAGAGCCAAGCCTTGTCGGTGACATAACTGAAGGAGTCGTGTTCGCGGTGTTTGCCGTATTCACCGTGGATTTGCACACCGGCTGTGGTATCTGCAATGGTGACGCGGCGAAAAACTTCGCCAACCCCTTTTTGCCCATCGTAGAAGATGCTGTCACCCCGGAGTTTGATCTTGCCCGATGTCACGCTGGCATTTTTTCCAAAACGCGATTGGTCCAATCGGGTATTGTAGTATCCGTTTTCACAGTACAGCCGCGTAGAGTCGCCTACAATGCGGGTGGGCCCGAAAAAATAGGCCACTTCGGTGATTTCATTGTATTGGAGCGTATCCGAATAGACCTTGTAATCGGGATTTTTGAGTTCCACATTTTTTCGAAAATAAAACACCTGGGTTTTACTGTTGTATGTGCCCCGTTCGCTGGTGAGTTGGTTTTGATCCTTGGACGAGACAATCCTTCCTCCTCCGGTATAATTGGCGATCCCCGTTCGGGTGTGGTAATCCAGCAAATTGCTTTGAAGGGTCATTTGACCATCGCGAAGGACCACGTTGCCGCGAACAGTGGCGGTATTGGTGCGCTCTTCAAAATGCATGGTCTCCCCGGTCATGGTATATTCTCCTGCTTTGATCATCTGAATATGACCAAAAGCATCAAAGTTATCGTTGGGGAACAAGTAAGCGCTGTCGGCATAAAAATGCGTTCCTTCGTATTCCAAATGCACATGGCCAATAAGGCGCTGAGCGTCGACCCAACTTTTGTCATAGAGCCAAGCATCAGAATTGATCAACCGCACTTTTTTTTGTGCCACCACATTCGACCATAGACCAATGGAAGTCAGAAGCAGAACTGCAAGATGCCGAATGGATGTACTCATGTGGTTTGGAAAACAAAAACCTTGCCTCAGGCTGGTATTAGAGCGCGATCAGACCGAATGATGGTTTGTTTGCGATCGGGACCAACAGACACAACGGTAATTGGAATTTCAAGGGCGGACTCGATGAATGCAATGTATTGGGACAATGCGGTTGGGAAATCGCTCTCTGCTTGCAATTGAGTCAGGTCGCAGTTCCATCCGGGCACGGTGACGTATACGGGCTGCACATATTCCGGAGCGATGTCGTAGGGCAAGTAATCGATTTTTTCGCCATTGAAAAGATAGTGCGTGCAGACTTGAAGTTCGTCGAAGTCGCTGAGCACGTCGGCTTTCATCATAATGAGTTGGGTCACGCCATTGATCATGCAAGCGTAGCGCAATGCGGGCAAATCGAGCCATCCGCAGCGGCGTGCGCGTCCTGTTGTAGATCCAAATTCACGACCGGTTTGACGCATTTGTTCGCCAATGGCATTGTCCAATTCTGTGGGAAAAGGTCCACTGCCCACGCGGGTGCAATAGGCTTTGAAAATGCCAATGACTTCACCGATCCGTGAAGGCGCTATGCCCAATCCGGTGCAGGCTCCTGCGGCAATGGTATTGCTGCTTGTGACAAAAGGATAACTTCCAAAATCGATATCCAACAACGAACCCTGAGCGCCTTCAGCCAAGATCTTTTTGCCGTCTTTCATAGCGCGGTTGATGTAGTGCTCGCTGTCGACAATGGTGAGTTGCCGCAGGACATCTACTCCAGCGTAAAAGGCCGCTTCCATTTCCGCCAATTCTTCGGACGTATAAACATCGGCTATGCCGAAACCTTGAATGAGCTGCAGGTGTTTGCCTTTGAGTGCTTGGTATTTCGATTCGAATTGTTGATCCAAAAGATCTCCAACGCGCATGCCGTTGCGGCCTGTTTTGTCCATGTAACATGGACCAATGCCTTTCAATGTACTTCCAATTTTACTTGTGCCTTTAGAGGCTTCGCTGGCCCGGTCGAGTAAGCGATGGGTGGGCAAAATGATATGTGCTTTGCGGCTGATAACCATTCTTCCGGCTACGTCGACGTTCTTTTCTTTGAGCCCCACAATCTCTTTGGCAAAAATCACTGGATCAATGACAACACCATTGCCTACCAAGTTGGTGACATGCTCATGAAAAATGCCCGACGGTATGGTGTGCAAGACGTGTTTGGTTCCTTCGAATTCCAAAGTGTGACCTGCATTTGGGCCACCTTGAAAACGAGCGATGATATCATAGTGTGGAGTCAAAACATCGACAAGTTTGCCTTTGCCTTCGTCGCCCCATTGTAATCCGAGGAGAATGTCTGTTTTATTCACGATTGCTTGTGTTAGAAATGGTGTTTTTCCTTTTTTTAAAGGACGCGCGAATTTACAATAGAATGCAAAAGGGCAGAGTCGGAAATCCCAATCTTTTACAAAAGCCTTGAAAATTACGGTGTCTTTGCTTTGCGTCGGCCATAAAATTTGAGCGAGTGCTGCTCGATTTCAATACCGAAAATATCTACCAAGGTTGCTTTGATGGCTTGAATGCGTGGATCGCAAAACTCCAGTACCTCTCCGCTGTCGGTGAGTATGATGTGATCGTGCTGTTGGTTTTGAAAAGCTCTTTCGAACAGCGCCGTTTGTCCGCCGAACTGGTGGCGGCGCACAAGATTGCACGACTGGAGCAATTCGACCGTGTTGTAGAGTGTGGCACGCGATACACGATACTTCTTGTTTTTCATCAAGTTGTACAGCGACTCGATGTCAAAATGCCCTTTATAATCGTAAATCTCGCGCAGAATGGCATAGCGCTCGGGAGTTTTCCGATGCTTTTGCTGTTCGAGATAAGTCGTGAAAATTTGCTTGACGTTTTCTTGTAAATCTACGGGCGACATGATGCGAAAATACAAACGAACCGCCTAGTCAATTCAAAAATTCCAAGGTTCAGTTCGGCTTTCTATTCAAATTCACTTTCAATGCGCTCCACATTGAGCAATCCGTCTACGGCGCGCAATTTATCGATCAAGTTGTTGAGGTGCATGGTATCGAAAACCAATACCACCACTTTGCCCTGAAAGATGCCGTCATTGGCCTCGAAGCTAATGGCGCGCATGTTCACGTTCATGTCTGTCGAAATGATGTTGGTGATGTTTTGTACAATGCCGACATCGTCAATGCCCGAGAATTTAAGTCCAACCTCGAACTGCACCGTGTCTTTGTTGCGCCATCGTGCTTTGATTACCCGGTAGGCGTATTTGCTCATCAGCTCTTGCGCATTGGGGCAATTGGTGCGATGGATCTTGATGCCCTCGCTGATGGTGATAAATCCAAAAACTTCGTCTCCCGGAATTGGATTGCAACAAGGCGCCAACTTGTAGTCCATTTTTTGGAACTCATCGCCAATGAGCAAGGTTTCTCCTTTGGCCGGTTGAGCAGTGCTATGCTTGGGATCAGCCTCGTCAGGCAAAGCTTCCAAGGTTTGCGCTTTTTCAAAGGCGATTTTCCCCGCATGCACAGTAAACCCTTTGAGTTTGTTGAGTTCGATGCTTCCCTTTGCGATGCGGTAATACATATCCAAGGTACTCTCCAGCTCATAATGCCGCACCAGTTCGTCGATGTTGGCAGACAACCACTCTGCCTTGATGCTGTTGAATTTGCGTTTCAGCATTTCTTTTCCGTCCTCGGCAATGACCTTTTTCTCTTCGCGCAGTGCAGTGCGAATTTTGTGCTTGGCGCTAGGCATCACCACGATGTTGAGCCAATCCTCCTTGGGCCTTTGTTTTTTGGAGGTCAAGATTTCAACCTGATCGCCGCTGCGAAGAACATGCGATAGCGGAACCAGTTTGTAGTTGACCTTGGCGCCGATGCATTGTTTGCCGATGTCGCTGTGGATATGGAATGCAAAGTCCAAGGCTGTTGCATTCACCGGTAAGGTTTTCAAATCGCCATTGGGTGTGAAGACATAAATTTCCTCCGAAAACAGCGACATTTTGAAGTTGTCGATGAAGTCGATGGCGCTCTCTTCCTGGCTCTCGAGTACATCGCGGATTTGCTGCAGCCAGTTATCGAGTTTGTTTTCGGGCGACTCAGGACTGTCCTTGTATTTCCAATGCGCTGCGTACCCTTTTTCGGCCAAGTCGTCCATCCGTGTGCTACGAATTTGCACTTCCACCCATTTGCCCGTTGGGCTCATGACAGTGGTGTGAAGGGATTCATAACCGCTCGACTTGGGAATGCTGATCCAGTCGCGAAGGCGCTCAGGACTTGGCTGATAGAAGTCGGTGACAATGGAATACACTCGCCAGCAGTCGCTTTTTTCGGTGTCGGGCTCGGCATTCAAAATGATGCGGATGGCAAACACGTCGTAGATTTCCTCAAAAGGGACGCCCTTTTTGACGATTTTATTCCAAATGGAAAATATGCTTTTGGTGCGACTTTTTATCTCGTACTTGAAGCCGATTTTATCCAAGGCTCGGCGAATGGGCAAGGTGAAGGCATTGATAAATCGCGTTCGCACTGCTTGCGTTTTCTGCAGTTTGCTCACAATATCCTGGTAGGTTTCAGGATCTTGGTGCTTCAGCGATAAGTCTTCGAGTTCAGTTTTGATGTTGTACAGTCCAAGCCGGTGCGCCAAGGGGGCGTACATGAACAGTGTTTCGCTCGCGATTTTGAGTTGCTTTTCGCGTTTCATGTGGTCCAAAGTCCGCATGTTGTGCAGACGATCGGCCAATTTGATCAGAATTACCCGAACATCATCGCTCAAGGTGAGCAACATTTTTCGGAAGTTTTCTGCCTGATCACTGGTGCTCGTATTGTTGTAATCGCTGACCCCTGATATTTTGGTCAATCCATCGATGATGATCCTTTCCTTTTTGCCAAACAAGCGCTGGATATCGTCCAATGTGATTTCGGTGTCCTCCACGGTGTCGTGCAACAAAGCACACACGATGCTGGTGGTGTCCAATCCAATCTCTTCGGCAGCAATTTTTGCTACTGCAATGGGGTGGTAGATATAGGGTTCCCCGCTCTTGCGGCGCATGTCTTTGTGCGCATCAACAGCCACCTCAAACGCCTTGCGGATGCGCGCGCGGTCTTTGGTGGTGCGCGAACGGTGACATACCCGAAGCAATCCACGATACCTGCGTAGAATTTCGCGCTTTTCTTCTTCTAAATCAATGTTTGGTTTTGTGATCATACCGGATATCGGAATGCAGATAGGGAGACGGCATCCTGCGTTGGTGAAAATACAATTGATTCGCACAACTTGTAAAGCCCTTGCGATTGTTTTTCACAAAATGCACAGGCATAATCGTGCAGTGCATGTGGTCCTGTCTTATTTTCGCCTCCAATGAAATGGATTTTTGGGTTGATACTGCCTGCTTTGTTTTGCTCGAGCAATGCTTTTGCGCAATTGGTGAGTACCACCAATCATGGTGACCCCTTGTCCAGTCATGCCGTTCGCACCCAATCCCGATTCATTTTTGAGCATCAGCATCTGACTCCTTCCGCACCCTTGTTGGATTCGGCCATGTCCAAGGTACATGGCGGAGCCTTGAGTTTGTGCACAGGGCCCATTCTCGATGTGGCAGGGGGTGTACAAACAGGAAGCTCAGTTCGCGGCCTAGCCGATGGAAATGCCGGGGCATCGATCTTGCTCGCGGGAATGCGTCCCGTTCGCGCTGAAATCTCCTATCAATACATTGCTTCGGCTCTTCCCAGTCACATGTTGGAGCAAAGTGTGCCTTACGATGTGCTTTGGAATGTGGGCAATGCCAAGCGCAATGGCGATGTGTTTTTGTCGCACAATGTCGTTGGTCAGGTGGGCGTGCGGTGTGGAAAATACGTGGCATTGGATGCGGGCAGGCAAGCGCATCATATTGGGGATGGTTACCGCTCGTTGATTTTGGGGCGACAAGCTGCACCGCTGCCGTTCTTTAGAGCAACGGCCCAGGTCCACAAAGTGCGATTTTTTGCAGAGTGGATGCGTGCAGCTCATCCTTTTCCAACGGCTCAAAAGCAAGACGATCGGCATAAGTTTATGGCCATGCATGGGCTGAGCATGAATCTGGGCAAGCGATTCAATTGGAGTGTTTATGAAATGGTGGTATGGCAGGAACGCGATACACTGAATCGAAGAGGTTTGGAGTTGCACTATCTCAATCCGATCGTGTTTTATCGGCCATTGGAATACGCCCAAGGCTCAGCAGACAATGTCATCTTGGCCTCCACAATGCGTTACAAAGCCTCGCCCAAAGTGGGGCTATATGCGCAGATTGTTTTGGATGAGTTCAAGTTGAGTCAACTTCGCCGCGAGTTGAAGTGGTGGGCCAATAAGTATGGCGCACAATTGGGGGTCAAGTGGCACAATGTTATTCCGGAATTGCATATGCTTTGGGAAGGAAATGTGGTGCGGCCTTTTACCTATACCCATGGCTCACCGGTACAGAGTTGGACGCATTGGTCACAGCCTTTGGCGCATCCATTGGGGGCCAATTTTGCAGAGGTGCTGTGGCGATCGGTTTATCAGCGTGGCCATTGGAAGTACCGTGCACAGTTGTTGTACAGTGCATACGGGCGCGATCGGGACATGAATCAAGACGGATTTGCCGACAACTTGGGAGGTGATTTGAATCGCTCTTACAAGAATCCGTTTCAACAGTATGGCAATGCCTTGTTGCAGGGCGACAAAACTAACGTATTCTATCAGCAACTGGAGGTGGCCCGTGCCATTGGAGCCGAGAAAGCTTTTGAGATTTATGTGCAGCAACATTACCGGCATGCAAGCTCACAATTGGGCAGCAATGAGCAATTTTGGTTGCTTGTTGGGTTTCGTGCGGCAGGCATGCTGTCGGCGCTTAGAGATATTTGATGGGTATTGCGAACAACAACGGCAACAAAGCGATTATTCAGGGGTGCACGGATATGAAATGCGCCGATTGCCAGAAAGACGTGGTGGCCATTGTCGCAAGTTTTTTTCAAAGATCGATTTTGGATGCACTGAAAGGAGTAATTTCGCGCCCCATACTTTATTGATAGCCACATGACAGCACTTGCAAATTCCAATCTTTTCGTAGCCAAAACCAAGGCGATCGCGGAATTGTACAAGTTGCGTTTGGCCTTTTTGGTGGTAGTATCAGCTGTATTGGGTTATTTGTTGGGCTGCACCACCGTGCAATGGGATGTCTTGACCGTGCTTTGCATTGGCGGATTTCTTCTCACAGGAGGCAGCAACGGATTGAATCAAGTCTGGGAGCGCGAGTACGATAAGTTGATGGAACGCACCAAAAACAGACCGATTCCTACCGGAAGATTGACGGTAAAAGAGGCCACCATTGCGAGTTGGGTTGCGGCCATTGCAGGTATTGCAATGCTGTGGACAATGGTCAATCCTGCCTGCGGAATATTGGGTTTGTCTGCGTTTTTTAGCTATGTTTATTTGTACACCCCTTTGAAGCGCGTGAGTGTTTTGGCGGTTTTTGTAGGGGCTTTTCCAGGCGCCATTGCTCCATTGTTGGGCTATGTAGCGGCGGATAAATACGGTATCGAGGCGGGCAGTTTGTTTGCCATGCAATTCATGTGGCAGTTTCCGCATTTCTGGGCCATTGCTTGGGTTGCGCACGAGGACTATTTGCGCGGGGGCTACAATCTATTGCCATTGGGAGGAAAGACCAAGCAAAGTGCGTTTCAAATTTTGATCTACACGTTTTTTTTGATCCCGGTGAGTCTGCTGTTATGGGTATTCCCCTTGGATCAACCGATAGTCGGTGATACAGCAGCTGTGGTTGCCATTGCAGCGGGATTGGTCATGGTCTATTACGCGATTAAACTTTATCGGTCGTGTGATGTTAAAGATGCCAGAGGATTGATGTTCGCTTCATTTTTTTACCTGCCAATTGTGCAATTGGCCTATGTACTGGATAGAGTTGCTCAATAACCTCGCTAACATAAAAAATTACACGATATCGCTATGGCGCAAGTAGATGTTTTTCAGGGTTTAGATCCTGCGGTGAAATACCGGACCAAAAAGATGATGATGTGGTTCATTGTCTTTGCAGTATTGATGTTGTTTGCTGGAATCACCAGTGCAATGATTGTAATGCACGGCAAAGTGATTTGGATGCATGCGATTCCACCCATGGCTTTTTGGTGGAGCAACGCCATCATTGTCCTCTCTAGTATTACTCTGGTGATGAGTGTTCGTGCCATGCGAAAGGGTACGGCCTCGACATCAAAAGTATGGTTGGCCCTCACCTTTGTGCTGGGTTTGTTGTTTGCCGTATCACAACACAACGGTTGGCAGGATCTTAATTCGCGCAATGCAGGCAGTTACACCTACCAAACAGAGAGCGGCTTGATCGCAACAAAGTGGAATACTGCCGGTCGTATGCTGGGCAACTATGGCACCGATTTTTGGTTCGAGATGCAAGGACAGCGCTTGGTACTTGAAAACGGCGAATATTACATTCCCACAAAACCAGACAGTCCGGTGACCAATGTGGTCATGACCACCTTCAATGCAAGTGCGGCGTTGATCAGTATTTTGGTTTATGTGCATATTGCGCATTTGGTATTGGGTCTGCTTTACATGGTCCGTCTTTTTTGGCGAATGCATCGCGGGGCGGTTCATCCTGGCGATTTTGTCAGTTTGTCGACTGCGGGTGTCTATTGGCATTTTCTAGGCGTACTCTGGCTCTATTTGTTTGCCTTTGTCTTCTATATTTTTTGACCATCTTTGGGTGGGCGGGGCAGTTGCAATTGGCTTCTTATGTAGTAGGTTTTCAGAGTCTTGCATTCTTATTTAGAATGGATATAATCAAGCCTTGCATTTCAGACATTCCAATGTAGAAAAAAATGCCTAGAAAAATTTGTGGAACGTAGCCTTTCAATGCGATTTCAGTATTAAACTTGCGAAAAATTTCTCAAACCCATTATGGCCGGTCAAGCTCATTCAATAGACAAAAAGCAGCTATGGGGAGGTGGACAATCTCCATTCAGCATCAGTTATGGAAAAATGATGATGTGGTTCTTCTTGGTGTCAGATGCACTGACATTTGGAGGATTGCTGATAGCGTATGGCGTTATTCGCCACGCAAGTCCAGAGGCTTGGCCAGTTGGTGAGCAGGTATTCGAGGCTTTGCCCTTTTTGCACGGCGCTTATCCGTTGATTTATGTGGCATTCATGACCTTCATCTTGATCATCTCGTCGGTGACCATGGTATTGGCCGTGGAAGCTGGACATCGCATGGACAAGCAGGGAGTGATCAAGTGGATGGG
>CANHSF010000067.1 GCA_947463065.1 Flavobacteriales bacterium | reverse complement strand
ATAACATTTTGGCCATGAAAGTGGATATGGTGGTGATGCGGCACAGTGCTCCTGGGGCTTGCGTTTTTTTGCAACGCCACATTCCGGCCACCATCATCAACGCCGGTGATGGCACCCACGAACACCCCACGCAAGCGCTTTTGGATGCGTACAGCATTCGCGAAAAACTGGGCCATGTCGAAGGCAAAAAGGTGGTCATCGTCGGCGATATCACCCACTCTCGTGTAGCATTATCCAATATCTATTGCCTGCAAAAATTGGGAGCCGAAGTCATGGTGTGCGGCCCCACCACAATGATTCCTAAGCACATGCATACGCTGGGCATCCGCGTAGAACACAATCTGCGCAAGGCATTGGAATGGTGCGATGTGGCCAATATGTTGCGGATCCAATTGGAGCGCCAAGACTCCAGCGTGCGCTATTTTCCATCCTTGCGCGAATACAGTATGCAATACGGACTGGACAAAAAGCTTTTGGACAGTCTGCCAAAAGAGATCGTAGTGATGCATCCGGGCCCAATCAATCGAGGTGTAGAAATCACCAGCGATGTGGCCGACAGCGACCAAAGCATTATTCTCGATCAGGTTGAAAATGGTGTTGCCGTTCGTATGGCAGTTATTTACCTGTTGGCACAAACGCGAGGCAACAAAGGCTAAAGCCATCTGTGGATTTAAAATATAAAGATTTAAAGATTTAAGGGAGAGATTCGGGAAAGTTGAAGCATCGTCCGACTCAACCATGTGCTCGGCCGCAGTGAGTTGAAGGGTCTTGTGAAAATCACTTTGCGGCCGATTCCAACAAGTATACTCCACAGGTGTATCGACGCAATGCATTGCGTCGCTGGACACGTGGCGATTCGAAGGAAATACATCGTATTTGGTCTCAACACTTTTGAAGATTTTCCATGCGGGATGCTAGCCCGCGAGCGTGTGGGCACGGATCTCGGCTGAGCCGAGACTAAGCCCGCGCCAAGGGATTCCGGAAAGTTGAAGCATCGTCCGACTCAACCATGTGCTCGGCCGCAAGGCTTGATTTGCTTTCGGGCTTTGGTAGAGCATCCAAACTCAAAAATAAAAGGCCATCCATGCGGACGGCCTTTCATTCGTATCGGTGACAAATTATCCCTTACTTGCTGATTTTTCCACTTACCAATTCTGAACCGTTTTGGATAGTGTAATTGTAGATGCCGTTGGCCAACTGAGCAGTCGCAATGGTATTGCGGGTATTGCCGCTCAACACCAATTTGCCCGATGCATCGTAAACAAACACATCGTAACCTTTGCTGCGATCCAAACCTTGAATCATCAATTCGTTGTTGGCAATGTATGCATATGCACCTTTGATTGGAGCCAATTCAGGTGTGCGCACCGTGCCAATTTGCAAAACATAATCACGTGAAATGGACAATGCAGGAGTCCCGTTGTCCGAAGCGGTTACGGTGAAAGGATACAAACCATCGACAATGTCGGGGGAGATGTACACCACATAGCTGAATGGATTATTGTCGCGGTCGCCGGCATCCAAGCGAGCCTGCAAGATATTGCCATCTACAACGGTCAAACCATCGAAACCTTCTTCGCCCGTGATGCCGTCTTCGCCTTGGGTATCCAAGTCGTAACCTAGCACTTGATCTGCATCTGGATCATAGAAGAAGAAAGCCAAGCTGTCGCCCGGATTGCCAATGATGGTGTCGCAATAATTGGTCACACCGATAGGGCTTTGATTGGCACCAATGGGATTGGTGGAGAAGTAGATCTGCATGTTGTCCAAGTAATCAACGCCATCGTTGTTGCCATACGCACCATCATAGGCTGTACCTGCGCTATCAAAAAATCCGATTTGCGCTGCATTCACGCCATTGCCCGCATTGGCTCCTACGTTGGCAGGAGAACCGCCAAATCCTGAACCCGAAGTGGCCCATTGCATATCGCCGTAGCAGAAGCTGATATTTTGACCTGCGGGCACCAATTCGCTGGAACCATCGGAAATGATGATCTGAAAATCGTTGAGCAAATCGTCTCCGTTGGCAAAATATCCAACTGCATTGTATCGCACCACCATTTCGTGGTCGGACACACGGTAATACACCAAGCCGCTATTCAAACCGCGGGTATCCACGTCGGCCCAATACGCTGCAACCATGGGGAAGTTAGCGATCGGAAAACCCGATGCAACAAAAGAAGAATAACCACCACCGAAGGACAAGTTACCGTTGTTGTTGATGTAAACCTCAGATTGCTCTGTGCCATACAAATTGAATGTGAAAGGAAGAGCGATGGCGGCTGAAAACCCATCGTCGTTGCGATAATCTGGAGCTGTTCCGGAATTGAAAGGCACCACGCTGAACGTCTCGTCCAAGGGAACCATGCAATTGCAGTTTTGAGCCTGTGCTTGGTTCGTGGCGAACGCTGCAAGGGCTACCATTGCCAATTGGTAAAATTTTCTCATGTTATAAGGAATTAAAAATTTTAAATTATTGTCTTATGACTCCGCTAATGTATTTCAAGCTATTGAAAACGAATGCACCAACTACTCATTATTTCACTACACTTAATCATTTGCGCCCGAGAACTCCTAGCGGTATCCCAATTCCTGCCAAAGTGAAGCGAATTTTTCAGTCAACATCCCGATGGAATCTACTTCTTGAACCAATAAATCGGAAAACTGCACATCATCCTTATGTTGAATGGAACAATCGAGATAAAAAACATATTCCTTGTTGGGTTGTGCAGTAAAAAAAGTGTTGAACCAAATTCGATCACCAAACCGATAACTCACCTCATTGGCAACAAGACGCGCCACCTCCCGCTTATCGCCACTGCTATCGATTTCATCTACGGCACATAGCAAGCTCGGCTGATATCCATTCAACGCCTTCAGCCAGACCGAGGCCTGCATGTGCTTCGGAATTGTCAATCCATCTGTTTTTACCGAAGCAAGCACGTGGTAACGCTCCTCGGTCATCAACAAATTGCCTTGCTCATCGGATTTCGGAAATGCCGTTGTCCAAATCACCGACTTCGCCCCGGAGTCGACCCGATGGAATGCATCATTCCACTCCCGAACTTCATCGGCCAGATGCAACCAAGGTCTAGCGCGATTGGCCAGTCGTTCTTCACCATCGAATTTGGGCTTGTCCAATTCCAACAGATAAAAACAAGCATCGGATTCAAAATACGACCACATCTCCTTTCGAAATACGTTTGGTGCGGTCATCTGCATCACCATGCGCGAATCCTTTAGGCTCGCTCTCGGATTGAATGTTCCCAAAATGGGAATTCCGCTATGAAAAGAAATGACATATGCGCGCATCACCTTGCTCTCATCAAAGTAGCGGGTAAAAATGTCCGATCCATAACATATTTGGGGAATGGTCCAGATTGCAGAGGGTGGTTTCGGAGAACGCTGCATTTCTTCCAACACGCTTTTATCCGCCTCCGTCAAGAACTGCGGATTAAAAACATTAGGCGTTCGTGTTAGGCTTCGGACATTGTGTTGATGCGGCCAATGATCCCAAATGGCAACAATAGGCATCGCGATGATGGAGACCGCAAGAATCAATTTTTTGCCTTGTACCGCTCGATAATACCACGCCAAACAACCGCATGTTACGATAAAATAAAACACCCACACAAAACGCCCAGGACTCCGGAATTGCTCCATATACGGGACCTTGTCGACCCATGACTCCAAACCCCAAACGAACGGAACACCCGCAGCAAAGGTCAAAAAGACAATCGCGACCACCAACCACGGCAACCATTGCTGGCGTCGACCCCAAACCGAACGAACGTTCAACCAGACCGCGACGATCCCAACAACTAAAACGACTATCGGGACGAATCCCAAATACGCCTTGCCCTCACCTGCACCCGCCGAAGGGTGGTATTCGCCAAACAATTGACCGATGATATTGCCGTGAAATCCGCCAAACAACGACTTGAACGTCGTGATGAAATCCAAAAACCCTTTACCTCCCGGAGGGCGCTCAAGACGCTGATCCGTGAGTTTTACAAAAACCAGATAGCCCAACATAACTAACACGGATCCCAGCATCGATATCCAAGGCATCCACGATTTTTTCTTGTGGATGCATGCCACCACTGCGGGATACACCATCATGATGCCGCTGACCATTATGCCCAAATACGGGTGCAAAAGCCACGTAAAACATTGCAATGCGAATCCCGCAAAAAGCAGTTTTAAACTGAAATCTCTCCGCCAAGCATCCACCAATACCAAGGCAAGGGGAATAACCCATGCCGCTGAAAGAGACAAATGCCCATTTAGCCGTTCCAGTTGTGGCTGCCCCATAAACACAACCACGGCTCCGGCTACGGCAAACAACGGCGAACTCCCCCACCGCACCAATAAAAGGTAGAGCAATAGCCAAGTGGCCATTAGTCCAAGTACCATAAATACATTGAGAAATCCAACGGAATGCTCCTGAACGAAGGGCATCCAACCAAACAGCAAGGACAAAACAGGATGCCCGTCGGTGAAGGTGACATGATCGCCAAAAGGATAATTGCATCCGCCGAAATACAACCACGACGCATCATGTTTAACATGATAGGCAAAGGTGTAATAGTTCTTTGCACCATCTCCCGCACCGCCGAACATGTAGTCGTCGGGATGAAGCAGCACAGGGCCGAAAAAATAGGCCATCCAGATCAAGGCCAACGCAACCGTGCACCACAAGCCTTGTCGTTGGGTCATGCTTTTTTGCGGATACTGATCTCTATGAACTTGCTCACCGGCGTTTTGCTTTTATCGGCAAAATGATCAATCGGCACCAAACAATTGGTTTCGGGAAAATACGTAGCCGTGCATCCTTTGGCGATGTCGTAAGGCACCACATGGAATGTTCGTGCAACCCGCTCCACGCCGTTGAAGTGGCTGACCAAATCAATCAATTCTCCCTTGGCTACATCGCAATCTTTCATATCGTCCTCGTGCATGAGAATGACTCTGCGCTCGTTGCCAATGCCGCGATAGCGATCTTCCAAACCATAGATGGTGGTATTGTACTGATCGTGGGTGCGAATGGTCATCATGATCAATCGACCCGCCTGTACCTTGACGTGTGGCAATGGCACTGCCGTGAAATGGGCCTTTTGGTCTGGAGTCGTGAATTGCCCGATTCGTGGGCCGTTTGGCAAATAAAAACCATCGGGTTGTCGCACCCGTTTGTTGTAATCGTCGAATCCCGGAATGACCCCTTGGATGTGTTCGCGAATGACATCGTAATTGTCGATCATCGCTTGCCAATCGATGGTGTCCCATCCCATGAACAAGGCCTTTGCAATGCCGCCAACAATAGCCGGTTCGCTGCGCAAATGGGGCGATCCTGGGGGCAAATTGCCGCGCGACATGCTCACCACGCCCATGGAATTTTCGACCGTTACAAATTGTTCGCCCGTGCGTTGCATATCTTTTTCGGTCCGTCCCAAACAGGGCAAAATCAGCGCATGCTCTCCTGTCACCACATGCGCGCGATTCAACTTGGTGGACACATGCACCGACAATTTGACTTTTTGCATGGCCTTTCCGGTGAATTCACTATCCGGTGTGGCTGAAATAAAATTTCCACCCAATCCTATAAATACCCGCACTTTGCCGTGATGCATCGCTTCGATCGCTTCCACCGTATCATACCCGTGTTCGCGGGGGGCTTTCATATTGTAAAAACGATCCAATGCGGCGAGGAATGGTTCTTTTGGTTTTTCGTAAATGCCCATGGTGCGATCGCCTTGCACATTGCTATGCCCGCGCACAGGACACAACCCTGCACCTTTGATGCCCACCGCTCCGCGCATTAAATGCAGATTGACCACTTCCTTGATGTTGTTGACGGCATGCTTTTGCTGCGTCAAACCCATGGCCCAACAAGATATGAATTTATTGGTAGAGCACAACAGATCGGCCACCGCGTGAATCTCTTCGATCGGAACCCCACAGTCCATTAGCGCTTGGGGGACATCCAGTTCCAAGATGCTCGAGCGAAAAGCTTCGAAGTCCACTGTGTGTTGCTGAATGAACTCCGTGTTGACCACTGAACCGGGATTTTCATTTTCGCGTTGCAGCATGCGCTGCATAATCAATTTAAGCAAGGCAATATCTCCGCCGATGCGGACCTGCAAGAAATGATCGGCCAATTTGGTTCCTCCCATCAAAACCTCCACCGGACTCTGCGGATCGATGAAACGCGTGGTACCGGCCTCGGGCATGGGATTGATATGAACCACTTTGCCGCCATTCTTTTTGCATTTGGTCAGTGCACTCAGCATGCGGGGATGATTGGTTCCAGGATTTTGGCCGATGACCAAAACCACATCGGCATCATAAATATCTTGCAGGGTGACGGTACCTTTACCGATGCCAATCGTTTCGCTAAGACCAACGCCGCTGCTCTCGTGGCACATATTGCTGCAATCGGGCAGATTGTTGGTGCCAAATTTTCGCACCATCAATTGGTACATGAAAGCCGCTTCGTTGCTGGTTCGGCCGGAGGTATAAAAAACAGCCTCGTCTGGAGATGCGCAGGCCTTGAGTTCGGTGGCAATCAGATCAAATGCCTCGTCCCACTCGATGGGTTGATAATGCGATGCACCCGGAGCGAGATACATGGGTTGTGCCACGCGCCCGCTCTTGCCAATGACATAGTCCGACCATTCGCTGATTTCCTCTACGCTGTGACGAGCAAAAAACTCAGGATCGCAACGCTTGGTTGTGGCTTCTTCAGCCACGGCTTTGGCTCCGTTTTCACAATACTCGCCCAATTTGCTGCGATGATCGGGTTCGGGCCATGCGCAACCCGGACAATCGAAACCGTCTCGCTGATTGAGTTTGGACAATACCTTGAGCCCATTGATGAGCCCCATTTCTTCGGCCACATGTTCGAGCGCAACGGTGACCGCCTTGAGACCTGCAGCACGATCCTTCGGTTCATGAATCGTGAGTCCCGTAAGCGTTTCGGGCGGAACAATGCGCACTTTGCGAGGCGTATACTTGGTATGGTCCATTTTCAATTGAATGGGGATAGTTAATCCCTACAATAATACAACAGGAGCGACAAAAGCCTTGCGAAGTTCTGAAAAACTGCTCTCGCCCGATTGTTGATTTTTAAGTCATCCTATGCCGTTGATTCCAGAAAAAAACGGATACCATTCTCTATCTTCGTGATGGTCAAAGGTGCGGGAAATTGGATTGCCCTCGAATGGCAAAGACCAAGTTCCTAAACAAAAGAAGACTACCATGCATTCAATACCATGAGAACCATACGCGTGGCATGCGCCGTCATTCGGTTTGGCGAAAAAATATTGGCCGTTCAACGCAGCGAGCACATGCGCATGCCCCTGAAATGGGAATTTCCTGGAGGCAAGTTGGAAGATGGCGAGGATCCGATCGATTGCATTCATCGCGAGATATTGGAGGAACTGCATATTACCATCGCTATTGAGCGTGCCTTGGAACCTGTACATTATACCTATCCCGATTTTCAGATTGAGCTGTTGCCCTTTTTGGCGAGGCATGTTAGTGGACAACTCCAACTCATGGAACACAAAGCCTATCTTTTGCTCAGCCAAGACGAACTCATGGATTTGGACTGGGCAGAAGCCGATGTGCCGGTGTTGGAGGAAATACAACTTTCAAAACGTCAAGACCCAAAATTTAGAGATTAAAAAACAGTGAACTACCTGTTTACTTCCCTGCTCTGCACGATTTTGTTTCAATGCTAAAAATTTAATAAATGGCATTCCAAAAAACAGCATCCGAGTCATAACAATTGATGGTCGCTGCTTTGCGCTCTAAAAAGGCTATCCATATCATCAATACGCAGTCTTTACGCTTCAAAAGACACTATCAGACTGCCCGAAAAGTTGTTACACAAGGTTTTAAATCTTACTACTATACACTTTTGCGCACCCTTATTCAGTAATTCACTTAGGGCGATCGTGAAATCAAACTTCCCGTTGTTTTTAATTTTATCAGCGCAGTCCATAGTGAGTTTACGCCCCCATATTGGAAATGTCTTGTGCTTAAATCCTAGGTTATGGAGCACACTAACAATAGCGGCATCGCCGATGATTCGAGTTGCAAAAGGCATAGAAACAAAATCTACCACCGAGGATATTGAAACAGTAAATGTATAATGATTTTTGATTTTACAAATAACCTCCTCGTATTCAAAACGGTCAGACTCGCAAGAGCTAAAAAGATATTTACTAGATAACGCCTCCACCTCTTTCAAATCGATAGCCTGAGTGTTTCCTTTCTTTTCCTGAAGATTCCATTCATACTTGGAGTGATGCAATTCATCATACACCGACTCCCGATCCATTGTCTGAACCAAATCACCTTGGGCATTCAAAAGGAGCCATTTCGGGGCTAAACGTCCGTTAAACTTGTTGGCAAGTGAAAAAGTGTAAGCGCCTGCTTCTGTTATTAGCAGAGGACAATTTTTCATGAGACCATCCACATTAATATTCTCCTTGAGTGTATCACCAGCAAAGCACAAAGGCCCTGCGATAGCATCATTTCCTGGCTCCAATTCGCTCTTATTTGGCCCTATGATTCGGTGAGGCCATTTTAACAAGGTCACTTTTGTCAATTGATCCGTTCCGACATCGACAATGGCCCATTTTTTACCACGTGATTCCTTCACCGTTTGAACGGAAGTTAAGAGCGCTACTGCATTTCCGACCAAAGCGTGTCCAGGCTCCACGTAATAGTTAAACTCTTCCTTCTTGAGCTTCGACATCGTATTGCACCAACTTTTCAATGAAGGAAAATGCTGGTTACTATCGAAAGGAATTCCCAAACCTCCACCCAAATTAATCTCCGAAATGGTATGACCATTCGCCCTGAACACTTCGGTCAAATTGTTCAAACTAACGATAGCATGTTCGAAACTCTTTAAATTATCCATTTGTGTCCCAACGTGCACATGGAGTCCAACAATAGGAAGAGAAATTCCTTTCAAAACATGATTCAAATCTTCTGATGGAATACCAAACTTGGAGGATTTATGTCCGTGAGCCATCAGCTCTTGATTATCATTTTCATTTGCATAGCCGATGTACTCTGGAAGATTAATTCTCAAAAAAAGCTGCCCCTTGTAATTGTTATTTTCAATTCTGCTCTGCAACTCCATTATCGCATTGATATCGTCCATCACCACGCAGCCCCCCATCATGAGCACAAACTCGCACAAACGAATATCCTGGACGGGAGTATTGTATGAAATATGCTGCCATTCTATTCCAGCCAAAAGGGCGAGATTGATTTCCAATTGGCTCGCACAGTCCGCTCCGGCTCCCAGCTTGGCCAAAAGTTGAAGAACCGTCAAGGAAGGATTGGTTTTGACCGGATAAAATATTCGACCCGCATCGCCTGTGAACCTCTTCAATTCATCGAGATTCGACTTGAGCTGTTGTTCACTCACTATCCAAGCCGGCGAACCGAATTGCGCGTGAATCTGCTTGATGTCGATGTGCTTGGGCCAATCGGCTAAACTTGCTTTTTCGGGTGTCATATATTTCACTGTTTGTGTGCATTTGCCCGCAGCCGCTCCACCTCCACACCCTTTACCTTCAGTACAGCACTAACTCCACGCGACCCAATAGCCATGCAAAATCCCATCCCTCAGGGGTTGGTTGTCATACTTTCGATTAAGGATCTGGGGCTTCACGGGCTGCTAATCATCAGCATTGACAAAATCTATCATCCTGCTGGCGATCACTTTGGCATATCCATTTGATCTTGCTCATCATGAGTAGAAACAGAAATGCCTGGTATCAGCAAAAGTCATTGGGCCGTGACTTTACTGTCGGAAAGATATATAAAAACCGATTATATACAGCGAAAAACAAGGCGTTGACAACATGAAATTTTCACCTATCAAGATAATATTACCTTTATTCACCAACCGTCGTTTAACGCAACACTGCAGCGCTCCATCATTCCTGCATTGCCAATCGCTCGGGCATGACCGAGAAAGCCTTAAATTTGCCATCCAATTTCAAGCTCTTGCACGAACAACATCCTCCTCACTTCAATCGTTTTGTGACCGACATCGCGGGTGTCGACCTACCGGATGTATTTCAATATCCGTTTCATTATGAGCCCCACCAGATCGCGCTCACTGCAGCCCGCGAATTGCAAGACTACCTTCTGGGGCAAACCGAATGGATACATGACTTCGGATTTGAACAAGAACCCGATGGCCACATCATCGGCAAAATGTTTGGCGTGTTGGTGGTTAAAAATCAAGCTGGTGAAATCGGCTATCTCTGCGCTGTTTCTGGAAAACTAGCCGAGCAAAACCTGCACACCAAGTTCGTTCCGCCTGTATTCGATATCCTCGTCGAAAATGGATTTTTCAAACAAGGTGAAGCCATCATTACCGCCATCAACGACCGCATTGCCGCCCTCGAAAATGAAACGGCATACCTCCAAGCCAAAACAACTTGGAAAGAAGCTCAGCAATCTTTTGAGACTGAATTGGCAGAATTGCGCAAGACACAATTGAACCAACGCGCACAACGCCACGCGCTGCGCTCTGCATTCCAAGAGCAGTACACCGGCGATGATTTAGCGCAACGCTTGCTCGAACTCAACCGGCAGAGCATCAACGACAACTACATCTATAAAGATACCGTGCGGCGCCAGCGTCAGGCCTTGTCCGAAATGCACGCCCAAGTGCTCCAATTTGAGACGGTGATCGACGCGCTAAAGGCAGAACGCAAAAGCCGCTCGGCCGCATTGCAAGACGAAATCTTCAGCCGGTTCTATTTTGTCAACCAGCAACTGGAACAACGCAGTTTGGGCGAAATATTTAAACACACGGCCGAGGGCCGACCCATCGCAGGTTCAGGTGAATGTGCCGCGCCCAAACTTCTGCAATACGCCTTTCTGCATCGCCTCCACCCCATCGCTATGGCCGAATTCTGGTGGGGCGAATCGCCCAAAACGGTTATTCGTCAACACGGCCATTATTACCCCGCTTGCCGCGGCAAATGCGAGCCCATTCTCAACTATATGCTCAACGGCACTCCTGTTGCCGCGAATCCATTGCTCGAGAATCCTGCTGAAGGCAAAGACCTCGAAATCGTATGGGAAGACGAGCATATCGTGGTGGTGAATAAACCCGCTGAATTTTTATCGGTGCCGGGCAAAAACATTGAAGACTCGGTCTACCAACGACTGCGCGAAAAATATCCGAGCGCCACCGGTCCTTTGGTGGTACATCGTCTGGACATGTCGACCTCGGGATTGCTCATCGCAGCCAAAAACGAAGAGGCTCACAAAAACTTGCAAAGTCAGTTCATTGAACGCACGATCAAAAAAAGATATGTCGCCTTGCTCGAAGGACTCGTGCCGGAGGATGAGGGCCGCGTTGATCTTCCCTTGCGTGTGGACTTGGACGATCGCCCGCGTCAAATGGTTTGCTACAGCTATGGAAAACCCGCTCAAACGAATTGGAAAGTGCTCGAACGAGTAGATGGTCGCACCCGCATTCACTTCTTCCCGATTACAGGACGAACGCACCAATTGCGGGTTCACGCGGCACATGCGCTCGGTTTACATTGTCCGATCGTCGGCGATGATCTCTATGGCGAACGCGCCAACCGATTGCACTTGCATGCCGAATGGTTGCAGATTGTTCATCCCGTAACAGGACAAAAAATGACCTTTAAAGCGCTAGCTGACTTCTGACACTTCTTTGATCCATTGGCCTCGCGAACGATTGCCCTTTTACGACAACTTCTTGATAAAAAATTCGGTGCGACGATTCTTTGCACGCCCTTCATCGGTGGCATTGTCGGCGATGGGTTTTTCCTCACCATAACCTTGATAGGTCAACTGTTTGGCATTGACCCCTTCGGCCACCAAAAAGTTGAGTACCTCGAAAGCCCGCTCTGCGCTCAAACTTTTGTTTTTGCCGGCATCGCCCACATCGTCGGTGTGTCCGCGGATCTCGACTTGCATTCCGGGGTTCTCCTTGAGGTAGGTGGCAAAGTCCGACAAGATCAATTTTGACGATTCCTCCAGCGTAGCGGATGCAGTTTTGTAATTGATATCGTTGATCACAAAAGCCTTGTTGGCTGCGGAGATGGGGGCCGTTACCTCCAACTTGGCCACGGCGGGTTTGGGAGCATCTTTGGTAGCAACAATGCGCGAATTGAATGCGAGATCCTTACCCTTGACATTGAGCGTCACATTCTCATTGCGTTCGATGCGCACCACGGTGGCAAAGCGGCCATCGTCCTCGTTGACTTTGACTTCTTCGGAACTTTTGCTCTCGTTGTAGTTGAGCACCACTTTCGCGTCCCGGACCGGTTCTCCATTGTCGTCCTTCACCTCGCCTTTTAGGATCATGACCTTTTCGGGCTTGGCCTTGTCGGGCATGTCGAATTGAAACACATCGTAACCCTTGTTGCCTTTGAAATTGCGTGCGCCGAAATACGCCACCTCGCCATCTGCGGTGACCACAATGCCCAATTCATCGCCATCGGTATTGATAGGAACACCGATGTTCTTGGGAGTTGAAAAACTTCCATCGGCATTCATTTGACAATAATAGATGTCCATGCCGCCAACGCCTTTGTGGCCTGAACTTGCGAAATACAACGTATGGCTATCGCTGTGCATGAAAGGAGCTTTCTCTTGATCGCGGGTGTTGATGGTTGCGGGAAGTGGTTTGGCAGGCCCCCAAGTGCCATCGGCATTGCGCTTGCTCATGAAGATATCGTGCGAAGGTTGATTGATGTCGTAGCCCAAATTGCCCGGGCGCACGGTTACGAAAAAAAGTGTTTTGCCATCGCCGCTCAAAGACGGTTGCGACTCCCAATTGTCGTCGGTATTGATGTTGGACCCGAGATCCACGAGTTCACCCCACGTATAGATCTTTTGCCCTTGGTCATTGGTGCTCATGGTATAACGCGTGCTGAACAAATCAAAGTTATTGGGATTCTTCGGTTTGGGGTTTTTCATCGCCACGATCATTTCCTTGTTGTCCACCGAAACCGTCGCACCACCACAACTGGCGCCAAGGTTGAATGGTTTGGGCAGCGCATTGCCATTGTCGAACTTGGTATTGATGTCGCTGCGTCGGCACCAGGTAAACTCCTCAATCTGTTTGGCTGTATAATCGCCTTTGGCTTGTTTGGTGACCATGCGCGTAATGAACATGATCTCGCCATCGGGACTGATCATGGGGAGGTATTCGTCATTGGGACTGGTAACCCCTTCAACCTTGATGGGATTGAAATCAAAAGGATTGGCATAAATCTCCTCGTACACCTTTACGGAGACCAGCGCTTCTTCCACTTCGGCGTATTTTTTTTGATAGTCTTTTTCGAACTTGGTGGGATCATCATCTGGAAAACGCAAGAAAGCTTCAAAACTCTTGATGGCCTTGCTGTATTCGCGATCGGCATACTGCATGGCTCCCAAGAAATAGAACTGCTCGCTGTGGAACGTGGGGCATTGTTCTGCCAATTCCGTCAACACTTGTTTGGCGCGATCGAAAGAGCCACCGCTGCGCTTGATTTTCAGGAAGAGTGCTTCGCCCAAACGCATCATGCAAGGTAAACATGCGGGGTCTTCCTCCAGCGCCTTTTCGAGCATTTCAATGCGTTCTTCGGAAGTGTATTTTTTTCGATCTTCGGTTTGTTCTAGAATTTTCTTGGCCTTTCCTTGCGGCACGGCATCGCAGTTTTGGCCCCAACCGGGAAGCGCCATCAGCAAAGCATAGGCGCACAACAGGCGCTTCAAAATTGTCATACGTATCATGGTATTTCCTTGCAATGGTGCCTAACGAAGATCGCACCAAATTATTTGGTTCTGCATGTATTGAATCAAATCATCCCCACTCAGGCGTTGGTCCGTGCATTTTTATCCAATAGAAACTCGAGGATATAAATGCTATCTTCTTTGACTTGATAATAGATTTTGTAATTGAGGATGGTGGTCAACCGAAAGTGTCCCTCCAAATGCT
>CANHSF010000066.1 GCA_947463065.1 Flavobacteriales bacterium | reverse complement strand
CGCTTAAGAGATGCCATTATACTCGCTGCTATCTTGCAATATGGACATTACAACATAGGAATAGGCTACGACATCAACGTTTCCAAATTGAATGGTGCCACACTGGCAAGAGGAGCATTCGAATTCAATGTTCGAATGGCATTTAATCAATTGAATAAGTCAGCTGCAACAGCTTCTCGTGATTGATAATGATCGGCACCTGCATTCTATCAATGAGATGAATTCTATACTATTTTTATCTCAATTCATAGAGGCACCACTAAAAACCAATGTGGTTGTTGCGTTATTCAAATTGCTGACTGCACGCTTTTGCATGCATAAATGTTGTAATTCGATTTCAACCGCAACACCTGCTGGGTTAAGGGTTTCCTGAATACAATCCAAAATTTATATGGTCTGTCATTCCTGATACTGAATTCGACGGGAGTGTGTATCAATCACTCGAGGCATTTTATTTAAACCAACGATTTTTCCATTTGGGGTATATGCGACGTGTGAATTGTAAAAAATGAGAGCTTATAGTGTCTATTCGACGTCTTTCACATCGACTTTGACCTTCGTTCAGCAAGCGCCAACAAAAGTTGACCCAATTCGAATACATCCATATAACGATTGTACATGGGCACGGGTGCAAGTCGAATCACATTCGGTTCGCGCCAATCCACCACCGCACCCGCCTCTGCCAAAATCTTCACAAAACTGCGATCTTTGCCCGGTAAAACCACACTCAATTGACATCCGCGGGCAGCAGGATCGCTGGGCGTCAATACCTCCAATGCCCAACCTGTTTCTGACTTTACAGTCATCAGCACGCGTTCAAGGAAGTCTGTGAGTTGCTCGCTTTTTGCTCGAAGCGCTGCCATGCCCACCTGATCAAATAAATCCAAGGCCACCCGATGCACCGCCATGCTCATAATGGGCGCATTGCTCAACTGCCATGATTCAGCAGTCGGAATAGGCACAAAGCCATTTTTCATTTGGAAACGCGTGGCTTTATCATGACCCCACCAACCTGCCAGACGGAGCAAACTTGCATTGCGGGTATGATCCTCATAAATATAAACGCCGGATACACCGCCTGGACCGCTGTTGAGATACTTATAACTGCACCAACATGCGAAATCCACTTTCCAATCATGCAATTGAAGTAAGGCATTGCCTGCGGCATGAGCCAAATCAAATCCCGCATACGCGCCTACCGCATGAGCGGCGGCTGTGATACGCTGCATATCAAACAACTGACCCGTAAAATAATTGACTCCACCGAAACACACGAGGGCCAATTCATCACCCAAAGCATTGATGGCACGCTCAATATCCTCCGTGGTGTGATAACTTAGTCCTTCGGAATAGGGCAACTCTACCAATACCTCCACCGGATCCAACCCATGCAAGTGCGCTTGGGATTCAAAGGCATATTGATCCGATGGAAATGGCTTTTGCTCAAACAGAATCTTGACCCGTTTGCCTGCCGGACGATAAAAAGTGGTAAGCAAGACATGCAGGTTCACAGTCAACTGATTCATCACAACCACCTCATGAGGCAAGGCACCTACAAGCCGAGCCGATGGAGCGGCAAATTGCTCGTGATAGCTAAACCAAGGACGCTCAGCAAGCATGTGGCCTTCTACACCATACCGCGCCCAATCATCGCATTCCTGGATCAATGCTTGTTTCACGCCTTTCGGCTGCAATCCAAGTGAATTGCCCGTGAAATACAAAACGTCTTTGCCATTGCGCTGTGGAAATAAGTACTCCTCGCGCATGTTTGCCAAGGTATCGGCAGCATCCAATCGGGCGGCTTCAACTTTCAATTGCTCAAATGAAATCATGGCCGCAATGTTCGGCATAAAAATGTCAACACTTCACAGATAGTTCTCATTTTTTTTGTGGAATTGTTGATGTTTGTACTGGATTAATCAGCGACAATCCACACCTCATGAGCAAAGTCAAAACAGCCTTTTTTTGCCAAAACTGCGGAACACAAGCAGCCAAATACCTCGGCAAATGCCCGTCATGCGGCGAATGGAACTCTTTTGTGGAAGAAGTTATTCAAAAAAAATCTGCTGGTGCCGCTAGCAACCGCAAAAAAAATGCACCCCAACTCATCCAAGACCTCGAGACCCAAGTCCTGCCGCGCATCGATGTGTTGGATAACGAATTGCATCGGGTTCTAGGCGGTGGATTGGTTCCAGGGAGCCTCCTGCTTTTTGGTGGCGAACCCGGTATCGGAAAATCCACGCTCATGATCCAACTGGCTTTGCGACAACTCAACATGTCTGTGCTCTATGTCAGTGGCGAGGAAAGCTCCGAACAAATCAAGATGCGCGCCGATCGCATCGGATTCTCCAACCCCAGATGCATGGTTTTGATGGAAACTGGACTCGAAAACATTTTGCATCACCTGCAAGAACATCAACCGCAACTCGCAATCATCGACTCCATTCAAACCTTGAGCACCGAAACCATTGATAGCCCTCCCGGCAGTGTGGGTCAAGTGCGCGAATGTGCCGGTCAACTGCTCAAATTCGCCAAAGAAACCAATACCGTTGTCATTCTCATCGGACACATCACCAAGGAAGGTACGCTGGCAGGCCCAAAAGTACTCGAGCACATGGTGGACACCGTTTTGCAATTCGAAGGCGACAGACAGCACATCTACCGCCTGTTGCGCACACCAAAGAACCGTTTTGGCAGCACCAACGAATTGGGGATTTACGAAATGCGCCATTCTGGACTTGTGGAGGTCAACAACCCCAGTGATTTGTTTATCCATCAACACGATCAACAACTCAGCGGATCGGCCATCGCCGCATGCATGGAAGGTATTCGGCCCATCCTCCTTGAGATCCAAAGTCTGGTCAGCACCGCTGTCTACGGAACTCCCCAGCGAAGTACTACAGGATTTGATATACGCCGTCTGAACATGCTCTTGGCCGTGCTCGAAAAACGCTGCGGTTTTCGCCTCGGTGCCAAAGATGTATTCCTCAATATCGCCGGTGGTATTCGCATCGATGATCCTGCAACCGACCTTGCGGTGGTCGCCGCCATTCTCAGCTCCAACGAAGACATTGCGCTTCCTCCGCTCACCGCCTTTGCTGGAGAGGTTGGACTCAACGGCGAAATCCGACCCGTACACCGCACCGATAGCCGCATCGCTGAGGCTCAAAAACTTGGTTTCAAAACCATACTTGTTTCGGGCTACAGCAAAGGCCTTGACGATGTTGCGCAAGGCATTCAAGTTGTCCCCATTACCAAGGTTGAAGAGATGGTCGCTCACCTCTTTGCTTAGCCCAATTAGCTTTACAAGAATCCTTGTCATTTGTTTCTAAAATGTTATGTGTACAATTGACACTTATTCTATCTTGCGTATTGAGGTCCTTCAATGACCAAGGACCTCTAACCTTAATTACTTTTAATCATACCTATCAATGAAAAGTTTATTGCTTACTGCATGGCTAATGGCCATCAGCTTGTTTTCGCTTGCTCAAATTTTCGAGCCAGAGGGCATCAACATGCCTGGCGCATGGAACTCTTGGAATCAACCACCTACCAATGCCGTACTAGGCAACGCCAATCAAGTGTCTGGAGGAACCCTAGCCGTTACGGGTTTTGGCACGAGAAAATGGCAAACGCAATTTAGTGTTGCTGCTTCTGGCGGAAATGTTGTTGGGGGCAACTACCAATTCAAATACTCTTCGGGTCCTGCTCCAAGCGGCTATTGGAACAACTCTTGGGGAGCCGCATCTTTTTCGCTTAACACGCTCCAAAGCACAACCTTTGGGGCAGCTGCCAACAACTCCATCACCCTGACAAACGGTAAGTGGTACACCATGAACTGGATCGACATTGGATACACCACAACCCAAGCCATTTTCATGGAAACTTCTGCTCAACCCATTACGGTGAGTGGAATTGCACAATCGCCAACCAACGGCAGTGTTACAAGCAACGACAATGTGACCTTAACAGTAACCGCAAGCGCTGCACCCAGTCCTGAAGAGCTGGTATATATCCGTTATTCTACAGATGGTTTCACCAATTCTAACCTCGCCTCAGTAACCTTTGTTGGAAATACGGGTACTGCAACTATTCCCGCTCAAAGCGCCGGTGCTGTGGTGAGCTATTATTTGTTCACGACCACCGTTAGCAATCCTGCCGTGACCGATGCCGACCGTGTGGCCATTCATCAACACCGCAATGGTGCGTCGAACTATACGTATAACGTCAATAGCGCAATTCCTCCAGTCAACATTACCTTTCAAGTAAATATGAGCCAAGAGTTTGTGCCCGGTGCCGTGCAAATCGCTGGCTCTTTTAATGGCTTCACGCCCGTTGCAATGACCAATGCGGGTGGTGGCATTTTCACCTACCAAACGTCAATCGCTCAGAACACTACAATCACCTATAAATTCTTGAACGGCACCACGTATGAAAACAACCTCGGCGCGCCTTGCGGCAATGGCACCAATCGCAGCTATGCGGTAGGTACAAGCGATGCCACCATAGGGTTGGTTTGCTTCAACAGTTGTTCTGCTTGCCCTCCTTCGCATGATGTTACATTCCAAGTGAACATGAACGATACAACGGTGAGCCCCAATGGAGTGCATCTGGCTGGCCCATTCCAAGGGTGGATCCCAGGCTCTACCGCCATGACCGATCCAGATGCTGATGGTATCTATTCCGTCACCTTGTCGTTGGCCGAGGGAGTAACGTATCCTTTCAAATACATCAACGGCAATGCGTGGGGCAGCGACGAATCTGTGCCAGGTGCTTGCAACTCATCTGGCAATAGAACAGTTACTGTTGGTACCAGTGATATGACCATCTCACCCGTATGCTTTGGCCTGTGCACCAACTGTCCAGCTGCAAACTATAACGTAACGTTTGCAGTGAACATGAGTCAACAAACAGTAAGCCCCAACGGCGTGCATTTGGCCGGAAGTATCCAAGGGTGGAATCCTGCAACTACTCCCATGACCGATCCCAACAACGATGGAGTGTATACCGTCACCGTTAGTGTGCCTGAAAATACTTCTTTCCTCTACAAATTCGTGAATGGAAACTCGTGGGGCAATGATGAGTCAGTGCCTGGAGCCTGCAATGCATCAGGAAATCGCAGCGCTGCGGTCGCCACCTCTGATATCACGCTTCCCACCGTATGTTTTGGTTTGTGCACCGATTGCCCCAACGGCAACTACAATGTCACGTTCCAAGTCGATATGTCTGGACAAACCGTTTCTCCCAACGGTGTCCATATAGCAGGATCCTTCCAAGGATGGGATCCAGATGGTACTCCAATGTCTGACGGAAACGCAGATGGCATCTACACCGTCACATTAAGCATGCCCGAAAACACAACGTATTTTTACAAATTTGTCAATGGCAATGCGTGGGGAAGCGATGAATCCGTGCCTGGCGCCTGCAATACATCAGGCAACCGCTCCTTCTTGCTCAACGCGAGCGATATTACTTTGCCCGTAGTATGCTACAGTCTATGCACCACCTGTCCACCCGCTATCGACAATGCTGCTTCGGCTCAAATGATCATCGGCGCCAATGCATGGTACCCGCAATGTGCAACCTACAGCGGAAACTGCGCTACATCCACCAACTCTTCAGAAAGCGATGCATTCTCAGGTCCTGACCAATGGTACCGATTTGTTGCTAGCACACCTGCCGTAAGCATTCAATTGACTGCAACAGGAATGGATGGCGCTATTCAATTGTGCAACAGCGCCCTTGCTCCAATTGCCGGTGCTACCGAAAACACCAGCAATGCAACTTCTGGCACGGAGACACTCAACCTCGATGGCCTTACGATTGGACAAACTTACTATGTGTCAGTGGGAGCCGCCAGCGGAAACGGTGGTGCCTACAGCGTATGCATCAAACAACTCTTGCCATCGGCCTGCAACACCAGTGTAGTTTCGCCCCTCAGTATCTGCAGTACATTCAAACCAAGATGGACCGGTGCAAACTCATACACCCTCAATTTCGCTCCTCTCCCAGGTTCTGTTGGTGGTGGATCGGGTACAGTGACAGGAAGTACTTCTTTGAGTAATCCTGCGTTCGGTCTCATCCCCGGCAACTCTTACTACCTTATCATCAATGCGAATTACACCTCACTGCAAAATGCCAACGGCGACGATATCGATATCATTGTGTATGGCGCAAACCCAGGCTGTGTTGTAACCATCGCTCCTTCAAGTGATATTCAGGTCCGCGCTTCGCAACGTTGCAGCGCTCCTGCTACGCTTTTACCAAATACCTTCTTGAGAACGGATCCTTTCATCTGCGCTGTTACCAGCTATACCTTTGAATTTACCCCCGTGTCAGGATGCGCTGATCCCACACCAACGGGCATTCCATTCACATCTACCTACCACTCGCGCATCATTCCGCTAACCCTGCCAACAGGCACTTCACCTGCTAACCATTCCATTCTTCCGCAGACTTACTACAGAGTGCGAGTAAGACCCAATTACGGTATCGGCGGATCAGTGCAAGGTACTTACGGAACGCCTCAAACCATTTTCATTGGCGGATCCGTATTGGAAGAATCCCAAACCATGCAACCCATGGTTGAAGAAAACCAAAAAACCGAAAGCCAAATTGCAGAGGCAGTGATCTATCCAAATCCCAACCACGGATCTGGATTTATTCTCAATGCCGTAGATCTCAACAGTCCTTCGGTACGCGTGGTTATCATCGACGCTCTAGGTAAAACCCTATTCGATAAAGCTTACAACGTAGAGGGCTACATCAATACCACCATTCAACCCAACCGCGACTTGGCCAATGGCATCTATTATGTACAAATCGTAGATGGTGATCGTTACACTACTCTCAAAATGGTAGTAGAATGATCTAAATTGATGACGTGCTTAAAAAACGAAAGAGGCGACACAGGTGTGTCGCCTCTTTCGTTTTCAGCATCCTTCTGACATGCAGTTCTCAGTGGATCAACGCATCAGATACATTTTTCCAAAGCCTTGTTTGAAATAGGCGTCTGCCGCGGTTTCCAAATGCTTCATGTCCTCGCCCCGATACCGAACAACCGTTCGGTAAAAATAAACTCCATTCGCCAATTGATCTCCGAACTCGTCTCGACCATCCCATGCATACTCGCTGATGTTGCGACCGATATGCATAGCGCCTAGCTCGTGGGCCAAAATCTCTCGAACCACTTTGCCGCCTATTGTCATGATTTGGATTTTTAACTCCTCAGGCAATTCTGATCCTGTAATGGTAAATACAAATCGTGTTGATGTGCTGAATGGGTTCGGGTAATTCATCATCTCTGAGATGCTGGCCTCGTTGACCACGCGAAATTGAATGCGATAATCCAATGCCCCGCTCGAATTGCCGCTCTTATCGGCTGCTTCAACCCTCAACTCATACATACCGTCTGCCAAACGCTGTGGGCGATAATAGATCCGATAAGGTACACGCGCATGCGCAGCTGGAACAATCTCTACTTCTGGATCTTCAAACCGCAACACCTTTTGTTGACCATCGGGGTGCGTCAAATAAACCCGAAATGCCGTCGTGTCGCTGATGTTGTTCATCACCAAATGCATGTTCTCGTCGCGCAAGCTTATCAATAGCTCCGGAGTAGCCGACACCAACTCTCCGTGTATTATGTGTCGCCCATCTGCGGTAACCTCCAACACCGGTGGGACCCGATCAGCATCCACATAGAACATCCATTCCAACGCATTATTGAAATCAAATTGCTCGCGTTGCGGAGGACGACCTGTAATGGAGTCCTTGGGATTCACAGCCATCACAAAGCGATTCCAACCCGCAAAACCAGCAGTAGCCAACCGAATTGTATCGGCCAATACATCGTCCGCTGCCAAGGGCGATTGCAAGGCGTATGGAATCTTGTGCACGTTGCCTTTGGCGTCCACTACCTGATACCGCACCAAAAGGCTATCGCCCGTGACATGGCCAATATTTCGGATCGGCACGACAACTTGCAAGGTTTGGCCCTCCTCCAGCGTGTCGGCCGAATGCATAAAACCGGATTGAGCATCCAATGCAAACTCAGGCACCTCCTCATACCACACATGCAGCCTTCTCAAATCAGGGGCAGTCCCCGATGCGCTATCGCCCATCAAAAAATTGATTTGAAGCTGTTCAAATGCATCTGCATCGATACCGGCCAAATCTTGCGTTGGCATTACCCATTGATTCTCTCCGCCAAAAAGGGTTGTTGCCGGCGAAGGATCCAATCCGCGAAGCTGTGACAGCATCCCGTCTGTGGATCCCACATCGACCGCACCAAACGTCCATTCGGCCGATTGCCATTGATAGACAGGGCCAATTTTTGGTGTCTGCAAAATCCCGTTTCCTTGTGCTCCTTGAAGATCAACGGACAACTGCAAGAAGGCATCGCTTGTTGCTCCTATTGTGCCACTGACCGACGATGGCGAGCCCTTCTGGAAATAATAAATAAAGGGCAGACTGTCTTGTACCGCAACCAAATCATCAAGGCCTTGCGCGCTCAATGCATCACTCAAACTCTGCGGCCAAAGCGTAGGCAAAGCATATTGCCAAGAATACAGCAATACGTGATGGCCTTCTTCTATACCAGTTTGCAACATTTCAGCTAGACCGGACAACTGTGCGGGATCGTTCTGTTGAAAGATAAAATACTTCTCTTGTCGCCCCCGTGCATTGGCACTCACAAGTGTATTGTCAAAATCATTCTCAGGACTCAAGCCTGCATAATTACTGAGCCAAGGATATAGCGTTGCGCTATCCAAGACGGCTACCATAATGGCTGGTAATCCATAACCATATCCTCCATATTCCTGCACATCCAAATTCAATTGGTACCGCGTAGCTAGATTTTCAAAATAACTATCCGCTGCCCCATAGACTTCGCACTTCAATTGGGCTGTGGCCGTCTCAAATTGCCAATTCCAATTCTCTTCCTGGTAATCCATACCCTGAGCGGACAGCGCGCTCATCTGAGCTCGGTGCTGCATGCCCCAACCACGGCGGCCCGCTATATGCTGAAACGATGATGTGCGCCAGCGCAATGGCTCTTCCACAGGCGAGCATCGCCAAAACACAACCATGCTGTCCTCAAGGGCAAACGGCATTGGCCACTGGATTGTTCCTCCAAACGAGGTCTGTTGCATCGATGCCAAAAGTGGTGAATTAAAAAACGGCGTCGTATCAGCTTGCAACCAATACGTCCGTGCGGGTTCCAAAGCATACGTTGTACTGGCTCGCAAAACAGGCTGCTGCTCATCGATCACAGCAAATGGATAAGGATACACGGGCCGAATATCGCCATCGGTAACTACCACCTGCATGGAAGAAACGGTATTGTTCGAAAAATCATCCAACTCATCGATCGTCTGCGCTGGCAAATCCACCCGAACACCGAAATGATGGCTTCCCGGCATTTCCAACCCCGGGATGGTCCAAATCACTGTATCGCCGTACCACAGTCCATTCAATGTTTGTACATAAACGGTGTCCGTTCCATCAGGAAACAAATGCTCCAAAACAACTTCGCATTGGGCGGTTGTGGTTTTACCTGCATTGGCGATCCACGCTTTAACCGTGCGGCTTTCCGGTGACGCTGCAAGCTGAAGACCGGGCAACTGGATCTGCTCTTCTTCAACCACAAAATCAGGCCGATCAAAAGGAAAGAGAACAACGCTCGGATCTCCATGAAAGACGAATGTCCATGCCGCATTTTGTTTATAAAAATCATTCGGACTTTGAAAGTCTGCAATGGCGCGCTGCATGCATTGTCCAATGCTTGCTCCATAGCTTTGATCAAACAAATGCCGATACAAATTCGATGTATACATGTCCAAATAGGTCGGTATGCCCAAGTCGCCTTTGGCCAAAAAGCCTATTACTCCGCGATTCGCCGCCAACACGAATCGCTCGCTCGCACTTTGACCAGATGCCAAATGGATGTTTCCGGTGTAACAGGAATTGCCGATAAGCAATGGATAACGACCCTGATTGCTATAGCTCTCTGGCGCATCAATGTTTTGATCAAAGCCTGTGCTGCTCGCATGACCAAAAAACGTCATCACCGAGGCGCCTTCGTTGATCAACAATTGGATGGAATCGGACACATTCAATTGCACAGGTTCCGCGGTATTTTTAAAAAAGCTATGTACCCTTGCGCCCACATATTGGCCTTCCGCCAAAATCTTATAGGCATTGAGGTAAGTGCGAAACATGTTTTGCTCGTATGCGATACTGCCACCGCCAAAATGCATCACATTCTTGCGCCACATCCCTGCAGGTTGATTCTGTTGTTCAACGGCCTTATTGAGGTAATTCAATACATCCTGAGGGCCATTCGCCGACAAACGCCCTGTTGGAACAGCCGGCTCATAGAGTGTCCCGTTCAATCCTGCCGAAAACAGCGCGTCACTCCCTGGATTGCCCCAAGTAGGAACCAAGTTTTCGGCAAAAAGCACCGGTGAATTGCGTGCCCCGCTCTCGCCGCTCACGGGGGCCTCGTGTATGCTTTTGCCCACCAAAAACAAATGCCCCGGCGCCTTGCCCATATCCACCAATCGACTCAAAAATCGCCGGATCGAAAGCGGGTTCTTCATTACGCCTCCGCCGTATTGATGATACAGTTGTTCGACATCAACGACTTGTACCGAATGACCATTCGCTTCCTTGAAAATGGCATAGTTCAACGCTGCGTCAATCAACTTGCGGTGTGTAATGATGACCAAATCCCCTGCCGCCATTGTGGTAGTAAAGTCTTCCATGGCCACTGGCTGAAAAACATCTGGCACGATGGATAAACTGCTTTCGCTGAGCATCAAGGTTTGCTCCGAATTTTCTTCCCAAGGTATCCAAACGTCCAATGTGGTGCCATTCCAAACAACAGGCAGACGCGTTGGTGTGCCGCCATCCATGCGATAAACGGCCGGCTGCTGATATCCCGATAACTGAAGTGCCAACTTGGTCCAATCCGCACCTGCTACGGCCTTTACGCGCATGGTATGGTTTGCACCATCATGAAATTCCGGTAAACGATGATACGCACCGGTCATCGAGCCCAAAGCCATGAGGTCCGCGGCAACCCCCAAATCATTGACTGCCCGAAACCCCATGGTAAGCTGATTCCAATTGGAGGAAGCATCCAGCATGAATGTTTTTTGAATCAGCCGATGCCCAGTGAAGGTGGTATCGAAATACACATTCGAATTGCCATTGACTGTAGCTTGTAGATGATGATTGGGAATGCCCAATGCAGAATTTACACCCGCTATTTTCCATTGAACCTCCACATCGGGTTCGCTCGTGTTGCGATACGGAGTTGGCATCTGCACAATGTAGTTGGCGAATCCAAAAGCAGGATCAAACCAGCCCTCTGCTTCATCGTAATTAGGTAGCGCAATTCCGTTGTTGTCGGCCCTTCCAATGTAGTAATTCTGATGCAGCGCATGACGAACACTATACATCACGTCTTGGTGCTCGGGTACATCAACTGCCTCTGGCATGGCGATTTCGTTGAGCCAAGTAGCAAAGTTTTCTTGAATACTGATGTAATGGTACAATGTATCGTTGAACAAGCTGTAGGACACATCTGGTCTCCATTGTTCATTGCCATAAGCGCCAACCTCCATTTCACCGCCGTGCCCGTGAAGCCAACAACGGTAATACTCGCCCGGCTCGAACAATTCATCCTCATCGCCGAAAAACATTTGTCTGATTTCTTCACCTGCAGCAAAAAGATGCACTTGTTTGGGATTGATATTCCCCACAATCATCCCCGATTGTTCCAATTGCTCATAGGTCAATTTGTACCAACCGTCTTGAACAACAGGAAAAGCCAAGTATGCTGAACTGTAGTCCACCCAATCATTCGCATACTGGCCAACACTATGCGCGCATAGGCAAAGCACTCCAAGGATGTTCAAAAAAATAATGCGCATAATTACGGTTTCTTACAGCACAAAAAAAAGACATAACTCAATGATTACCAAACCAAAATCGACTCAAAACAAGAATTACAATGAACTCATTTTGTCGCCCAAAACCTTCGGTCCACTATTCATCGGATGACTTTGGTCTGCAAGAATTGCAATTTAGGCGATTACCATTTAACTTTGATCGCTTTTTTATTACACAATTAAACACTAAACCATGAAAATCAAATCTACAAAAGGACTTTTGTATGCTCTTTTGTGTTGTGTCTTGATGCATTGGGCACCCCTACAATCCAATGCACAATGCACCAACAACAACACGCTTTTCGATGTAACCATGATCACCAACCAAGGTGGTGACTTTGACCAAATTCTTAATATTTGGGGCGGAGAATACATCAATTTCGATGTGTGCCAAGGGGCCACTTATCTGTTCTCTACATGTGGAACCACTTGGGACTCGCAGATTACACTTTATGATAGTTTTGGCAACTATCTCGCTTACGATGACGATGGCTGCAATGACGGAATCACTGAATCAGCCTCCGAATTGCAATGGACAGCTACGCTATCGGGCACCATCCGTGTTTTGGTGGATTTGTTCAATTGTACTTCAAACACCACCAATGGTACGCTCACTATTTATCAGTTGACCGATTGTCCATCTGGTTGTGACAACAACAATACCTATTATGGTGATGTTACCCCAGCTTTTGTTGGCGACACGTACACCTTGACCAACGTATGGGGTGGTGACTATTATACACTCGATGTATGCAACGGCGCGAACTACACCGTTTCGCTTTGCGGCACCTCTTGGGATTCGCAATTGACGCTGTTTGATCAAACCTCAGGCGACTTCTTGTTGTTCGACGACGACGGCTGCGGCACATTCGCCGGCGCTTCTTCACTCGATTTCACGGCGAACTATGACGGCACCATCTCATTGGTGATCGACCAATATCCCTGTATTTCCAACCAAGTCAACGGCACCCTCAATGTCACCCAAAACACCGCTTGTGCAGGTGGGTGTTCGGTTTACAATACAGATGCATTCTTCTTTGGTTGCTGGGCCGATGCCGAAGAAGTTTCGTTATACGCTGATTATGTCGGCAATTGCACGGTGGCTGGAGTTTGGACTTACACCATCAACTCCGGTTGGAATTATACCGACCTCAGCGCCTTTGGCTATGTTTCGGGCGACATGATGAATTTCTATTTGTACGAAATGGCTTCCCAGTACCAATTTGAAATCGTGTTGAGCGATGGCTCGGTTTCGACCACACAGCTTTATACCACAGGTGCTTGTATTTCTACTTGTGCTTTCACCAACTCGAACACCTTCGATATGGGCTGCAATGGCAATGCGCAAAACGTAGACTTCTATGCATACTACACCGGCGATTGTACTGTATACTCTATCTGGGTGTACACCGCTCTCAACGGTTGGAATGAAATTGTATTGAATGGCACCTTCTTCAGCGGTGATCCCATCGGTATGTTGATCTTTGAAGACAATACCCTACATACCTACTATTACGTATTGAATGATGGCACAGAATCGGCCACCTATTCCTTCATTTCCGGCAACTGTACAGTAGTAACGTGTGCCAATTTGGATATCGACTACATTGACACGGGCTGCATTGAAACAGCTGGCGGCACACAAACGCCATCGGGTACCATCATCCCTACCTACACCGGTGCATGCGCCGTAGCAGGAATATACACTTCAGTCAATGGCGGCGCATACACCTACCTTGATCTAAGTGCTTTTGGTTTTACTTCTGGTGATTTGATCGACCTTTACTTCAATGTTCAGGGCGCTTCATATAGCGTTTATTATGTCCTTGACAATGGCGCTGAGTCTCCCGCATTCTCCTTTGATACAGACGAGTGCTTGAGCGGTGAAACCATCTGCGACTGTGCAGGAACCCAACTCCCCATTGAAGCCACGGCTTGGTTGGGCGATGGATTCCAAGACAATGGTACCTACTTCTGGGGCCAAGACCCTTCGTTGCCCGTTAACTTCAGTTGTGCCACATGGGGTTTTGACTGCGGTGATGGCCTCGCTGCTGACGAAATTGCTTACGACCCGTACGGTGTTTGTTCAGGATTCTTGCCTCCGGCCAATGGCTGTGTGGATGAGTTCTGCTACAACATGGACATTGATGTTGTAACAGACTGCTTCCCTGCTGAAACCGGTGTGAACGTGTACAACGAAATGGGCGCTTTGGTAATGACCTTACCAGCTGGAACATTCGCGCTCGAAGACAATATCTACACCACCAGCCTGTGTTTACCTGCCGGTTGTTACACCTTCGAAATCACCGATGCCTT
>CANHSF010000065.1 GCA_947463065.1 Flavobacteriales bacterium | reverse complement strand
TTCCGATTCCCGCCAATCAATGGTTGCAATGGAACAATGCTTCGGTAGCAACTGCTGCTGAATTGTTCAATGGTCAGGGCCAGCGGGTGGCACAAACAACGCAAAACGGCACCAATGGAATCGATGTTTCGGATCTACCCAACGGGGCGTATGTACTGAGATTGCGGTCCGATGCAGGGGTTTACCACCACACGGTGCTCATTGCACATTGATGGTCGTGCGGTCGCTCAAGCAACCCGTGGGCTGCTATCAGGGCTTGATGTCCTAAGAGAGGATGGAAGAATTGAGGGCGTGCACATTTTTGATTTCTGGCACCGCAGTGCGAATGGCATTTTCTACTCCGGCTTTCATGGTCATGTGACTCATGTTGCAACTGCTGCATGCGCCATGCAACTCCACGATTGCGGTCATGTCATCGGTTATCTCGATCAAACTGATGTCGCCACCATCGGCCTCCAAATAGGGGCGGATGGTGTCCAACGATGCATTTACTTTATGAAATAACTCGTGTTTCATGGCACAAATATAGGTGACTTGGTTTGTGAATGTCGCGTTTTGCTGCGCGAGGCATAAGCGTTATGTTTGCACCGGAGTGGCCTCTTTTTTCTTGCGAAAGGGCAGCAAGCGGATTTCTTTTTCAATTTGGTGTACGATGTCTTTCAGGTGTTGGTGGGCCAAGGTTCCTTCTTGCATGATCGCAGGTCGACCGGCATCGCCCGATTCTCTTATGCTTTGCACCAACGGCAAAGGTCCAAGGAAAGGCACTGCACTGTCTTCGCAAAGGTTTTTTACGCCGTCTTTGCCAAACAGATAGTATTTGTTTTGCGGCAGTTCCTCGGGTGTAAACCAAGCCATGTTTTCGATCAATCCAAGGATGGGGATTTGTATGCCGGGCAATTCAAACATGGCTATGCCTTTGCGCGCATCGGCCAAAGCCACTTCTTGCGGTGTACTCACCACAACGGCTGCGGTGATGGGCACAAGTTGTATGATGCTCAAATGGATGTCGCCGGTTCCGGGAGGCAAGTCGATGATCAAATAGTCCAACGGCCCCCAATCGGCATCGTTGATCATTTGCTGCAAAGCCTTGTTGGCCATCGCCCCGCGCCAAACAATGGCTTGATTGATGTCTGCAAAAAATCCAATGCTCAATACTTTGACTCCATATTGTGTAACGGGTTCGAGCAAATTTTTGCCATCTTTCTCGATTACTCTCGGACGCTCGTGCACCAAATCAAACATGGTAGGCGCTGAGGGACCGTAGATATCGGCATCCAACAACCCAACGCTGTAGCCCGCTTGCGCCAAGCCAACGGCCAAATTTGAACTCACGGTGCTTTTGCCTACGCCGCCTTTGCCACTGGCCACAGCAATGATGTGCTTTACGCCCGGCAATACCTTCCGCAATTCTCCATTGCGTTCGTCTCCTGCAATGGCGATGACCTCGGTCACCACATTCCATTCGTTGCCCAATGTGCGGTGTATGGCAAATTCACAAGCTTCGCGCATGCGCATTTTGCTGTGCATGGCGGGATTGCTCACTTTCACTTGAAGGTCTATCGTGTGGTCCTTCACGTCATTGATTTTAACCAATCCCAACTCGACAATGTCCTTTTTGAGATCGGGCTCGATCACGTTGCGCAATGCATCAAATATGGCTTGGCGGCTAATACTCATGGTGTTTTATCTAATGGGCGTCAAAGGTACTCCCGAATGTTTCCTTGTGCATCCAACAGCATTTCATTTTTTTTGTTCATGATCTGCTCGTGTTCTGCGCAGTTTCTATGGTATTGTTTTTTTTTTGCAGCCCATGCGCTGAACTGCAGCAGCAGTGGTTTACGGGGCAAAGCGCTCTGCTCGCGGCCCCAGTTCTACGACCTCGAGCTGTTGGATTTTTGATCCTGCAATCTCAAAGCGCAAGAGGGTGCGTTGGTGATGAAAGCCGTGGCGACCTGCAGCTCCGGGATTCATATACAATGTTCCCAAGCGCTTATCGTATTGTACTTTGCAAATGTGCGAATGCCCACACACCAGAAGAGTGGGTGGGTTGGCTGCAATGTCTTCCGCAATAGGCTTGGCCCATTTACCGGGCAATCCTGCAATATGCGTCATCCACACATCTACTTTTTCAATGCGAAAGCGCAAGTGCTCTGGCGTTTGGGCGCGAACGGTATGTCCATCGATGTTGCCCCATACTCCGCGCAATGGTTTAAAGTCTTGCAAAGCCTCCAAAACGCCTTCCCCAAAGTCGCCCGCATGCCATATTTCATCGACCTCCGCAAAGTGATGAAACACCCGCGGATCCAACCATCCATGCGTGTCTGACAAAAGTCCGATCTTTACCATGCGGCGAATTTCGCATACTTCCCACAATCTTGTGGCTTTTTTTGCGTTGCGCATGTGCCGGCCAATGGCCTTAAGACGCTCGGAGGCCTAAACCATAACGCTTATGATGTTCAAATTCTTTTTTCGCTTACTGTTTTTGGCCTTGTCCTCTGTGGCTATTGTTTTGGTCTCCTGCAGCGATAAGCGCGAATTCTACAACGAAACCCAAAAATTTGAAGGGGACCTCGAATGGAAAAAGTCCGACGTGAAGCTTTTTGAAATTCCCATCGAACAGACCAATGAAAAATGCGAGATGCTGTTGTCGTTTCGATGTGCCACTGGTTTTTTATACGATAAAATGCTCATCCGTATGATCGAAACAGCGCCGGATGGCAGACAGGTCGATCGACTGATCGAAATGCCAGTGCGCAACGACAAAGGGGAATTCTATGGGGATAAAGGGTTTGATATCGTCGATATTGAGTTTCCTTTGGATTTGGCCAAGTCCTTTGACATGAAAGGAATCTGGAAATTTTCATTCACCCAAGAGATGCCTTTTGAAGAATCTGTTGACTTTCCTATGGAACTCGGTGTAATTTTGCGACATCCCAAAAATGGGTAAGGCGCTATGATCATCTACGATTCGCACATCGCTGCTGAATTGCTGAGCCAAGGCCAATTGGTAGGGATACCTACCGAGACGGTTTATGGCTTAGCTGCCAATGCGCTCAATGCGGAAGCGGTGGTCAAAATCTTTGAGGCCAAAAAAAGACCGTATTTCGATCCGCTGATTGTACACATTGCCGATGTGGATCAAATGGATCGTTTTGCATGCGATATCCACGACAAGGCGCGTCGCCTCGCTCAAATGTTCTGGCCGGGTCCGCTGACCATCGTTTTGCCTCGACAAAAGATCATTCCAGATATCGTTACGTCGGGTTTGGATTCGGTCGGTTTGCGCGTTCCCAATCATGCCATTACTCTGGAACTGCTGCGTATGCTCGACTTTCCTTTGGCAGCGCCATCGGCCAATCCGTTTGGTTACATTTCGCCCACTACTGCTGGTCACGTGCAAGATCAGTTGGATGGCAAAGTGAGCGCTGTTCTTGACGGTGGTCCGTGCGCGGTTGGTGTCGAATCAACCATCGTGCATTGTTCGCCAAACGGTCAAATCACATTGCTCAGGCAAGGAGGGATTCCGCTGGAAATGATTCAACATTGTGTGGGCGATGTGGATGTTCAACTGCACAGCTCAAGCAACCCCAAGGCTCCTGGCATGCTGGCCAGCCATTATGCGCCTCGAACCAAATTGCAAATTGGCTCCATCGATGAATTGCTTCGAAGTGTAGCCGACCTCAATGTGGCTTACCTCTCTTTTCAAACTGAATTTGATGATCATCCGGGCATTGTACTCTCGCCCAATGGCGATCTTTCTGAAGCAGCGCGCAATCTTTTTGCGGCTATGCGTGAGTTGGACCAAAAACAATACGATCTAATTTTGACCGAACTGATGCCCGATGTGGGTGTGGGAAGAGCCATCAACGATCGTCTTCTTCGCGCTGCCTCCTATGGATAACATCAAACGAGTTTTGGTTGTTTGCCTCGGCAACATCTGCCGTTCGCCCATGGGTGAAGGTGTTTTGCGAAATGCCGCAAAGGGTTTGAACATGGATTTTGACAGTGCCGGAACGCAGGGCTATCACACGGGCGATGCTCCTGATCCGCGTGCCGTACAATGCATGAAGGACCATGGTATTGATATCGCGCACCTCGCTGCACGAAAATTTTCCGCCCGCGACTTCGAGTCTTTTGATCTTATTCTCACCATGGATGGTCAAAATTTTCGTGATGTATTGATAATGGCACCCAACGAGGCCTCGCGCAAAAAAGTCAAACCTTTTTTGGAGCCATTGTCCATGAGTGGGGCCAATGAGGTTCCCGATCCGTATTATGGCAATCAACGGGATTTCGATCGTGTGTTTGAACTTTGCTCACAGGCTGCTGCGCTATGGTGTGAACAATGGAAAGGGCAATAAATTATTCGCGTTCTTCTGTTTTCGCCTTGCATCGACATTACCAACGGAATCAATTGCAGCTAAAACGAAATTCTGAGTATTGCGCAAGTTGTTGTGCTTTTGTTTTACCCCTCCGATAGGTTGCTCAACGAATAGCTGGCTAGGCCTTAGCAACCCAGGCGCTGTGATATTCAAAGCCTATTTTTCGGGGCGATCTTTTTTATCATGCAGCTCATGGAGTTGTTTTTTCTGTTTGGCGCTGCATTTTGTAGCCTTCGTCGCATATTTGCAATTACAATGACAATCGATAAAAATATAGAAATCGCTCACTTGCAATCCGAAATTTCCAAATACATCGGCTTGGGCGAAAACAGTTTGGTTTTCCACTTTGAGGAACAAGGTCGTTCCACGGTGCTGCGACTCATCACCGTTAATCCGCGTCACAATCAGTCGTTCCTTTTTCATACCGTCGAATCCGCGAGCAAAGTGGAGTCGTTGCGCTTGATGTTGGAATATGTAAAAAATTACAAGGAAGAGGAGAGTAGTTTCACCATTCAATGGACCGTAAAGGGCGACAACAATCTGCACACCTCTTATTTTCGGGCAAAGAATATTCTAAGTGCTTTGGATAAATTGTACTACGATCGCGATCCCAACAGCATCACGGTATTCAGTGTCATGATGAACCCCATTTCGTAAACTTTTTTTGCGTGTCCCCATCGGCCTTTACATATCGAACCATCGAAAGATCGGGTGAGGCCATTCATCGTGTTTTGGCGAGCAAGCATCTGGGATTTGCATGCCATGTGCGCACCGAGTCGGAGGTCAAAGTCAGGCTCGATCAATGGTGGCAAGAGCACCACAATGCGCACCACATTTGTTATGCGTGGCGATTGGGTTGGGACAAATCAAAACACCGCATCAACGATGATGGTGAACCTTCGGGTACCGCCGGTAAGCCCATCTATGGCCAGATCTTGGCCGCCGATCTCACCAATGTGTTGGTGGCAGTGGTGCGCTATTTTGGCGGCACCAAGTTGGGCACTGGGGGCTTGATTGATGCCTACAAAACCACTGCGCAAATGGCGATTGCCGATGCTTTCTTGGTCGAGCGCACTGCCATGCAAGTGGTGGAGCTTTCATTCCCCTACGAACACATGCCCTCAGTGATGAAGATGCTCAAACAAATGGACATGCAAAAACTCGAAGCGGATTACGAGGCGGTCTGCTCCATGAAGATTGGATTGAATGGTGCGGTAATGAAGGATTTTGAACTTTGGGCTGCTGAGCAAGATTTTTTGAAATACATTAAAGGGGAATTGTTCTGATGGAATATATAGTCGTAGGAATTGTAGCTTGCTTGGGCTCGCTGCTGAGCTTTATGAGCGGTTTTGGCATGGGCACTTTGCTGTTGCCTGCATTTCTATTGTTCTTTTCGCCGGAGTTGGCGGTTTTGGGCACCGCTCTGGTTCATATGGCCAACAATGTGTTCAAGCTTTTTTTGGTGGGCAAATACGCCAGTAAAGAGATGATCTTGCGTTTTGGTTTGACATCGGTTCTTGGAGCATGGTTGGGAGCACAATGCATCGCTTTTATTCCCAAAACCGCACTATGGTCTTATTCGCTTTGGGGATACTTTTTTGAGGTAAAGACAGTGTCGTTTGTATTTGGAGCATTGGTTATGTTTTTTGCCATCTATGAGTTGCAGCAAGAGGCTAAAAAATCCATTTGGCCAGTCCATTGGTTGCCATGGGGTGGTTTACTCAGTGGTTTTTTCGGCGGATTGAGCGGCCATCAAGGGGCATTGAGAAGTGCCTTTTTGTTGCGAACCGCTCTCACCAAAAATGAATTCATGGGCACTCGAGTGGTGCTCGCTTGCATGGTGGATATCACACGCATATCGGTTTATTTTTCCATCGTGCAATGGGCGCCGCAAACCATGCAGTCGGGGTTGTTGATCTTTGCCTCCTTCGCTGCCTTTGGCGGTGCTTATTTCGGAATGCGTTGGATGCAGAAGTCGGAGTCTTCCTTTATCAATCGATTTATTGCAGTCGCCATGCTTCTTTTTGGCCTGTGCATGATGATCGGTTGGATTTAAGGCGGGCTTACATCCATTTTTTGCAACTCTTGTACGTAGGAATTTGAATGGCGGGCGGAATGATATACACCACAGTAAGTTCCAAACCTCCGCGCCGGTTGCTCGCGGGTACCAAGTCGCTTACATTGATGTCGTAACTCAAGCCCACATCCCACATGTCGTAGCGCATTCCTGCAATGATATTGCCCGCATCGCGCGCTCGTCCCGTCATGCCAACATACGCTATGGTGGGTATACCCGGGGTTTGCAAATCATAGTGTACACGCAGTCCCGGAGCGATGGAACGATACGGGCCTTGTTGCATCCAAAGTAGTATCGGTTCGGCTTGCCATTGCGGAGCTACACCAAATTTCACTTGACCGTGCATCACCCAACGGCGCTGCAGTCGCATGTCGTCGCCCTCTAAAAAGTTTTGTCTGGGCTGTTGCAGATTGAATACGCCAATTCCAAATAGGGTCTCAACGCCATTTTGTGCCTTCGAAAATGCAATACCGGTGTTGCATTGAAAGCGGCTATAGCCTTCTGATATTGAGCCTTCGCCATTGTTGGCCGATGGGTCAAACACCTGCCCCGTCCAGTTCTGATCAAAAAAAAGATCCGATTGGTCTATCGACATGTTGATGAGTCCCAAGCTCAAGGCCGGTGTGATTTGCCATTGATTCCAGGCCAATGGCACAGATAAACTCCCCATAAACACCGTGGTGCGAAATCGCGAATCGCCCGCACGATCGTTGATCAAAGTGACTCCCGAATGAACCTTCGGTATTTTGTCAATTCTTCTTGTCAACGTAAGATTGCGCCAATCGGCACTCAACGCGACCGAACGATAGGGAACGCTGATACTTCTCCATTGACTGCGATGATACAACGCGTAACGCTGCTCGCCGTTGAATTGCCCCGTCAATCCGCTGTTGATCAAGTATGGGGTGTTGTAATACTGGGTGCTGTGCACATCTTGTCCGTAGCTATTAATGGCTGCTATCGCCATCAACAAGATGAGCCAAAGCCGTATATGTCTGCGGGTTCTCATCGGATTAGCGTGATGTTACCTTTGTCAAAGTACGTGCTTCCTCCTTCACAGGTGGCTTCCAAGTAATAGGTATAAACATCCGGTGGAAGATTTTCTCCCTTGAAACGGCCATCCCATCCAAGACTCAAACTTTGGGTCTCAAACATTTTTTCGCCCCATCGGTCATAAATCACAAAATACAATTGGTCGATGTTGTTGGCGCGGACATATAGCTTTTCGTTGATGCCATCTACATTTGGCGTAAAGGCATTGGGAACATAAATGCTTGGTGGTCCGCACACAAATTCCACTACGCGCACCGTTACACTATCTAGCGCAGTGCATTCTCCATCGCTCAATGCAACATAATAGGTGGTGGTTTCTTCGGGTGCCGCCAGAGGTGTTTGTGCCGATGCATTGGAGAGCCCCTCAATGGGTGTCCAGCTGTATGTATAACCCGATGGTTGGACCGCGAGCTGAGTGGTCTGTCCATTGACGATGACATCCGGTTGTGCAGTGGCCTCAACGGTGGATCCACTCAAAGAACTAATGGTAACGGTGACTTCATCTTCGGCCTCACAATCGCCATAGGTTGAAAGCACACTGTAAGTGGTGGTCTCCGGCACCACGACCACAACAGATGGAGTTTGTTGCCCAGAAACGATCAATGCTGCGGGCGACCAAGTGTAGCTGAATGCTGGATTTGGATTGAGCACTTGCAACGTGGTTTCGTCTCCGGCGCACACTGAAAAATCGCCTTCAATGGTGGTTTGAAAGCTTACCGTCTGCACTACAATGGAATCGATTTTAATACAATCTCCAATTCGAATGCGGGCGTAAAAGGTGGTCGGTGAACTTACGGTTACCTCTATGTCAGTGTCTTGTGGATTGTCGTTGAGCAATGGAACAAAAATGCTGCTGTTGCTCCAATCGATCTCAGCGTTGGTCGGGCTGAAGGTGGCGTTCAAACTCAGTGTCGCGGCATCGCAAAGCACGGTGTCTTCGGGCAAGCTGAGCTCGAGTTGAGGCACCTCCACCGTTTGGTAAAGGGTGTCAATGCAAGGCCCATGATCCATCAGCACCATATAAGCGGTTGTAGATCCCGCTGTGAACACAGGTTGCGGTAGCGATGCATTGTCCAAATAGGTGGATGGAATCCACGTGTAAGTAGCGTCTGATGGACTGTTGGGACTACCCAATACACTGGTAGTGCCTTCGCATACTTCTACGGGCAATAGGGTTGTGCTACCGGCAGCAAAAATCTCAATCCACTGCACCAAGGTATCGCTCAAATTGCAGGTGTTGGGATGAGTTACAATCAGGGTAATGGGATATTGTCCGGCATTGGTAAACACGAAGCTGGGGTTGGCTTGATTCGATGTGCCAAGGCCGCCAAAATTCCAACTGTAATTTTGTGCAAATGTGCTGTTGGATTGAAAAGGAATCGACGTATTGACGCAGCCGTCCTGAAAGGTAAAGTCCGCAACGGTTATGGGCAGTTGGAAATCAAACTTGAATACGCCATTGTTGCAGTTGCTGCTGTTGTTGGTCGATGACCAAGCATCGGTTGGCACGATTGGAAAATCATCACTGCCGCCGCATCCAGCGCATACGCTTTGATAAATGATGCCCTTGCGGTCAAAACGACTGGTGCCGCCGTCCACGTGTTCGCTGCTGGTGTTGCCGCCATAGAAGGTCGCATACTCCAATGTCGTCATCGCATCGTCAAATACGGCCATGTAAAATCCTCCCGTGCTGCTAGTGGGGTAGAGGGCGTCCGTGGTGACCTCCATATTGGTCAACGGAAACAGATGATTGCCCGGATTGAGCGGCGATATCACCGAGCTCACTCCCCATCCACTGATGTATATGCGGTTGCAGTAATCCACGAGAAATGCGGATGGCGACAGGTTGGGATTGCCATTGCCGGTTCCAATTACAGTACTCCATTCCAACGCCGACAATGCAGCGTTCATCTTCATCAATGAATTGCCGCTGTTGGATACGCTATAACCCACATTGCTGATCAAGGAATTGCCTGGCGATATGCTTTGACCATAACCGTATATCGCTCCCGCCTGATCGGTTTCGACAAAATAGATTTGGTCGTAGTTGCTGGCTCCGTAGTAGGTTCCGCTCACAATGTCTTGACCATCGCCCGAGAGCTGTACGATGTATCCGTCAACCACGCCTTGGAAGTTGGTTTGGTAGGCTCCACTGGTCACTGGAAAATCTTCGGATGCAGTGCCGCCGGTCACATAGTAATTGCCATTGGGATGCGCGGTCAGTGAAAAACCCGAATCATCGTTTGATCCGCCCAAATAACTGCTCCAACTCATGCTCGTCAGCCCCGGGTTCAGCCGGAAAACAACAGCTTCTTGTCCTCCGTTGTTGGTGTTCTGAAAGGCATTGAAAACAGGGAAGTCGGTTGAAAAGGTGGATGAAATGACTATGGGGAATTCCGCATTGTCCAGGCTTATTTCCCCTCTGAATTCATCGGCGTAATTGCGTTTCAATAAGGTAGATGAATTGATACCGTCATTGGCTCCTCCGCCCAAATAGGTGGAGCCCAACAACGCGCTTCCTGTGGCATTGATATGCACCAACGCGATATCGGTGCCGTTGGGAAAAGTGGCTCCAGTTCCTACAGGACTGATGTCGGTGCCTCCCAAAAACTGGTCTTGATAGGCATTCACGGTCAATGGAAAATCGTTGGATCCCGTGCAGCCATACACATACAACTCGTCCGAACTGTTTACAATCAGACTGTGCGGCAAATCATCGCCGGAACCACCAACAAAGGTGCTCCAAAGCATTGTGGTGCCATCTGCCGAGTATTTACTCAAGGCCATGTCGATGCCGTCCTCAATGGGCGAATCTCCTCCGGCATGGGTGTCTTGGTATGCGCCCAAGGTCGTCGGATAGCCTTGCCCAAATGCACTGCTGCCGCTGTACAAATTGCCGGCTTCGTCATACGTGGCGCTGTATCCGAAATTGTCGCTTTCACTGCCGCTGTAAGTAGAAAAAACCACTTGCGGATCGATGATCAGTGGGTGCCGCTGGTCGTAACCTGCAGGAAACGCAAAAGAAATTTGGTTGCCGGAGAGTACATAGTTGCAATCCACAAATTCTTTTTTACCCGCTATCCATTGCCAGGCGATCGGACTTTGCTCATACACCATGCCGGTGGATAGCTTGACTTCGATGCGTCCATGCTGAATCTTTATTTCTTCAGCGCCAGAATACGCCATCGCAATTCCTCGCGAATCGGACCAAGGTGCAACGATGAAATCATACTTGAACAAGCCATCAGACAAATACAACCGCATGTCGATGCCTTCATACACATCGGACAGAATCAACTCTTCGTAAGCCTTGCAATGCGAAGTCCAGTGCGATGGATCTGAGCCAAGAAAGTAGTTGTAATAGGTCTTTGATGGGGCTACCTTTTCGATGTACGATGGTGTGCTTCCACCGACCAATTTGACCTGATACACGTGGCCTTTCACGCGAATATCAGTGGAAGATGGTGTTTGACCTTTGTTGTGTGCTTGATGCAATCCTTTCACTTCGCGCATGTGATAGGTGATGCCATCTTCCTCCACAAATACGGTATGATTGCCAAGCTTGGTGGACCCAACAACTGTTTGCGGCCACTGCCCGCGATTTTCAATGAAGCCGCGTTTGATTTGCCCCACCATTTGAAAGGGTGACAGCAAAACAACAACGGTTAAGATGCGTAACCATATCAGCATGGCTCGAAAATAATTCATTTTTAGCGCGCTTGTTTTTTTTTAATAGCAACAAATCGATATTGAACCCACTCGACCGGCTGTCTAGGCTCTGACTGTAGACCGATTTGCAGGTCGTGAAGTTGCTCCCCTCGTGCGCGTTGGGCGCGTCGATGTGGATTTTATCCCAAACGGTACATTGAATTTGTCTGTGATGAACATCATCGCTCGGTTTGCCACATGAAAGGATTGGTGAAAAAGAATGCAACAATGAGCTCTGCAATAACATTTGCTTATCATCTGAAGTGTTGATTTTCATTAGATTTGTGGATAATTCAAGGAACGAGAAACGGCATGCCCTTTTGACCCGCTTTATTTTCGTCCATTGAACCAATCCCAAGGATCGCAGGTTGTGCATGGGGCTTAATGCTTTCCCCAAACGACCATGAACACACCGATGGATAATGCGCCGATGAAATAGGAATGATGAGAGGCAGACGACATCTCCGCAAAGCCGCATGGCTGTGGGCTACGATAGTGGTCTTTGTTTTCTTTATCCCCATTTTGGCCTCCGCCTATGCGCCCATACGACGCGGATTTATGCCCAACAAAGGGCAGCTCTACGATCAACAAGGGAAATCCAATACTGCGGTGCGCTATGCACTTTTTACACACGGTTTGAACGTGCAGGTCAATGCCGATGGCTTTTCATATGATTTTTGGTCATCCGACAGCAGTGCAACGCGCTACCATCGTGTAGAGGTGGTGCTCCACGGTGCTCGACTTCCTTTGGATTGGAGAGCGTTGAATCGCCTTGCGGGTGTTTTCAATGTTGTGGACCCATACACGCCTTTGAAAACACATACTGTAGAGCATTTCGAAAGACTCTATGTCAAAGATGTTTATCCCCATATTGATCTCGAATTGGTGGCTACTGAGTCGGGAATGAAATACAATTTTATTGTCCATCCCGATGGCGAAATGAAAGATATCGTGCTTGATGTGGCAGGTGCTCCTGCTGCTATCAAAGACGGCACTATCGCAATGCAAACCATTTTTGGTGTAGTCGAGGAGAAGGTGCCTTACAGTTTTTGCCAAGAAAACGGTCATGAAATCGATGTGCAATTTTTCGAGAAGGCACCCGGTCGTTTCGGTTTGGAAATGAATGAAAAAGACACTCCTCTCATCGCGCATCAAACCCTGGTGATTGATCCTGTCCCGAACCGTTTGTGGGGAAGCTATTGGGGGGGCACGTCCTTGGAGTTTGTGTATGGTTTGACGGAAGATAATTTAGGCAATGTTTATGTGTGCGGTGTAGGAACGGGAAGTCTGTCATTCACTACCTCGGGTGCTTATCAAACGGTGATGGCGGGACTCGCCAACGATGCTTTTATCTTTAAATTCAACAGCACAGGTATCATTCAATGGTGCACTTACTATGGGGGCAACAATGGCGAAACGGCGCGGGCCATTGCAGCTTCGGGTGCGGGCGATCTCTATGTTGTTGGCTTTACCGATTCCACTTCGGGTATTGCTTCAACCGGCGCATTTCGAACTACGCTGGCAGGCGGTTCGGATGCTTTTTTGGTGAGGTTTTCCGCGGCGGGTGCCTATGTTTGGGGAACATACATCGGTGGAACTTCCGAAGATTATTTGCGCGCTGTACACTACGATGCTGCTGCCGATGTGGTGATCGTCGGGGGCCATACCAAAAGTGCTTCTCAAGCTTCTGCCGGTGCGCATCAAACTGCGCATGCTGGCGCTGGCGATGGATATGTTGCGTCTTTTTCTCCAATCGGTGCGCGCAATTGGGCTACCTATTGCGGTGGGTCTGGAGAGGATATCGTCAATGGCGTTCACCTCAACGGAGCAGGCAATATCTTGATCGGCGGCTCCACAGCAAGCCTCACCGGAATAGCCACCCCCGGGGTGCATCAAACTGCGAGCGGTGGAGCTAATGATGGCTTCATGGCGGTGTTTTCGCTAACCGGTGTTCGATCCTGGGGAACCTATTTTGGGGGCTCCGGAACCGACCTGATCAAGGCAGTGAAAATCGCCTACAATGGGGCTTTGGTGGGTGTAGGAGAAACCTCCAGCACCAATGCCATCGCTTCGGCTGCAGCACATCAAACGGTTGCAGGCGGTGGCAACGATGCCATGGTGGCCGTGCTCAATGCCTCAGGAACATTGGCGTGGTCCTCCTACTACGGCGGTGCAGCCAACGACGCAGCCAATGCCGTAGCGATTGACACCACCAACAATGTCTACCTCATCGGTAACACCGTCAGTGCAACAGCTATCGCAACGGCCAATGCCTATCAAACCACGATCGCAGGCGGATTAGATGGTTTTTTGGCCCAGTTTACCCAAAGCGGTCTGCGCAATTGGGGGACGTATTACGGTGGTCCAGGATCGGAGACGGTCAATGGCGGCGTGGTCAATCTCGCGCTCCAACTGCACATTGCAGGTCATAGTACCAGTACCTCTGGCATTACAACTCCAGGAACCAGTCAAGTCAATCATACGCCAGGCATCAACGACGATCCGTTTGTGGTCAAGTTTGGTGAGTTGGTTTTGCCCATTGAATTGGGCGAAGTAAAGACCTTGTGCAACGATGGGGAGTGGGGCATCCATTGGCAAACGGTGAGCGAAAGCAATACCGATTATTTCGAGGTCTATTTGGGCGATGATCTTCTGCAATGGCAGTTGTGTGAGCGATTGCCCGCCAAAGGCTCCTCTGTCCAAGTGCAAGATTATGCCATCGATGGAAGATGCTTGCCGTTGGCTCCGAAGTATTTTCAGATCGTCTTGGTCAATACCAATGGAAGTCGGGAAGTGGTCTACACAGGGGCTATCGATTGTACGATGTTCAACGATTGGGGTGTTGGACCGAATCCAACCGATGGGTTATTGCGTCTATTCGGTCACTCGGCCCAATGGATGGTTTACGATGCTTTTGGCCGGTTGATGCTGCAATCGTCTTCGGGTTTTGACAGCCAAATCGTTGCTATTGATACATCGAACTGGTTCAATGGGGTCTATTTTGTTCGAGCAGGAATGGGTGGCAATAGACGCACCGAACGCATTGTCGTGCAACACCATTGACCGCTGGATGATTCGCCATCGCACTTTTAACATGGCGCCGCAACGGTGCTTTTGTTCTTCTACACACCACTGAACTTTTTGCAAGGCTGGATTAAACC
>CANHSF010000064.1 GCA_947463065.1 Flavobacteriales bacterium | reverse complement strand
TCCCAGTTAGATTGTATTTCAGAAAAAAATAGGGCAACAAAAAATCGGTTCTCCGACGGCTCCCGATTTAGGGTGGACCGACAAAGAACCGCTCAGCGCGATCCAATCGTTTGGACATTATTCTGCTACGACATCATTTAAAAAACAGCTTTCGCAATCGCCTTGGTCGTGTCCGCTTTGCCCATGGTGTAGTAATGCAAAACGGGCGCTCCGCGTTCCATCAACTCTTTGCTCTGCCGGATGCACCAATCAATACCGATTTGCTTGACGTCTTTGTCGCTTTTCGAATGTTCAACCAAATCCACCAATTCTTCAGGAAGGTTGATGTGGAAATAATGGGGTAGGACTTGCAATTGACTCTTCGTAGTCAACGGTTTCAAACCGGGAATGATCGGCACAGTAATCCCGATCGCGCGACAGTCATCCACAAACTTGAAATAAGCCTCGTTGTCAAAAAACATCTGCGTCACGATGTACTCCGCTCCCGCATCAATCTTTGCTTTCAAATGGCGGAGGTCTGTTTTCATATTCGGACTCTCAAAGTGCTTCTCTGGGTAGCCGGCCACCCCAATGCAAAAATTGCTTTTGGTCGTGTCTTTTAAATCCGGATCCAAATACTTACCGGCATTCATATTCACCGCCTGATCCACCAAGTCTTTGGCGTAGGAATGTCCTCCAGGTTCTGCAACAAAGCGACCCTCCGATTTGATCGGATCGCCCCGCAGTACAAGGATATTATCCACACCCACAAAATGCAAGTCGATCAACGCATCTTCGGTGTCTTGTTTGGTGAACCCTCCGCAGATGATATGCGGCACGGTATCCACTTTGTACCTGTTCGTGATTGCCGCACAGATCCCCACAGTGCCAGGGCGTTTGCGTACGACAGTTTTCTCCAATAATCCGTTGCCAGCATTGCGAAATACATACTCCTCGCGATGGTACGTCACATCCACAAAGGCGGGCTGAAACTCCATCAACTGGTCCATCGTGCTGAATATGCTGTCGATGGTTTGCCCTTTGAGGGGCGGCAAAATTTCAATCGAAAAAAGGGTCTTCTTCGCTTGATTGATGTGGTCTATTACTTTCATATTTAATCGTTCAAATTTGGACGCAATGCCTTGCGGGCCTCGTCAATGGTTATGTTTTTTCGCTGAGAGTAGGATATCAGCTGATCTTCGTTGATCTTACCTACTCCGAAATACTTGGCGTCGGGATGGGCAAAATAATATCCACTCACAGCAGCCGTAGGATACATGGCCAAACTCTCGGTCAATTGCAAGCCAATATGCTCTTTCACCTGCAACAACGACCAAATGGTTTTTTTCTCCAAATGATCCGGACATGCAGGATATCCTGGCGCTGGTCGAATACCTCGGTATTGCTCGTCAATCAGTGCATCATTGCTCAAATTTTCTTCAGCAGCATAACCCCAATATTCTTTACGTACCAACGCGTGACAATATTCGGCCAACGCTTCTGCCAAGCGATCAGAAAGGGCTTTGACCAATATGGCATTGTAATCGTCGTGTTGTTGGGTATAGCGTTGTGCTATTTCTTCAGTGCCAAATCCTGCGCACACTGCAAAACAGCCGATGTAATCTTGTATGCCTGCTTCTTTCGGGGCTATGAAATCGCCCAACGATAACTGTGGCTGACCTGCTGCACGCTTCAATTGTTGGCGCAAGGTGACGAAGTGATGTGCTGCATTTTGTGAGGTCGATTCCACTTCGATGTCGCCATGTTCGTTGCGGTGTGCCGGGAATATCCCAAACACTGCGCGCGCTTCCAATGCGTTTTGCGCAATCAAATCGGCTAGCATTTTTTGCGCATCGGCATACAGTTGCTGGGCTTGTGTGCCCACAACTTCGTCCTCCAAAATCAAAGGGAATCGACCTGCCAATTCCCACGATTGAAAGAATGGCGTCCAGTCGATGTAAGGCACCAAATCTCTCAAGACGATGTTGCGCAATACATGGATACCAGGTTTTTTCGGCGCGGTGATGGTGGTGGCGTCAAAGGTGAATTGCGCAGCGTTTCTCACGCTTTCAGCATAACTCAAATAATTTTTGGTGGACTGCTGAGCAGCATACTGCTCGCGAACTCTTTCATATTCTTGGCGCACACTTGTGGCATATGCTGCGCCTGACTCTTTTTGCAATAGATCACTCACCACGGTCACAGCTCGTGATGCATCCAACACGTGCACAACGGGGGAGGAGTAATGGGGCTCAATTTTTACAGCCGTATGCACCCGCGATGTCGTAGCTCCTCCAATCAGCAACGGGATTCGAAGCTTTTTTTCCTCCATAGCGCGCGCTACGGATATCATTTCATCAAGCGATGGTGTAATCAATCCCGACAATCCAACGACATCTACATTTTCTCGAATAGCGGTCTCTACAATTTTTTCTGTGCTGACCATTACACCCAAATCGATAATCTCAAAATTGTTGCAGGCCAAAACCACTCCCACTATGTTTTTTCCAATGTCGTGTACATCGCCCTTCACCGTGGCCATAAGCACTTTTCCTGCTTTGTTGCCGGCTTGGGCCGATTCTGCTTCAAGATAGGGCTGCAAATACGCAACAGCTCTTTTCATCACACGAGCACTCTTCACAACCTGCGGCAAAAACATTTTGCCCGATCCAAACAAATCACCAACTACGCTCATCCCCTGCATCAACGGTCCTTCGATGACCAGCAAGGGACGCTCATGTTTTTGTCGTGCTTCCTCTGTGTCGGCTTCAATGAAATCGGTAATGCCCTTCACCAAACTGTGCGAAAGGCGCTGCTCGACACTGCCTTGACGCCAAGTCAAATCGGCAGTAGACTCTTTTTTTGCGTCGCTCTTGTTCGCGTCGGCGTATGCCAGCAACTTCTCGGTCGCGTCCACTGTTCGATTGAACAAGACATCCTCTACCAATTCCATCAATGGCTTCGGCACTTCATCGTACACTTCCAACTGCGACGGATTCACGATGCCCATGTCCATTCCGGCCTTGATGCCATGGTACAAAAACGAAGCATGAATGGCCTCGCGCACTTGGTTGTTGCCACGAAACGAAAATGACACGTTGGATACCCCGCCACTGACCAAGGCCCCGGGTAAATTTTCTTTTATCCAAGCCGTGGCTTTGAAGAAATTGATCGCATTTTCTTTGTGCTCTTCCATGCCGGTGCCCACCGGAAAAATATTGGGGTCAAAAATGATGTCGCTGGGCGCAATTCCTGCTTCTGCGGTCAACAGTCGATATGCACGCTCACAAATCTGAATGCGTCGTTCAAAGCTATCGGCTTGGCCTTCCTCATCAAATGCCATAACTACCATGGCTGCGCCGTACCGCTTGATCTTTCTGGCCTTGGCAAGGAAATCGGTTTCGCCTTCTTTCAGCGAAATGCTATTGACAATGCCTTTGCCTTGAATGCATTTTAATCCCGCTTCCAAAATGTCCCAATTCGAGGAATCGATCATAATCGGAATGCGCGCGATTTCGGGCTCACTCGCCACCAAATGGAGGAATCGGGTCATGGCTTTTACACCGTCGATCAATCCTTCATCCATGTTGACGTCCAAAATCTGCGCGCCGCCTTCAACTTGTTCTTTGGCTACGCGCAACGCCTCATCATAGTTTTCTTCTTTGATGAGACGCAAAAACATTTTTGACCCGGTCACATTGCATCGCTCTCCAACGTTGATAAAGTTGGATTCACTGGTGGCAATCAATGGCTCTAGGCCAGATAAGAGGAGTTTGGGTGTTTGCACAGTTACGCTGAAATGGTTTCGTGAATAGGTCGTGGACTGTAGTGCGCCGCAACTTTGGCAATGGCAGCAATATGTTCGGGGGTGGTTCCGCAGCAACCGCCGAGAATATTCACCAATTTCCGCTGGCAGTATTGCTCTACCAATGCGGCCATCTCTTCGGGACTTTGATCGTAATGTCCCATGGCATTTGGCAAACCTGCATTGGGGTAAGCGCTAATGCCGGTCGTTGTGGTTTTGCCAATAGCTGCGACATGTGCCATCAACTGTTCTGCACCCAATGCGCAATTGAAGCCAATGCTCAACAATGGTGCATGCGACATCGAAATCACGAAGGCTTCAGGCGTTTGTCCACTCAATGTCCGACCGCTGGCGTCGGTGATGGTGCCGCTGATCATGATGGGAATGACTAGTTGTGCATCACTGCTGCGTTGATCGGGATGTGCCACTGCTCCGCGTGATTCAATGATGTCCATCGCTGCGTGCAAAGCGGCTTTGGCGTTGAGCGTGTCAAAAATGGTCTCGATCAAAAGGGCATCCGCACCACCATCCAATAACCCTTTGATTTGTTCGCTATACGCGGCATGCAACTCATCATAATTCACTGCACGATATCCGGGATCGTTCACATCGGGCGAAAGCGAAGCCGTGCGATTGGTGGGTCCAATGGCTCCTGCAACATAACCGTATTTTCCTGTTTTTGCATGATACGCATCCCGCGCAGCAACTGCACATTTGGCACTGGCCACATTGAGCTCGTAGCTCAGGTCTTCCAAGTGATAATCGGCTTGCGAAATGCGCTGGGCATTGAAGGTGTTGGTTTCAATGATGTCTGCTCCTGCTTCAAGGTAGGCCAAGTGGATCGCGGTAATGATGTCGGGTCGAGTGATGCTCAACAAATCGTTGTTGCCCGCCAAATCGCTATGGTGCGCAGCAAAGCGTTCGCCGCGGTAATCGGCTTCTTTGAGGCGATACTTTTGGATCATGGTACCCATGGCACCGTCCAAAATCAAAATGCGCTGTTCAATTTGATTGAATAAATCCATTGTTCTTGTTTTAGGCGCTATCGAGAACAATGGGGCACGAACGTGCCTTGAGTTTCCGCTTCATCTCCCCCACACATCGCGGGAAGGAGTTGGCACCCGGCTCAATGATTATGGTCACCGACACGGGTTGCTAGGATTTCACAGGGCCTTGTCCCTCCATCCTTCTCGATAAAGCTCCGCAAATGTAAGGCTTCAATCCCGCACAGACAAGATTATTTTGTTTCTCATTCAGGCCATTGAAAACGGTTCGCTTTGACGCATATTTGTGTCACCAATTTTTAGTTGTTCTTATGAAAATATTTTGCTCGTTGGTGCTCTTTTCTGTGGCAATCCAACAATCGGTTGCTCAAGTGCTGCCCTACACATTCGAAGTGCTTAACGAACCTTACACGGAACTCACGGATGCGGAGAGTCTCAACGGCAATACCAATTGGGAGGACCCAGATTATCTCATTCCCATTGGATTCGACTTCTACGGCTTCGGCGATTGGAACAGCGAAATGACCTTTGGTGGGGTATTCGGCTATGGCGGCGAACTTTTTTTGGGTTCGTTCGACGGGTCGCAACCGCTCAATCATCTTTGTCCTTATGGCCTAGACATTCACGATCCCAATGTAGGAACCAACAATCCGCCTGCTGGGCACATCTATCAAAAACTGGATGGTGTTGCACCCAATCGAATTTGTAAAATCGAATGGAGGAATGTGGGCTTCTTCCTCGACCCTTCTGGCACCATGCGCATGAATTTTCAAATGTGGCTCTATGAAACCTCAAACAGAATCGAGTTTCGTTATGGTCCAAGTGAAAATTTTAACCTCGACGAAGTGCAAGAATTAACGGGCATTTTTATCGGGTTGTCGAGCGATTTCGACTTCAATACGTTTACCTTCAATTACCTCTGGGCGCTTAGCGGCAATGCAAACAGCCCTGATATCGACTCATTCGATAGTTTCAGTCTTGATTTTCAAATAGCTGATCAAGTGCTTCAAAATCCCGCAGAAGGCACAGTGTACCGTTTCAATAATCTCGAAATCGCCGTGCCCGAACTGAACAAAGAGGATATTCGCATCTATCCCAATCCTGCCGCAACGCATTGCACATTGATGCTGGATGAAATGCCTGTTGACCAAAATATACAAATCACCGATGCAATGGGACGAGTAGTGATGAATGTTCCCACAACAACGCTTCAACTGCAAATCGACATCAGTGCATTGCCAAGTGGCACTTACGCTGTAACAAGCCATTTATCGGCGGGTACAATAACCAAATTGTTGGTGATAAACCATTAAGCCTTGGTGTGTCTTGGTGTCAATTTGGATTTTGCCGCTGGCTTGTCCTACATTTGACCCGCAAAAATTTTTTAATCAAACAAATACATGCCCTATTTATTTACCAGCGAATCGGTTTCCGAAGGTCATCCCGACAAGGTTGCCGATCAAATCTCCGATGCCTTGATCGATCACTTCCTCGCTCAGGATCCCTCCTCCAAAGTTGCCTGCGAAACGCTCGTAACAACAGGACAGGTGGTCTTGGCCGGTGAGGTGAAGTCCAATGCGTATTTGGATGTCCAGGATATCGCACGCGGTGTGATCGAAAAAATTGGATACACCAAAAGCGAGTATATGTTTGAAGCTAAATCATGTGGTATTCTATCGGCCATTCATGAGCAATCTCCAGATATCAACCAAGGTGTAGAACGCAAAAAGCCTGAAGAGCAAGGAGCCGGAGACCAAGGTATGATGTTCGGTTATGCATGCCGCGAAACGGATAATTATATGCCGCTTCCGTTGGAACTCGCTCATCTGCTATTGCGCGAATTGGCTGCCATTCGTCGCGAAGGTGAAGCAGGCAAAAGCAAGGTGATGAAATACTTGCGCCCCGATGCAAAAAGCCAAGTGACCATCGAATATTCTGACGACAATCAACCCGTGCGTATCGATGCCATCGTGATTTCAACGCAACACGATGATTTTGCGAAAGACGCCGTGATGTTGAAGCAAATCAAAGACGATGTGATCAATATCTTGATCCCGCGCATCAAAAAGAAATTGCCCAAGCGTGTGCAAGGTTTGTTCAACGATAAAATCAAATACCACGTCAATCCAACCGGTAAATTTGTAATCGGTGGTCCGCATGGCGATACAGGACTTACGGGTCGCAAAATCATTGTGGATACCTACGGCGGCAAAGGAGCTCACGGTGGTGGCGCATTTAGCGGAAAGGATCCTTCTAAAGTGGATCGCTCTGCGGCTTACGCTACACGTCATATTGCCAAACACTTGGTAGCAGCGGGTGTGTGCGACGAGGCCTTGGTTCAAGTAGCATACGCCATTGGTGTAGCTCAACCGGTAGGTCTTTATGTCAATACCTATGGCACTTCCAAAGTCAAAATGACTGACGGTGAAATCGCCGCTGTCATTGGCAAAATGAAGGAGTTCGATATGCGCCCTTATTTTATCGAACAACGCTTCGCCCTCAGAACTCCAATCTATCAAGAAACTGCCGCCTATGGTCACATGGGACGCGAGTGCTCTGAAGTCGTGAAGATCTTCAACAAGGGAAAAAAGAACGAGAAAAAAGTAAAAGTGAAGCTCTTTCCTTGGGAAGAACTCAACGCCATCGATGCAACAAAAAAGGCGTTCAAATTGAAATAACCTCAATCGGTTTATAGCTATAAAAAGGGGATCGCAAGGTCCTCTTTTTTTTGACCACACACAAGCACACAACTTAATTTTAGCGGACTCGTATTTGTTTGACGCGGCGAATTTATCTTTGACAAACATGGGCATGAGATTGCATTTGATCGGGTGGCTTGGACTATTGATGTGGGTGGGGTGGATTCCGCTGCATGCACAAATGGGAACAGTGGACGAACCGCAACGTCTTGCATTGAAACGCTATGAACTCCAAGCCACATACACGCCTCAACCCAGCGCCATCGAGAAGCAAGATATTGCGTGGCAAGAGATGGGGCCATTTACCAAGCCCAAAGAAGGGTTTGTCGGTGGAAAAGCAATTCCAGTTTACGCCGCCGGAAGGGGAAATGGAATCGGTAGAGTCAATGCGCTCTTCGTACATCCACGGCATCCCTCGGTCTTGTATGCCTGCTCTGCCACGGGTGGAGTATTTATCAGTCACGATAAGGGGAAGAACTGGAAATCCGGGGGCACCGATCAATTGGTGCATGCCGGTGTTGCAACGATGGCCCTGCACCCGCGCAAATCGGCATGGTGGATTGCTGCTACTGGCGATAGCGAAAACAATACACGGCCTTGCGACACGCTCGTGCTGACCTGCGATGGAGGCAAATCGTTTCAGTCGATTGTGGGCGCCGATCCCGCGACAAAACTGCCGCTTGACCCCGACCAAGATCTCGGAAATACCGGGTTCTTCGTTCGTAAGCTGTGGTGGGATGTTGCCAGTCCAAATCGCGTATGGCTAGTCTCCAACAAAGGGCTGTGGCTTTGCGAAAATTTGGACATCAATCGCAAGGGACGTTTGCAACAAAATCCCGTTTGGAAACGGGTCTTGGAAGGCGATTTTTTTGATTTTATCGCTGTCAAAAGAGGCAAACAATTCGATTGGTATGTGGCAGGCGAAAAGATTTTTTTTGCCGATGATGTGCAGCGCAATTGGACTCCGTTGGCCGAAACCGGATTGGATAGAAATCAATGGGGAGAGGGAATGAGATGGACCATGCAGGCACATCGTTATTTGCCCAATTTTTTATTCGTTAACGGCACTGCCCAAACAGACCCCAATGGCCATTCAAATCCTCCTGCCATACTCTACTTGGTCGACATCAAAAAACAGGAATGGCAGCGCTTGCATTCCTCCGTGTCCGATGACGCTGCGTGCTCCAATATGCGCCCTCGGGCTTGGGCTGTCCACCCCATCAATCCCAATGCGATGGTTATGGCCGATGTCCATCCAGTGTACTTTTCAAACGATGGCGGAAAATCGTTCAAAAAATCGGTCGCCAATCAACTGCACGACGATGTGCACTGCTTTGTGTTTTCCCCAGACGGTAGGCTGATTTTTGCAGCTCACGATGGGGGAGTGGCAATGAGCGATGATGGCGGTGTGCAATGGTCGGATAGAAGCAATGGCTTGGCTTGTGCAAATATTTTTCATCTGGACGTGCATCCACGTGGCAACGGTCAAATGCTGTATGGTGCCTACGACACCGGCATCAACGTCTTGTCCAATGATGCTCATGTTCATGCCGTTTGGGGTGACGGATTCGATTGTGCTTTTGTCGACGGTGCCCAACATTGTGTGGCTTCCATACAATACGGTCGTTTTTTTAGAACGGACTCCATCGGTCGTTTCGAAGAAGGTAAAATGCCCAACTCGCGCTCTGAATGGAAAACCAATATGGCCGTTCATCCGTTGGACAACAAATGCATCGCAATGGCGGGCACCATCACAAAACGATCTATGGATGGCGGCATCTCTTGGGCTTCTGTAGCAAACAATTTGCCCGACACCAATGCGTGTGTCATCTACGATGTTTTTTTGAGCCCATTCGCAAAGGGAATTGCCATTGTTTATGGAATGAGCAAATCCGATCCGCTACAATCGCGTTTGTTTTTTTGCTCCAATTTCAATGACCCCAATGCTGCGCGCGTCAAATGGCAAGAACTGCCTATCCTCCCGGCTCAAGGGCTCGTGACGGGTATTGTATTTCATCCCATCGCAAATCAACAATTTTGGCTGCTCACCTCCAATGTATCCACTTCCAACAAATTCTGGTTTTTTGACGGTGGCGTCTTCAACGATGAATCAGCAAATCTAGGCAACGCCCGCTGCGAATCGATCATCCTCAATACAGCGCAAATGTCTTTGATCATCGGATCCGATCATGGGGTATTCTGCCGATCCTTGCACAACAACCAGTTCCGATGCTATACCGGTTATCCCGGATGCCAAGTCAAGGCTTTATCAATCGACTATGTCAATCGCCATTTGTACGTGGGGACTTTCGGCCGCGGAATCTGGCGATGCGATCTCCAATGGATCGAAGCGTTTAATTAAAATCCGTGCTGCTTCCAAGGCTTGGTTGAAAACTTATCTTTTTATGGGCCTTTGCTCAACGTATCTTTAATCAAAACAACTGAATGACAAGGTGTTGTGGAATGTGTTTTTTTTTACAATCCGGGTGGTAAGAAATGTTGAGAACAAGGTGCTCGCTTGCCCTTTGTTTGTGCGAATTTTACCATCCCTAATTTTTAAGGTGGTGGTGTAGATCATGATCAACGAAAACGAGAATAGAGCAAAAAGACGAGACCGCATTCAGACCATACGGGAGGCGATGAACCAAACCATGGGCGTTGAATTGGGAAAGTTGCCACCTCAAGCGGTCGACCTCGAAGAGGCCGTCATCGGTGCGATGATGCTCGAACAAGCTGCCGTCAACGTGGTCATCGATATCCTCCGTTCCGATAGCTTCTACAAAGATGCACACGGCCGCATCTATGGCGCAATTCTGACATTGTTCCAAAAAGGCGAACCCATCGATTTGCTCACTGTAACCCACCAATTGCGCAAGCAGGGCGAACTCGAAGTGGTCGGTGGACCGGTATTCATCGCTCAGCTCACCAACAAAGTTGCATCTACGGCCAATGTCGAAACGCATGCGCGCATCGTTGCCCAAAAGCATATCCAAAGGGAATTGATTCGCGTTTGCAGTGAGGTGATCAAAGACAGTTACGACGAAGCTAGCGATGTTTTTGACCTGATGGACAAGGCCGAACAAGGTCTATTCAAAATTGCGGAAGGAAACATCCGCAAGAACTACGATAAGATGAGTTCTCTCATCAAAGAGGCGTTGGACCAAATCGAAAATGCTCGGAAAAATACCGATGGTGTAAGTGGTGTGCCTTCCGGTTTTACCGCCCTGGATCGAGTCACCAGCGGATGGCAGCGCAGCGATATGATTGTTGTCGCCGCTCGACCTGCGATGGGTAAAACGGCTTTCGTTTTGTCCATGGCCCGAAACATGGCGGTCGAGTTCAATATTCCCGTAGCCATTTTCTCACTCGAGATGGCGAGTGTGCAGTTGGTGCAACGTTTGATTGCAAGTGAAACAGAAATCGATGCGGAAAAATTGCGCAAAGGAAGCTTGGCCGATCACGAATTCCAACAGCTCCATCAACGTATTTCGCGTATCTCTGAAGCGCCCATCTACATCGACGATACTCCCGGTTTATCGGTGTTTGAACTGCGTGCCAAATGCCGCCGTCTGAAAGCACAACACGGTATCCAAATGGTCATCATCGACTACTTGCAATTGATGACCGCCGGTGGAGATGGCAAAGGGGGAAATCGCGAACAAGAAATCTCAACCATCTCACGAAGCATCAAGGGTATTGCAAAGGAATTGGATGTGCCGGTCATCGCGCTGTCGCAGTTGTCGCGTGCGGTTGAAACCCGTGGTGGCGACAAGCGTCCGGTATTGTCCGACCTGCGTGAATCAGGCGCCATCGAACAAGATGCCGATATCGTGGCCTTCCTTTACCGTGCCGAATACTACGGCATCACTGAAGATCAAGACGGCAATCCGACTCAAGGCAAAGGCACGGTGATCATCGCTAAGCATAGGAACGGTGCAACCGGCGACGTCAACCTCAAATTCATTGGACGCTTGGCCAAATTTGCCAATGTCGACGGCTACGATTTCGATAACCCGCAATACGGCGAAGCCATGCAAGCCAATACATCGTTTGGTGCGCCTCCTGCAGCGGGTCCTACAACCATCACCATCTCATCCAAGCTCAACGACATGAAAGATGACGACGAGCCTTTCGGATACGGGGGTGAAGATGCTCCGTTCTAATCCGAATCCATAAAAAAATGCTGCTCGTCTTGCAGCAAGGGCATCTGCTCCCACGGCAGCTGCGTCCAAGCCATGATGCATCGTTCTCCGTCGAAGAGCAATACGGTTTCTCCTTTTTGCTCACACCGCCAATACGCAGTTGTATTGCCCTGATCATCGCACAATGCCAGATTTGATTTTCCATCCTGAAGCAACCGAAAACATTGGCTTTCTCCGTCGGCTCTGGCGAAAAGAATAAAGTGATCTTTATGGATGAACACTTTTTCAAATTGCTCCCACGTAATGGGAGGATGGCCATTAACATCAGCGATTTTGGTCAGCGCATAGGCCCCATGCAACGCCGGACGCGCGGCACAATGCCCATCGATGGCATCTCCGCGCAGGGCGTTGTGGACAACTGTTCCAAACACCATCCACATCATCGCAGCAACCAACAATGCCTTCAGCCATTTTTGTTTGTTAAAAAATCGGGGGGTGTCCAATGCTGCATCGGAAGCCTGTTCGCGTGTGTAGGCATATAGGCGCAAAGCAAGAGCGAGCAGAAATGCACTGAAGAGCTTGACCGATATGTCAAAGCTCATGTTGAGAAGAAACACATGCGCCATAATCATCAGCGCCATCAAGCTTCCCCATTTGATGGTGCGCCGATGAAGCAACAATGCGGCTGTAGAAAGTTCAATCCATCCGGTAACGGTCTGATACAGCCATGAACTGCCCATGCTTATCCAAAACAACATGGCTTTGGAATGCATGCCTGTTGGGGTGTAAAGCAAGTTGGGTTCGGGTCGCGCAAACTGCCAATGCAAAACTTTGTTTATCCCATATACACCAAGAAAAAGTGCCAACATATAGCGACACAGCAGGATGTTGAAATGGACCGCTGAGGCATCCTTCACACAGACCTTATGGCTGCCAATCCGATGAACCAAGGCCACAAGCACGGATACAGTCAAACACAGCAAGGCAAGGATGTACTGACCGGTGGAATCGGAATGGATCGCCGCCGTCGCAATCGATGAGGTATTGATCAAAGGCACCAGTGGCGACCAACTTTTTTCCAAAAAGGGAAGGACACGGTCAAAGGGATTGACAATGGCGCTCCACTCAAAACCACACAGGCACACAAAACTGATGATAAAGGCATTGAATCCGACATGCAGGGAAGATTTCATGCTGGCTTTTACAGGCCATTGAACGAATGGTTCATGCGATTGTACAGCCGTGAAATCAATTCCAAAACAAAAATGAAAATGGTATTTTTAATCGCATTGTCGTCTGCATTTGCAGCCCTTGGGTTTGCGCAAACCGAACGTATTTACCATGAAGCGCTCGGTGGTAAGCGACACAATTTCAAAACCACGGGGCCAGGCAACTTCGGCCAAGTGCCATTGACGAAAATTGCCGTGGATTCTGTACTCATTGATTCAATCATGAAGGATATCGAAAAGAAAAGAATGGAGGATGCCCAAAAGCACCAAAAGCCTGCTCCCAAGTCGAATCCAACAAAAAGGAAACCCGCTCCATCCAAGCAGTCCAATAAACATGCTGCGATCTCCAACACCGAGCAGCGAAGGAAATAGCACGCAATCCTGATTTCAACAATTCTTTTGGATTTGTTATGAGTCGCAATGAAATTTATGTGCTGTTCTAACGTAATTTTACAAGAAGTTAGCAGAACGGAATATGAAGCATCTTGTGTTGTCTCTCTTGATGGTGTTGTCCATCGCCCGCGCTGAGGCCGGTAAATTGCTTATCCCGATGGATGAGTCGCAAACCAATCACCTCAAGGCATACGGTCTTTCGTATTGGATCCTTCAAAATGGACTGTCCATCGAGTGGTTGCTCAATTACCGTGGCGGTAGTTTTTTGGTAGATCAAGTAGACGTCATTGTCAAAGAATGTGCTGTCCGAGGCATCTCTTGCCAACCCATAGCGGATGTGCAAGCTGCTCAGATCTATAGCGAAATTGCCGATCCTGAAGTCAACATGGAACGTGTAAAACTTGAGGTGGCTCCCAAGATTGCGGTCTATTCTCCCGGCGGAAAACAGCCTTGGGACGACGCGGTGACGCTTGTGCTGACCTACGCCGAAATCCCTTACACCGTGGTGTACGATGAGGAAATTCACCGCGGTGACTTGGTCAAATACGACTGGCTGCATCTCCATCATGAGGACTTTACAGGACAGTACGGCAAATTCTATCGCAATTACAAGTCTGCTGCATGGTACCAGGAAGAGGTCAAGTCACAAGAGGCCATGGCCGCCAAATTGGGCTACAGCAAAGTGAGTGAAATGAAACGGGGAATCGCTCTTAAAATCCGCGACTTCGTATTGGGCGGTGGTTTCTTATTTACCATGTGCAGCGGCACCGACTCCTTCGATATTGCTCTCGCTGCGCAAAGTGTTGATATTGTCGAAAGTGTATTCGATGGCGATCCCAGCGACCCCAATGCGCAAAGTAAATTGCAGTTCACCGAAGGTTTCGCTTTTCAGAATTATCGCCTCGACAAAGATCCCATGGTTTATGAATTCAGCGAAATCGATGGGACAGAATTGCACAATCAGCCGCCCAATAGCCAAGCCAACGATTTTTTTACCTTGTTCGATTTTTCGGCCAAATGGGACATCATTCCCACCATCCTCACCCAAAATCATACGCAGGTCATCCACGGGTTTATGGGCCAAACCACATCCTTTCAAGAGAAGTACATCAAACCGGGTGTAACCATCATGGGCACCGCGCGACACATCAAAGC
>CANHSF010000063.1 GCA_947463065.1 Flavobacteriales bacterium | reverse complement strand
GAAGACATCTTGAAAGAGATGCAGTCGGGTCTGCGTCCCGAACAATTGGCACAATGCCTCACCGTGGTGGATCGCAAAGAGGCAATCAAAATGGCTTGTGTATTGGCCCAACCTGGAGACATCATTTTGGTGGCAGGAAAAGGGCATGAAAAGTACCAAGAAATCGCTGGGGTCAAACACGATTTCGATGATTACCAAATCTTACAAGAGACCTTTCAAAACCTCCAAAAATAATGCTATACTACCTCTTCGACTACCTCGACAAACACTTCAATTTGCCTGGAGCAGGATTGTTTCAATTCATCTCCTTTCGCGCAGCATTGAGCATCATCCTGTCGCTCACCATCTCGATGGTTTTTGGAAAAAATCTGATCCAATGGTTGCGCCGGAAACAAGTTGGTGAGACCGTTCGCGACTTGGGCTTGCAAGGTCAAAAAGAGAAAGAAGGTACACCCACGATGGGAGGTTTGATCATGCTAGCTGCGATTATCATTCCAACGCTTTTGTTTGCGCGCATCACGAATGTTTACATCGTCACAATGTTGATCGCAACCGTGTGGCTGGGCATCGTTGGATTCATGGACGATTACATCAAGGTCTTCAAAAAGGACAAAAAAGGGCTTGCAGGAACATCAAAAATCATTGGGCAAATCGGAGTGGGCCTCATCGTGGCCAGCATGTTGTATTTCAACCCCAATGTTTACATGAAAACTAAAATCTCCGAAACGCCAGCGCAATTCAATGTAGCCAACGACTTGGACGATCCCAGCATTTGGAAGGAGGAGAAATCGTTGAAAACAACAATTCCTTTTGTAAAAGACAACGAGTTCAATTACGCCTGGCTCTTGCCCGATTCGTGGCAAACGAAAACAGGGCTTTTCATTGTATTTGCCATAGTGGTTGTGATCATTGTAACCGCAGTGAGCAACGGTGCCAACATCACCGATGGAATCGATGGATTGGCAGCGGGCACCAGTGCGATCATCGGAGTCACGTTGGCCCTTCTGGCCTACCTCAGCGGCAACTACATTTTTGCCGATTACCTCAACATCATGTACATTCCACATACAGGCGAATTGGTGGTATTCATCAGTGCGTTTGTGGGAGCTTGCATCGGGTTCTTGTGGTACAATACCTATCCTGCGCAAGTATTTATGGGCGACACCGGCAGCCTTGCTTTGGGAGGCATTATCGCCACGTTTGCGATCGCCATTCGCAAGGAGCTATTGATCCCAGTCTTGTGCGGCATCTTCCTGATCGAAAACCTATCGGTGATGCTTCAGGTGTCGTATTTCAAATACACCAAAAAGAAATATGGCGAAGGACGACGCATCTTTTTGATGTCGCCTTTGCACCACCACTATCAGAAAAAAGGCTACCATGAAAGCAAGATTGTATCGCGATTTTGGATCGTAGGTATCATGCTGGCCGTGCTCACCATCATCACCCTGAAGACCCGCTAATGAAACAGAAATTGATCATACTGGGCGGAGGCGAAAGCGGAGTGGGCACTGCTGTATTGGGCTTGCAGCAAGGCTTCGATGTTTTTCTATCCGACAAAGGAAAACTCAAAGAGCAATATGCTGCCGAACTCCAATCGCACGATGCATCATACGAAGACGGTGGGCATACCGAGGCACGCATACTGGAGGCCGATCTCGTTGTGAAAAGCCCGGGAATTCCCGAAAAAACACCACTCATTCAGCAATTGCGGTCGCGCAATATTCCTGTGATTTCCGAAATTGAATTTGCAGCCCGCTACACCACGGCCAAACTCATTTGCATTACCGGAAGCAACGGCAAAACCACCACGACCATGTTGACCTATAACATCCTAAAAAATGCAGGTTTGCATGTTGGACTCGGAGGCAATGTGGGTAAAAGCTTCGCTCGACAAGTGGCTCAAGAGCGCTACGAATACTACGTCCTCGAGATATCCAGTTTTCAACTTGACGACATGTATGCTTTTAAGGCCGACGTTGCAATACTCACCAACATAACGCCGGATCATTTGGACCGGTACGAATACGAATTTCAGAATTACATCAACGCCAAGTTTCGGATCCTCCAAAACATGGACGAAAACAGTGTTTTCATTTTCAATGCCGATGATCCCGTAACCCTTTCGGAGATGAACAAACGAGGGCTCAACGGCAGCACACGCGCACCCCGGTGCATCCCTTATACCCTCAAAGAACAACTACCCGACGGATACACCGAAGGAGCGTATAGCCAAACGGATTCAATACATATCTATATCAACCAAAACTTACTACAAATGAAGATGACTGAACTTGCCCTTAAAGGCAAACACAACGTTGGCAACAGCATGGCCAGCGGCGTATCTGGACGCGTGCTGGATGTCCGCAAAGAAGTGGTTCGCGAAAGCCTTGTGAACTTCGAAGGCATTGAGCACCGTCTAGAGAGCGTGCAAAAAGTGAATGGCGTTAGCTTTATCAACGACAGCAAAGCCACCAACATCAACAGCACGTGGTATGCTTTGGAAAGCATGACCCATCCTACCGTTTGGATAGCAGGCGGTCAAGACAAAGGCAACGATTACAACGAATTGACCGAATTGGTGCGCTCCAAAGTGAAGGCAATCGTATGCCTTACAAAGGACAGCTCTAAAATCAGAAAAGCCTTTGAACATCTTGTCCCAACCATTGTGGATGTAACCACTGCAGAACATGCCGTGCGTGTATCCTACGATTTGGCCAATGAAGGCGATGTCGTATTGTTGTCGCCAGCCTGTGCATCGTTTGACTTGTTTGAAAATTACGAAGACAGAGGGCGGCAATTTAAAGCGGCAGTAAAGCGCCTCTAATTTGCCTTTAGCGGACATTGCAAATCAAGCCGCATTTGGGTCAAATCAGGCGATTTTGAGTGATCGAGGCTGGCCTGCATGCTTTGCATCGGCTCATCGAATCCACGCCCTAGGTTCAGTCAAAGCAAAACCAAAAAGCAAAGGCACCGTTGTCAAACCGTGGATCGCTCGGCAATGCGTGCAAAACAATACATCAACACGACCCGTGGCGCCTAAACCACGGGTTTGTTTTTTTATGATGGCAACATTGCAATACATTTCATCGGGAAGTAACCCAAATATGATCTGGCGGGAGCAGAATGAAAACAAAAAATAAATGCGAATTGAAGCATTTGATTGTATTTTGCGACTTGCTATGCGGTAAAGCTCCGCGTGTACTTGCCCTATGAAAAAACTCATTCCTGCCGAGGTCATTGCTTCGGCGACGAAATTGCAGGTCAACAACCCCATTGTGGGATTGCTGTCTCGGGTGACACGAATCGACAAGGTCAATGAGCTGTATGATGCAGTTTGCCGAGCACATGATTTGCAGGCGATCGATAGAATATTCGAATACTTGGATTTGCAAGTGGAGTTTGATCGCTCCCAATTGGCACATATTCCCAAGGAAGGACCCTTTGTTGTAGTATCCAATCATCCGTTTGGGGCCTTAGACGGCTTGGTGATGATCAAAACGGTAGCCGAAGTGCGTCCCGATTTCAAAGTGATGGCCAATTTTCTGCTTCAAAATGTTGAACCGATCAAAGATTATTTTTTATCGGTGAATCCATTTGAAAACAACAAAACAGCCTACAACAACATCAGCGGATTAAAGGCCGCACTGCAACATGTCGAAGCAGGCCTGCCGTTGGGCATTTTCCCGGCCGGCGAAGTGAGTACATTTCAATCCGACTTGCGCAATGTGGCCGATCGCAAGTGGCAGAGCAGCGCATTGAAAATTGTCAAGAAGGCGAATGTGCCTGTGGTACCGCTCTATTTCGACGGAACCAATTCGCGCTTGTTTCATTTTTTGGGCTTGATACATCCCAACTTGCGCACATTGGCATTGCCACGGGAGATGCTGAAGAAAAAAGGCGAGACCTTGCGTTTGCGTATCGGTAAACCAATTCTTCCAAAAGATGTCGCCATGTTTACCGATTTGGATCGCTACGGTCGTTATCTACGGGCAAAAACCTATTCGCTGGCCAGCTCAGTCGAAGTCAAGCGCTCCTATTTCCACGCCTTTCGTTTTCCAAAAAAAGAAGACCCCATCATTGAAGCCATCCCTCAAGAGGTGATTGTCAGTGAATTGGAGGCCTGCGCCGCATACAAAACCCTGAGTTACGACATCTTTGATTGTTATGTAGTGAATTCGCAACTCATCCCCCAGACCTTGCGGGAAATAGGCCGACTTCGCGAGGTGACCTTCCGGGCAGTAGGCGAAGGCACCAACAAAAGCATTGACCTGGATGAGTACGATTTGTATTACGATCATTTGATCCTTTGGGATCGCGAGGCCAAAAAGATAGCGGGAGCATATCGCGTCGGCAACGGAGCACACATCGTAGAACGCTACGGCATCAAGGGGTTCTACACTTCCAGCCTATTCAAAATCGGCAAAGAACTGCACCCCATGTTTTCCCAAGGGTTGGAATTGGGGCGTTCATTTATCATCCAAGAATACCAACGCCATCGCCTGTCGCTATTTCTGTTGTGGAAAGGCATTTTGTTCTACATGATGTCGAAACCGCATTTTCGGTTCATCATTGGTCCGGTATCCATCAGCAATAGTTACCAGGACGTGTCGAAGGAGCTGATCATCGAATTCATCGAAAAGCACTATTTCGATCACAACTTCGCCCAGTTTGTCCAGCCACGAAACAGCTTTAAGGCTAAAACTCATCACGTCGATACCACCTCGTTGATTGAAGCCACACAGGCCGACATCAAAAAGATGGATAAGATCATTTCGGATATCGAGCCGAGCAGTTTTACGATGCCCGTTCTGCTCAAAAAATACTTGCAGCAGAATGCCAAAATCATTGCATTCAATTGCGATCCCAAATTCAACAACGCTTTGGATGGCTTGATGTATCTAGATCTGCAGAATTTGCCCGAAGACACCGTAGAAACCCTAAAGCGTGAGATGGTGAAATAGCGATCCACGAATGGCCGAGGAAAGCATTGCAATTGTGAACAAAAAAACACGATCTTTGCCCACCATCAGTGCACTGACAAACGCACAGGACGGCTAACGACAAACCACATGAAGGTATACCTCGATAACGCGGCTACCACGCCCTTGGCTCCCGAAGTATTGGAAGCAATGCTACCGTATTTGACCGAAAATTTCGGCAATCCCAGTTCATCGCATGCTTTTGGACGCAAAACCAAAACCGCCATTGAAGCCGCGCGCCGCACTATCGCACAGCATTTGCATTGCACGCCCGGCGAAATTTATTTCACCAGTGGTGGCACCGAAGCGGATAATTTGGCCATGATAGCAGCCATCACCGACCTCGGTTGCAAGCACATCATTACGTCCAAAATCGAACACAGCGCGGTGATCAAAACGGCGCAGCACCTGAGCGAAAAACACCAATTGCAATTGAGTTTGGTTGACCTCACGCCAGATGGAAGTGTGGACATGGAACACCTCGAAGTGCTATTGGCCGCTCATGGACGCAGTTTTGTGAGCCTCATGCATGCCAACAACGAAATCGGCAACATGATTTCGCTCCACGATGTTGGCCTGTTGTGCGCCAAATACAATGCTGTATTCCACAGCGACACCGTTCAGACCATGGGGCATTATCCCATCCACACCGACACTTTGAACATTCATTTTCTCAATGCCTCAGCCCATAAGTTTCATGGACCCAAAGGCGTTGGATTCATTTATATCAACAAAAGCATCAAGATCAATGCTGCCATAACCGGAGGCGGTCAAGAACGCGGCCTGCGCGGAGGCACAGAAAACCTCTATGGCATAGTTGGCATGGCAAAAGCCTTGGATTTGGCCACGCAACATATGGAGGAACACGCTGCACATGTGCGTGAAATCAAACAATACATGATCCAACAATTGGAGGCAACTATTCCGGGCATCCGCTTCAATGGCAGATCCAAAGAGAGCGACGCATTGTACACCGTATTGAATATTAACTTACCCGAAAGCGACAATGCCGACATGATGTTGTTTCTTTTGGATCTGGACGGAGTGGCATGCAGCGGTGGTAGCGCTTGCAGCAGCGGAGCATCAAAGGGCTCACACGTTTTGGAAGGCATCCAGGCATTGCGAGATAACTGTGCCAGTTTGCGCTTCTCGTTCAGTCGGTACACCACCAAGTCGGAGATTGATTTTGCTTTGGAAAAAATCAAAGATCACGCTCGCGTAGCCACGCCCGCCTAGGAAGAAATCGGAGCTTTGTGTTCAATACAACGACATTCTGCTGAGCACCATTACGGCAATGAGGCCCATGAGCATGGTCCACTTCAGGGTAGTGGAAGCACGTGCAAAACTCGCTTTGGTGTCGCAGCGACTGATCATGACAAAAGAAGCCACCCCCGGCACGATAATCAATGCCAGAGAAATGATGAGGTACGCTTTGTTGGACTCAAATTCCAGCACAGGGCGCATCATGAGAAACACCATAAGAACGAGATATATGGTGAGAACCGTTTGACTGTACCGCACGGTAGAAGGCAAACCCGATACAACGGGCATGGTATGATAGTCACCAGAGGCATCGCCCACCACATCCTCAGCATCTTTCAGCGCTTCGCGGATGAGGTTCAAAAGAAAAGAGGCCAAGCAGATCAAACCGACCACGAGATCAATTTTACCCATCAAGTGTTCCCCATCGACCCATTGATCCACGTACTTGACACGCATCTGATGCAAGTCGAATATTGCGGCCCAAAAAGGAACAACAGCAGTGCATAAGGCCACGACGACATTGCCCACTAGCCACATCTTTTTGAACATGGGAGAATAAAACCACAACAACGTAGCCACCGCAATGGGAATAAACAAGGGCCACCAAAAGTCATTGGCCGCGCAAACAGCAGAAGTAAGCAAAACCGCGAGCACATTGAAAGCTTGATGCAAGACGATAGCCACACGGCGTTTGATTTTTTTGCCAACGATAACCTTTTCGGGCTTATTGATTTGATCTACACGTTGATCGAAATAATCGTTGATGATATTGCCAGCAGCCGTAAGCAACACAGCCACCAAGACCAACATCAAAAACCCCCCATGTCCCAATTCGGGCTGCATGCCTACCCCAGCCTTTTGGGCCATCGGTAAAACCACCAGATAACGCGTTACGCACATGGTGATCGCCACAATCAACAAATTGATCGGGCGCATGAGCAGGAAGAGACTTTTGAGCGGATTCACGAAGCGAAGATAGCGGCGCACTGCCAAAACCCATTGCTCCAAACATCAAATTTACCTCAACTTATAGACAAGCCCAATACACCGCGAATGCATACCAAGAGAATTGTTCAGCCCTATGTTGGCCAAAGCAATCTGCGGCCCATATCGCACAACTTCAAAAACTTACAGGAGCAAAACAAACACGCTGACATGCGTCGGCAGAGGGTTGAATCAGCAGGTAAGCATGCCAATGTGGATGAAAGCAAAGAATTGAGTTGTGAAAATGAACCGCATGAGATAATATTGCAGCGTACAAGCACACGAGGTCTTCGGACTCAACTTATGGAAGAAACACCAATCCCAGTGGCCGTCGAAACGCCAACATCCAAACATATTCTGGTCTTTGCAAAACATGATTATGTGGTGAGCAATGCCAACATGATCCTCGCCAAAGGAGGCTTTGCCATTCATGGATTTATTCTACTTGCCGAAGCCATTGACTATGTGCGCACATCGTCGATTGATGTCGTGCTCATTATGGGCGGCGTGGATCCACACGATAAGCTCGCATTGGAAGCGGCCATCAAAGAGTTTGCGGCGCATGCCAAGACCGTAGAACATTTCGGTGGACCAGCTACCCTTCTGCATGAAGTATTGACCGCCCTGAAGAACTAAAATTGGTGAATAACTGACGTAGCTCCTCATTGGGAACATCACCCCTTGAATAGACTTCCTGCTTGGAAAAGTTTGTTTTCGCCATGCTTATGCAAGGCATAGGAGAAACCAGGCTGGACCGAAAACGCACCCACTTCACCGGCTTTATTGACCGCCAAAAAACCAACTTGAAAATCTTTCACGTTCGCGTGTTTTTTGCGAATGCGATCCACCGCCACTTCACATGCCTCTTGAGGCGACATACCCTGACGCATCAATTCCACCACGAGGAAAGAGCCGCAGGTTCGCACAACAGCCTCACCCAATCCAGTGGCTGTAGCCCCACCCACCTCATTGTCGACATACAATCCAGCGCCAATAATAGGCGAATCGCCTACCCGACCTTTCATTTTAAAAGCCATTCCACTGGTGGTGCAAACACCGGCCAGATCGCCCATGCGATCCATAGCCAACAAACCGATGGTATCGTGATTCTCGACGTTGATGACCGGCTTGTATTCGCTTTTGACCAACCATTCATCGTACATCTGTTGCGCCTCTTCACTCACATAATCATCCAAGGCGATACCTTGTTCAACAGCAAACTGCTGTGCTCCTGCACCCACCAGTTGCACATGCGGAGTGCGTTCCATGACCAAACGCGCCAACGACGATGGATACTTCACCTTCTCGACACACATGACACTGCCGGCCATGCCCTTGCTATCCATGATGCACGCGTCGAGGGTGGTGGTGCCTTCGCGATCGGGCAATCCGCCCAGACCAACGTAGCGGTTGGAAAAATCAGCTTCAATGGCGTTGACACCCTTTTCGGCCATATCCAGCGCGCTGCCACCTTCTTGCATGGTTTTCCAAGCATGTTCATTGGCAACAATGCCCGCATTCCAGGTAGAGATCACCAATCCATCCATGAACGGTTTGGAGCGGCGGCGTTTTTCGGGAGCTGAGGCCCAGCTAGAGATCCAAGGCGTAGTAAGCATCGCACCGCTACCGAGTATACCACCGAGCAAAAAATTTCTTCTTTTCATTGGTTATCTATCCGTTTAAACCGGCAATTTGTTTCACCGCTTGAATGACACGATCCGCAAGCGCATTGGCTTGTTCGGTAGACTGATGTTCGGCATATACCCGCACAATGGGTTCGGTATTGCTTTTGCGCAAATGCACCCAGCCGTCCTCAAAGTCGAATTTTACGCCATCCACAGTGTTGATCACCGCATCGGGGAAAAGCGATTGCACTTTCACAAGAATGCCATCGACATCCATGCCTTGCACAAGATCGATCTTGTTTTTTGAAATCACATATTTGGGGTAACTATCCCTTAGAGCCGACATGGTCATTTGTTTTTTGGCAAAATGCGAGAGAAACAGGGCGATCCCTGCCAATGCATCGCGACCGTAGTGAGCGTCGGGATAAATCACCCCGCCATTGCCTTCGCCACCAATAACGGCATTTGTTTCCTTCATGGCTTTTACCACATTGACCTCGCCCACAGCAGATGCCGTGTATTGCCCACCGTGCATCAACGTCACATCGCGCAATGCACGGGTGGATGACAGGTTGGAGACCGTATTTCCTTTGCGGTGCGCCAATACATAATCCGCAACGGCAACGAGCGTGTACTCTTCGCCGAACATGGTACCATCCTCACATACAAAAGCCAATCGATCGACATCCGGATCAACCGTAATGCCCATGTCACATTTTTGTTCGACCACCAATTGCGATAAGTCGTGCAGGTGTTCGGGCAACGGTTCGGGGTTGTGCGGAAAAAGCCCATTGGGTTCGCAATAAATAGGAACAACATTTTGTACACCCAGCGCCTCGAGCAAAGCGGGCACGTAAATCCCTCCCGAGCTATTGACCGCATCGACGGCTATTTTAATATTGGCAGCGCGAATAGATTGCACATCGACCAGCGGTAATTGCAAAACCTCCGCGATATGTTCTTTCAAAAAATCGTATTCGGTGATGGCACCTAGCTCATTGACATCGGCGAATACAACCTCACCCGAGTTACCAAGAGCCAGCAGCTCCTGCCCTTCTTCGGCAGAAATGAACTCGCCCTTTTCGTTGAGCAATTTGAGTGCATTCCATTGACCGGGGTTATGGCTTGCGGTGAGGATGATGCCACCACGAGCGCCCAGTTTCGTAACAGCCACTTCGACCGAAGGCGTGGTGCTCAACCCCAGATCGACGACGTCTGCACCCATTCCAATGAGCGTTTGAGAAGCCAGTCCCGACACCATGGGTCCACTGATTCGGGCATCACGACCGATGACGATTTTGATTTTTCTGGTTCCGGCCTTTTTTTGCAAGATACTGCAATAGGCAGCACAATACTTAACCACGTCGATGGGGGTAAGTCCTTGATCTTCCTTGCCACCGATGGTGCCACGGATTCCTGAGATAGATTTGATGAGCGTCACTGTTTCTATTGATTTGTCCAAAACTACACTTTTCTTGATAGCTGCCCAAGGGGATGGTCATCACTTTTTTTAAACAACGCGAGGGGGAGATGAAGTGATGAGGTCCAAATGTGAGCGCACCATGGCTTGAAACTTAACACCCTCTGCGATCGCAACAGACTTCTAAGTCCGTCTTTATTGGTTGAATTGCCAACATTAAACCATTCACCCCGCACTCCAATCCCACACAAAACTGAAACTCTTTCTAAAAACTTCTGCGACACGTGTCTTTAAATGCCAAGGATCCAATCCTCTCTCAAGCTCTGGAATGACCCACACACCGATGGGACTAACCGACATTAGGCCCACTGGAGCAACGAACCTTAAACCACTGACATGGATTTCGTTAGCGCCCGCTTGAAACCAAACCACAATCGCTCCGTACAAAAGTACCAACCCTTTTGTAAGACTGTGCCACACCCTATATTCAAAACAGTTATCTGTTCTATTCTTATTTGTGCCTGCGTGGGACTCGCCAACCTAAGTACCGCTCAATCCCTCAATCAAATTTGGGGCGCACAAAGTGACTTTGAGGACGATGATGCCATCACCTGCGTGGTGTATGACACCATCAACAACTTTGGGTATATGGCTGGATACGCCAAAGGGATTGCCGACAATGGCAATGATTTGGGGCTAACGATCCCCGCCAACTCAAGCAATCTCAACGACTACGGGGATCGCGACATTCTGCTCGTAAAATTTGGGAACAATGGATCTGTCTTTTGGGCATTAACCATTGGTGGCTCAAAGGATGATATTGCAACGGGCATATGCGTAGATGTCACAGGAAATGTATACGTTGTGGGTTCTTACCAAGCAAATCTGACATTTCGAAATTTAAACAATACCAATCCACAAAATTTTAACGACGATGGTGGTGGTAACAGCACCGCTCAGGCCTTTATCTGTTCTTACGACCCCAACGGCAACTTGCGCTGGACCAAAAACGAAGGCGGATCTGGAGACGACGCCTTTCACAGCATTACCAATACATCCACAGGTGTGGTAGCTATAGGCCACTTTACCGAAAATAACAACGAAAGTTTGCAAGGCATCAACGTGAGCTCGATCAACGATGATACCGATATGTTTATTGCCAAATACAGCCATACTGGCTCCAATGAGTGGATTATAGCAGGTGGTTCTTCTGAAAACGACTTCAACACATCAAATGCTTTAGATGAAGCCCGCTGGGATATCACCTCTTACAAAGACACTGTTTATTTCGCTGGACTCTTTCAAGGATTTGACTTCAATTTTGATTACGCAACCAATACGACGGCAACCAATACAACCCAAATTGTAACGAGCATTGACTTTGAGCCCGATTATGTATACGGAGCTTTGTCACCCAACGGAAAACTCAATTGGTTGCAAAGTCAAGTGCACGATACAGGAAATGCAAAAACGGCATCTATCGCGGCCGATTGTAACGGTGTTTTCCTCGGTGGAATTGCACAAACATGGTTGTGGTGGCTTGGTCCGAATCCAGGCTTCAAATACACCACTGGCAATAACGATATTTTTATAGCTAGATACAACAGATTCACGGGTGCACCCGAAGCCTTTCGCGTCCTCTCGAGTGCAGGCGAAGACGGTGAATTCATTTATGACATGACCACCGATGGCCTAGGTAATTTATATTTAACGGGCATTTGTCGAAATGGAATAAACGTTGGAACAACAACATTGGCAACGTTTACCTCCGGCGCTGCTTTCCTTTTGTCGTTTAATTTTAATTTAAACTATCAGACTAGCACCTTTATCAATGCAACGAGCGCCACAGAAACAAGTTTGGGTCTTTGCAAGGAACGTTTGAACAAACTCTTTATGGTTGGTAAGTCAAATGGGGATTTGATTACTGGTCAAAACACCTCCAATTCCAGTTACGATGGTTTTATTGTCAACTACGCAAATGCTGCCATCACATCATCTGCGTGTTGCATTCCGCCAGCTTTTGTTTGCCCTACAAACGCAACCATTCCACTTTCAAGCAACAATTGCAGCATTAGCTTGCCAGACTATATCTCCAATTATATTACAACTTCACCATGCACAGGCGGTACCATTACCCAGACACCCATTGCAGGAACTACCTTACCTATAGGTGCCCATACCGTTACCATCAGACGCAACAGTGTTGTCATATGCACATTTCAAGTTACAGTATCCGATACTACTCGTCCCAATCTTACTAATCCTGGTAATCAAAACATTTACATTGACTCGAATTGCAATGCAGAACTTGCCGATTTCAGAGGCCTGTTCAATCCGACCGACAACTGCACACCAACAGCACAACTCAATGTTGTTCAAAATCCCGCGCCTGGAATTTTAATTACTAGTCCCAATCCTTTTCACTTCTCGGTAACGGCCACCGACATAAGTGGTAATTCAACCACAACTTGGATAACCATCGTTCCCATTCCACTCACGCCCCCACAAATACAAAATTGCCCCACCAATCAACTACTCAATGCCAACGCGGGCTGCACAGCGACAAATAGCATTGCACCACCAACCGGTATTCCTGCTTGCGGTGCGTGTACATCATTGACGTCCATTTCAGGATATACGTATATCGGAATATTCAACAACCACCAATACTTCAGAAGCAATTTTTCACGCACATGGGAAAATGCCGATTCATTAGCTTATACCCTTGGTGGTCATTTGGTGACCATTTCGTCAGCGGCTGAAAACACTTTTATTACCGCCAATACAAATAATATAAAACATTGGATTGGATATTCCGATGAAATAACAGATGGTACATTTCGGTGGACCAATGGTGAACCCCTTCTATATACGAACTGGAACGCTGGCGAGCCAAACAACTTTGGAGGCAGTCAAGACTATGTGCTCATCAATCATGAAAATCCGGGTGAGTGGGATGATGAAGTCAAAGAAGATACTTACCGTTTTGTGGTAGAATTTGAGTGCCCCACAACGACATTGACCAGCGGTGTTCCTGTCGGTGGGCAATTGCCCTTGGGAAGCACAACACAAACCTACACGATCTCAGACCAATATGGTCTTACCAATACGTGTAGCTTTAATGTCAATGTTATCGATAATACTCCTCCACAGATAACCTGTCCGATAAATCAAGTAATACCTCTTAGCGCCAACTGTTCGGTTGCTTTGCCCGACCTAAGAAACCTTGCAGTCATCTCAGACAACTGCACGCCAGCGGCAAGCATCAGCATATCCCAATCGCCTGCGCCAGGTACAATTCTCAACGGAACTGGATCAACCACCATTACACTCACGGCCACTGACAATGCAGGGTTAAGTCAAACTTGTACTTTCACAGTAACACGAGTAGACAACACACCACCCGCGATAAACTGTCCAGCAGCACAAACACTTTCGCTCAATGCATCATGCACAGCAACACTTGGAGACTACCGCTCACTGGCCACACGATCCGATAATTGCACGCCCTCAGGAAGTATTGTCATTATGCAGTCACCTGCAGCAGGCACCGCAGTATCAGGTATTGGCACAACGGTGGTCACGTTGACCGCAACGGATGCCGCTGGCAACAGTACCAACTGCACATTCAATGTGAATCGCGTTGACACGACAGTTCCAACAATCACTTGTCCAAGTGCACAAACATTGACCTTGAATGCAACGTGTGCAGGTGTTTTGGCCGATTACCGTTCATTGGCAACAGTTGCAGACAACTGCACGGCAGCAGGCTCATTGACCGTAACACAATCACCAGCCGCTGGAACGGCAGTATCTGGCGTAGGCCCAACAGTGGTGACATTGACAGTGACCGATGCGAGTGGCAATAGCGCCAACTGCACATTCAATGTGAATCGCGTGGATACAACAGTTCCGACGATCACTTGTCCAAGCGCACAAACATTGACCTTGAATGCAACATGTGCAGGCGTATTGGCGGATTACCGTTCATTGGCAACAGTTGCAGACAATTGCACAGCAGCAGGATCATTGACCGTAACCCAATCGCCAGCAGCAGGCACAGCAGTATCGGGCGTAGGCACAACCGTTGTAACATTGACTGTAACAGACGCAAGTGGAAATAGCGCAAACTGTACTTTCAATG
>CANHSF010000062.1 GCA_947463065.1 Flavobacteriales bacterium | reverse complement strand
GACTTCTGTTGAAACCTCAGCCATATCCAATGGAAAATTGAACATCTGCTGCATATTGGACGCATCTAAAAATCGATATGTCAGGCGATTATTGAGCGAAGTTGGAATGTGCACATTTGCGCCCATCATCACAAAACCCCACTCTCCGAAAGAGGGCACATAGCAATGGTAGGGCAACACAGCCAATCCGGTAGAGGCCATGGTATGGGCAATGCACCAAAACGACTGCCGGGCATAAAAGGGCGATGTGCTCTGCACTACAGCCTTGGCCTCGGGTGCAAGATGCTGCTGCAATTCGGCATAAAACAAAGTGCTATACAGCTTGCCCAAAGCGTAATTGTTGGGGTCGGGAAAATCAACGATTATGGCATGGTACCTCCGTTGATTTTGCCGCAGCCAAACAAACGCATCGGCATTGATCACTTCCACCCGTGGATCCAAAAGCGAACGTTCGTTCAGTTTGACCAAATCCGGTTGGGTGCAAAAAAGTTTGGTGATGGCGGGATCCAAATCCACCAAGGTAGCATGCTGAATATCGTATTTCAACACTTCGCGCAATGCCAATCCATCGCCACCTCCAAGAATCAATACCGAATCCATCCGTGGCAATTGACAAAACATGGGGTGCACCAAAGCCTCATGGTACCGGTATTCGTCGTAACTGCTGAATTGCAAATTGCCGTTGAGATACAAGCGCATGCTATTTTGATCTTGTGCCAAAATGATCTTCTGATACGAACTTCCTCCCGAGTATATGATTTTACCATTGATCTGAGCTGCTTCCGCATTGGCCTCAATTCGTTTTGAAAACTCGAATAACACCAATAGCACCAGCATAGCCGCGATGCCCCAAGCGATGTGGTTTCGGTATCCCTCAATGGAATTCCGCATTTTGTGGGTGACCAGCAAAGCGACAAACACATTGAACATCCCAAAAAAAAGTGACGTCTTTACCAATCCCAAATAGGGAATCAAGACCAATGGAAAAACCAACGAAGCCAATAATGCTCCGATATAGTCGAATGTAAAAATGCGGGACACCAGATCGTTGAACTCCAATTCATCTTTGAGTATGCGCATCAACAGTGGAATTTCAAGTCCCACCAAAATACCCGTCAATAAAACAATGGCGTACAAAACAATTCGAAAATGTTCGATCCAAGGAAAAAGACAGAACAGCAATAGGGCACTGGTGCCGCCTATGACCCCAACCAAAATTTCGACCCGCACAAACAACTCCAACATGTGCGCGGTAACGAATCGACTCAAAAACGAACCGATGCCCATAGCAAACAAGTATGTTCCGATGATTGTCGAAAACTGCAAGACGCTATCGCCCAAAAGATAACTGGCCAATGTACCCGCCACCAATTCGTAGATGAGTCCACAGGTAGCCACCACAAAAACGGAGATCAACAACAGCCATTGCTGTGCTTTGGTCTGGCGTTGCTGCTTAAACAAACCGGTCTTATCCATGCATTGCCGCTGCTATAATCCAAGCCATGGCCAACATAAAACCTGCAGCCATGATGGCTAAGGCTTTGTTTTGTTTTTCCACGATCTCTTTCCACAGGTTTTCCGGGGTCAATTTCTCTACAATCCAAAACGTCAATACCAAAACCAAAATACCCACCAAAGCAAAGACCACAGATGTGCCAACCACTGACCAAATGTGTTGATGTAAAAACCCTTCCGATGTATTCATTGTGTTTTATGTTTATGTATGCTAATGTTTTTCTTTTTTCGGCTCTTATTCCACCCGCAATTCACGATCGAATGCCGTGCGCCGAGCAATGATCTCACTTCCCTGTTCGGCGTTGCCTATTTGTGCGATGCTCCATAGGAAGCGCCGCTCTCTTTGTCGCGGTTGTTACTCACGATATCCAATATGCGATAGCCCATCACATCCGCTGCTGCTTTACCCACCAAAATGGCCACAGCAAGCGCCAATATTATTTTCGAAAATCTTCCTTTAAGCATAAGCTATGTTTGATATGGTCCATATTCACTGTTTCTAAATCGTCTCTTTTCTCTGCCCACATGTATCAGCAACACCGAGCCAAACATGGCCACCAAAACCACGATCAACAATACGTTGTTGCTCTTGATCACGGCGTCTTTATATACATTGCAATACATGGGATCGACGGCCCAGCCAGAGATTTCTGCTGTGATCTCCATGTGGTACCTGCCCGGCGCAACCGATGAAATAAAAAAGTTCTTCTCCGTGGATCCTTCTACCCATTCCACGCCTTCGTCCACCCCAAAATAGTACTCCAGATCTTCATAAAAAACCTCGGTGTATCCCGTTGTTTCATTGATCAGCGCAACTTCCACAGTCGCATAAGAGTTGACCAAAGGTGCGCGCAATAAACATTCCAAGTTGCACTGCTCATCCAGATCGAATGAACGGGTAATCGCAATGCTACTATCCGCTCCAACAACGCCCCACTCTCCTGCTTCGGCCGTAGGATTCGATCCTATCAAACGCGGATAAATGGCAACCGACTGCACAAGATCGCGACTGCATGTGGTTTTGTCCCAAATCATTTCTGCAATAGCCAAAACCAACACAATCATGGCCAAATAGCGAAAACTCTTGCCTTGGTTTTTCAATACAGGCTCTGACAAAATTCCAACTCCATACGTCGGGGGTATGGGTCTTGCCAACTCCACTTGACGCTTGATGTCGCGAACCTCAACATATGCATTGTGGTAATCCAACCGGTAAGTCTCGTGTCGCTCGAAGGTGACGCCCTCCGGTGGTGCGATATAGTCCACATAAAGAATGTTTTCAGCCCATAGAAACAACGACTCGCCTTCTGTATATTTTATATCAACAAAATCGCGCGAGAACAAAGTATGCGGGGTATCTCCCAAAACAATGTCGTGGTGCAACCGATGATCAATATTGACATGTGCAATGTTGCTGTCGCCAATGCACAATGTCCAATGGCCGTTCATCTCCACCAAAACACAATGGTGCCCCTGGGGAGAGATCAACTGGTACTCCTTCCAATTCACATTGAACGCTGGAATTTCACGCACCACCAATCCCAACACTGCATACGAAGCGCCCATCAATTGCGCAGTGCCGCCTATACGAAGGATGGGCCGCAAGGGGCTTTCCCATTCCCCCAATTTGCGCATGGCACCCTCCGATAAATCAAATGTGCTGTGGCAATGCACGCATCCGTATCGCATCGTCAATGCACCACCGACTAGCGCAACCGAATTATTGCAATTGGGGCACTGCAGCGAATGAGCCGAGCGCTCGATAGGTGTCTTCCATTGGATATCCTGAACAACGGGATCAACAAGGGTCACGACCTTTCCGTTACCGATATCCATCAATAAACCGGCATACCCCGCACCATAACCCAACAACACCCAGCTACTGGATCGCTCCTGTTCGGGCCAAATCAATTCACCGCGCATCACTGCTTGCGTGACGCCAAAAATGGCCTTCGCCCGAAACTGCTTGTCCTCGACATTGACCAACTCGTCAAGTTCAATTTTCCCGATTTTCAGCAACTCAGCAGGAACCAAACTCCATTGAAAAACATAAACGCCCCAAGGCAATTCCAACATCACATACAATTCATCGTTGTCCTTGCGTTTGAGCGTGTACCACCAAAATTTCCAATCCGATGTGATTCCCAGTGCATAACCGATCACCTCGTATTCCACTTGATCTACTATACAAATGGATGCAATGGGATGGGCGGTATCCGGCTCTGTCGGGCCAAAACCGCGTGTTGCCTGTTGCAGTGGTGCATGCCGATGGTGCAATGTACCGCATGCCACACATGCATGCACATTGGACCTCATCGATTGAAAAAAAAATCCTTCGCCGCAATCGCAGGTGTAACGCTCATGGGTAACAAATTCCTTCATCGTTGTACCTCCTTGCGCATAGTGATCTCTCCTTGAAAAAATTCCGCAATGGTCTCGGCAAGATGTTGACCCTTGGCATCGTTGACCTGAAGATAATTGGATAAAAAGACATCGAAGGTCACTCGGCCAAATTCCGGCCACGTATGCACCGACAAATGGCTCTCTGTCAAACACACCACTGCAGTGAATGCGCCGTTGTCGAAGGCATGAAACACACTTCCCAACACATGCAGGCCATGTGCCTCTACCGCTGTCAAAATCATGGAGCGAAAGGCTTCCATCTGTTCACAGTTGCGTTTACACTGCTCCAGATCAACAAGAAGATGAAGGCCTTTGGTGTAGTTTTGTGCGGTCATGCTCAGCAAGTATAAGCACAAAAACGGGCTTTTTCAAAATGGAATTCCATTGACCCCAACAAAGACCTGCGCATGGCGCCTAGAATATTAATAACTCAACAGTTGGGACAATTGATCCGCTACTTTGTCGGCATTCGGCAAAAGTGCTGCCTCTAGCGCACTGTTGAGTGGAATGGCTGGTGTACTTACCGATCCGTACGTACGCACCGGTGCATCCAGGTATTCAAAACACGTCTCGGAAATAAATCCTGCAATGTTGCGTGCAAAGCTGTTTTCAACCGCTTCTTCGGTGAGCACAAGACAACGCCCGCATTTTTTAACCGCTTGCTGAATCGCTGACTCATCCACGGGAGAAAGTGTTCGCAGATCCAGAATCTCCACCTGTCCTGGAAACTGCGCAGCTGCAGACTTGGCCCAATACACTCCCATGCCATAGGTAATCACCGCTACTGATTTCTCTGAAGTACTGGCCAAGACCGTGCGTGCAGATCCAAATGGAATCACATAGTCCTCAGAAGGCTCTATGGTGCGCGCATCTTCGGTGCCCTTGACCTTGCTCCAATACAATCCTTTGTGCTCCAACATGACCACCGGATTGGGATCGTAGTAGGCCGATTTCAACAGTCCTTTCAAGTCGGCTCCCGTGCTGGGATAGGCGACTTTGATGCCTTTGATATTGCACAAAATACTCTCGACGCTGCTGCTATGGTAAGGACCTCCACTGCCGTATGCTCCAATCGGAACGCGAATGACGCACGACACAGGCCATTTGCCATTGCTGAGGTAATAACTCCTGCTCACTTCTGTGAACAATTGATTCAGTCCCGGCCAAATGTAATCGGCAAACTGCACTTCAACAATCGGCTTCAGGCCCACTGCGCTCATTCCAACGGTACTGCCTATGATAAATGCTTCTTGGATTGGTGTGTTGAACACGCGTTCGTCACCAAACTTTTCGGCCAAGGTAGCGGCCTCCCGAAAAACCCCACCCAAACGCTTGCCCACGTCCTGCCCGTACAGAAGTGCCTCCGGGTGCTTGGCCAATATTTCTTGCATGGCAAACAATGCGCTGTCCACCATCACGGTCGCTTCCTTGCCGGAGGGGCTGCGCTCGCCCTGTTCTTGCGTCACCGGAGTTGGTGCCATCATGTGATGCAACAAGTCATCTGCTGTGGGATCAGCCGCAGCGAGTGCTCGGGCATAGGCATCCTCCACCGCTTGACGCGATTTTTGTGAAATCTGCTCCAAATCGTTTTCGCCAAAACCAAATGCCTTCAGATCCTTGATGAATCGTGGCATTGGATCGCGTCGCTGTGCCGCTTCCAAATCGTCGCGGTACCACTCCTTGCGCACTCCACTGGTGTGGTGTCCCAGCAATGGCACTTTGCAATGGATCAACCACGGACGACGCTTGGTGCGCATATCCTCTATCACCTCTCGGATGGTATTGTAGCATTGTATAAAATCCGTACCGTCCAAGGACTTCAATTTCAAACCTGGGAACGCGCGCGAATACGTGGCCGCATCGCCAAATCGAATTTCAGAAGCATGAGCGCTGATGTCCCATTCGTTGTCTTGCACAAAAAACATAATGGGCAATTGCTTCAGTGTAGCCATGTGCAAGGCTTCCGATACTTCGCCTTCGGTCATGGCTGCATCGCCGATGCTGCACACCACGATTCCGCCTTGCTCATGGTCCTGCATCAATCCGCGGCGCTCCTTGTATTGCAAACCCATGGCTACTCCCGTGGTGGGTATGGCTTGCATTCCGGTAGCTGAACTTTGATGGGGAATTTTGGGCATATCATCGCGTCGAAGAGAGGGGTGCGAATAATACGTACGTCCGCCTGAAAAAGGATCGTCGCGCTTGGCCATCAACTGCAACATGAGTTCGTAGGGCTCCATGCCGATGCCCAACAAAATACTGTCGTCGCGATAATACGCACTCAAGTAATCGCGCGGCTCCAATTGCATGCCCAAAGCCAACTGACATGCCTCATGGCCGCGCGAGGTGGCATGCACATATTTAGCAGTCACCTTGGCGTTCTCCTCGTAGAGATCCGACATATGACGGGCCGTGGCCATCAATTCATAGGCGTTGAGCAGTCGATCACTTGTCAAATTCGTGTCGGCGCCATTGGTCAGCTTTTCCATGTCGTTGCGGTCTTTTTTCTTTTCGATAAACGGTGCGCAAGTTAGTTCAAATCCGCGGCTTTTCCCGTTTCATTGCAATGCGCTCTCGCCAAAGGCCGTGTCCGTTGCTCCAAACAAAAAAGGGATTCACAATGAACGCCTTAAGTCGAATCTCCACCGAGTTGACCACGATTTGGAAACGGAAGGCGCCCAGGGCGCTTTTAGTTGCACCCGAATGATGTTGGACCAGCCAAATGGCGTACTTTAGCGATCGATTATGAGAATCCCTTTCAGCAAATACCAAGGCACGGGAAACGACTTTATTATGATCGACAACCGATCGGGAAAGGTGACCTTGGAAAAAGAAAAAATTGTCGCCCTGTGCGATCGAAAATTCGGAATCGGCGCCGATGGCATCGTATTGATTGAAGAAACCGGATTTTCGAATTTCTACATGAATTTTTACAACCCCGATGGATCTCAAAGTTTTTGTGGAAATGGCAGCCGCTGCGCTGTTCGCTTTGCCCAACGCCTGGGCATCGTCGGAAAATCGGGTGAATTCAAAGCCATCGACACCAAACACGATTTTGATTCCGATGAACAGGTCGTGCGCATCCAGATGAAAAACGTATTGGGCATTGAACACGAAAATGGGCATTTTGTCATCCATACCGGATCGCCGCATTACATCGAATACGCGCAGTCCATTGACCAAATGGCTCTCATCCCTACTGCACACACCGTGCGCTATTCCAAACGTTTTGAAGAGCAAGGCATCAACGTCAATTACGTCGAAGAAATTGAGGGCGGCATCAAAATGCGGACCTACGAGCGGGGTGTAGAAGACGAAACCTTGAGCTGCGGAACAGGCGTCACCGCCGCTGCTCTCAGCTACGGATACTTGCACCCCGAACTCAACGAAGTCACCGTCCAAACGCGTGGAGGCACCCTCAAGGTCAGTTTTCGGACAGTGGACGTCGGAGCATTTGAAGAAGTACACTTAATCGGCCCTGCCCATTGGGTCTTCGATGGAGAATTTGAACTATGACCAAAAAACCAATACTACCATTACGCACGCTAGTGTTCATCTGCTTTGTGCTGGTGACTACAGCGAACCGCGCGCAGATAAAGATCACGGACAAAACCACTTTCTCGATTCTCACCTGCAGCCCCGGAGCTGATTTGTACTCGTTGTTTGGACACACCGCCATTCGTGTCTCGGATCAACAAAACGGGCGCTTCATTGATTTGGTATTCAACTACGGCACCTTCGATTACAGCGACAATTTTTATGTCAAGTTTGCAATGGGCAAATTGGACTATCAACTGAGTGTGAGTCGATTTGGAGACTTCCAAAAATCATACATCGACGAATGGCGTGGAATCGAAGAACAAGTTTTGCTGCTCGATCACGCGCAAAAATTGCACCTGTGGGAGCTTTTGCAGTCCAATTACCAACCCGAAAACCAAACTTATCGCTACGATTTTTTCTACGACAATTGCTCGACACGTGTGCGCGACATCATTCTTTTGGCGTGTCGATTGGCCCAGCAACATCCCATTGCCGACTCGCTATACTCCGCGCCTGATCTGGACTACTCCGCGCTGCTGCATGATGCCTTCCCCAATTCGGGAGACCCCAGTCAACGTGCATCGCTATTGAATGATCAGCCCATCGCATTCACATACACGTATCCCGATGCTTATTCTTTTCGCGATGCCATCGATCGGTATCTGCAATACCAACCGTGGAGCGACTTCGGCATAGACGTTGCCTTGGGATTGCCCTGCGACCGCCGCGTTTGGCCAACGCAAGCCATGTTTTTGCCCGACTCCCTCAAACTCGAGTTTCACTACGCGCATCAATTTGATCGACCTGTTGTGGCCCGCACCGAAGAGTTATTGATCAACGAAAACAAATTTCAAAAGCCTCGCCTATTTACTCCCTTCTGGGTTTTCACGGCGGCATTCTTGCTTCTGGCCTCGTTTTCCATTCGACCCACCCAACGCTACCAAGTGCGTGTCTGGGATCGTGTTTTTGTTGCGGCAATCGGATTGGTGGGCGTTTTGGTGTGCTTCTTATGGTTCGTCACAGACCACCACGCCACGGTCAACAACCTCAACATCCTGTGGGCCCACCCGCTGTGGTTATGGATTGCGTTCAAAAAAAATCACACCACCCGATCCATCAAATGGGTGCAATTCTGTGCAGGATTGATCGTGTGCACTCTCATCGCATTTGTAATTTTGCCTCAAAAATTGCACGTAGCTACTCTTCCTTTGATGCTGTCCTTGCTTCTCGTTAGTTTCAAAATCATCGTATCGCAACGCAAATCAGGGTCTTCGCATTCCACAACTGTAATGAGCGCATGAGATCAAGCTTCTACATAGCAGTGATGTGCATCGCGGTTATGGCCGTCTCCTGCCGCCGCGATGAACCTACCGTTTGGACACCATCCATAAAAGCCGCGATTGCCCATGGAAGTCTCGGACTTGATGATGTGCTGCCATCCACATATTTCTACGTCGACAACAACGATGTTTGGCACTTTTACATCGAGCAAAATCTCACCGACTTCAATATCGATTCGTTGGTGGAAATTCCCGACACCACCATTCAACGCAGCTTGGTGCTGCCTTTTACTGGCGGCCCGTTCAACATTGCTGCCGGCACTGAACTCTACAACCAAAGCCAAAACAATGTGCTCCAAACGCAGGGTGCTTTGCTCAAAGAAGTGGTGATGCGCGGAGGAACGTTGCACTATTCGTTTGTGAGTTATGTCAATGGCGAACTCACCTGCACCTGCACATTGCCCGGCGTGACGCTCAACGGCAGTCCTGCTGTTCTTCAAGCCACAACCGCCGCAACCACCAATGACTTTTCTCCTGCCACTGCATCGGGCTCCATCGATCTCAGCAATTACCACATCGACCTCACAGGAACCTCTGGCACAGGGTACAACTTATTGGAAAGCTTGCTCACCATTCAAGTCGCCGATAATGCGGCATCGCCTGCGCAAGTGTATGGCAACGACAGTGTCACCATCGACCTTTCGTTTTCGGACGCTACCGTGCAATACGGACGCGGTTACTTCGGGCAACATCAATACACCATCGACGAAACCATTGCCTTCGGACAAGACATCGATATGCCCGATGGTGAATTGCTTTTGGATGAAGCTACGCTCGCTCTTTCCATCCGCAACTATGTCGGGGTTGATTTCCAACTCAAACTCAACGAACTTTCGGGCATACAAAACGAAACCACCATTCCATTGGAGTATACTCCGCTCTACGACTGGCAATTCTTTACGCGGGCGCAAGACAATGCTGGCGCCATCACTCCTACTGCACAATCCTTTTTCTTGCATACTGGCAATTCGAATCTGGTGAACTTTGTCGGCCTGCTGCCCGATCAACTTCATATTCAAGGCGACATGCAGATCAACACGCTGGGCAACATCGGACTCAACAACGATTTTATTTACACCGATCAAACGGTTGAAGCCAAGGCCAAACTGGACATTCCGCTGCAACTCGCCACCGAATCCATTGCATTCACCGATACGATAACACTGACCAATGCCGCCATCGATCTCATCGCCAAGGGCGAAATCAAATTGGTACTTGACAATTACTTCCCCTGCGATGTATACCTCACCGCTCAACTAAAAAACGAGGAAACCATCATTGATCTTGTCGATGGCAATCTACTGACTGCCTCTTATAGTGGGGCCAATACGCCCTCGAGGTCCATCGTTCCCATCGCCATCACCCCGGAGCTATTGGCTCTCGCACGCAGCGGCGCATACATCATCCTGCGCATTGCCATAGCCACCGAAAACTATCCCAATTACCAAACCATTACTGCTCAGCAACGTGTTGACTATCTCCTCATCGGAGAAGGCGACGTTCAATTGGAATATGAATAGACTTTTTGCACATAAGGGCACATCCGAATGCACCAAGCGCTTCTGTGCGTTTGTGCTGGTGGTAAGCGCTTTGCTCCTTGATGGGATTGGCTTCGCGCAAACCGATGCCCTGTGGCTCATGCAAGACAGCATCAAGCCGTGGGCCAGCATGGCCATGCTGCGTTCCGACAATGCGATGGGCAGCAACAGCATTGATTTGGAATTCATCAACGAAAGTGTATTCGGCGGTACGCTCGAAAAAGACCAAATCCAACGTCAATCCGACCGCATGAAATCGGTCAATCGCATCGGCGGGTACTCTGCCTCTGAATTGTGTTTTTACAACTTCAAAGATACCCTGTTCAATCGCCCACATTGGGGCTTGCAAGCTGCATTGCAAACCACCTACATGGCCAGCGCTTATTTTCCCAAAGACTTATTTACCCTCATATACCAAGGCAACCAACAAAGCGATAGCCTCGCGCTGGGCCCTATCCGCGCGCAGATGCAAGCCTATCAAAAATTCAGTGTTGGTCTATTCAACAAAAAAAATTGGAACAGCATTTCCATTGGATTGGTAGTGGGCCAACGCATGGCTGACTTGAGCTTGTATTCGGCATCCTTACTTACCAACGCTTGGGGCGACACCATCGACGTGGCCTACAACGGTACCTATCATCGCAGCGACACCGCCGTCAGCGGCATCGCCAATGGCGCGGGACTCGGATTGGCTACCGACATCAACTATCATTTGCGTATGCCCAACAACAAAGGCATCATCAGCATCGCGCTGCACGATATTGGATTTGTGGTTTGGAACAAAAACACACAAACCTTCAGGCTCAATGGCTCCAACATGTGGACAGGCATCGATACCCGGCCCTACATCAGCCAAAGCTTAGACTCCATTGCACTGCCCAATTTTGAAGATAGCTTGAAATACTCCCGCGGCAAGGGGCGCGAAATCAAACCATTGCCTGCTCGCATTCAATTCAGGTACCTGCACCATCTGAATGAATCCAGTTATTATGAGTTCGGTCTTCAAATCATGCCCTCTACGGCAGCTCTGCCCCGGGTTCATTTTGGACTGGGCCAGCGCATATTCGACAACTTCTTGTTTACCCAATCGGTGAGCTATGGCGGATTTGGCCGCTGGGGTTTCGGCGCCGGTTGTTATTACATGCCCAAAAAAAGTTGGTACTTCGCCGTTCAAACTTTTCACCTCGGTGGATTCACTTTGAATTCCGCTCGAAGCAGAAACATTCAATTTTCCATTGCAAAAATTTTTAAATCATGATCATTCCAAAACTCCAACATACCCAAGCCAACAACTTCTATCTGCTCGCTGGGCCATGCGTTGTGGAGAGCGAAGAACTGTGCTTCGAGGTGGCCGAAAAAGTGAAAGCCATTACCGATCGCTTGCAAATTCCTTATGTATTCAAAGCCAGTTATCGCAAAGCCAACCGATCACGTTCCGATAGTTTTTCGGGCCTCGGCGATGAAAAAGCATTGGCGATTTTAGCCAAGGTGGGTGCGCATTTTCAATTGCCCATCGTCACCGATATACACGCCGCGGATGAAGCTGCTATGGCCGCAGAATTTGTCGATGTATTGCAAATCCCTGCGTTTCTCTGCCGCCAGACCGACTTGTTGCACGCTGCTGCCGAAACGGGCAAGGTCGTCAACATCAAAAAAGGTCAGTTCCTTTCGCCCGAAAGCATGCAGTTTGCTGTGCAAAAAGTGCAGGAAAAAGGAAACACCAACGTGCTCCTTACCGAGCGCGGTACAACTTTCGGGTATCAAGATTTGGTGGTCGATTTTCGCGGTTTGCCCACCATGCAACAATACGCCCCCGTTATCATGGATTGCACGCACAGTTTGCAACAGCCCAACCAAACCGCAGGCGTCACAGGAGGCCGACCCGATAAAATTGCCACCATTGCCAAAGCCGCAATTGCTGTTGGTGCCGACGGTTTGTTTATCGAGACCCATCCCAATCCGGCAGTTGCCAAAAGCGATGGAGCCAACATGCTTCGTCTCGATCTGTTGGAAGAAATGCTCGAACAATTGATCCGAATCCGCAAAGCCATAACCACCGTTTAAGTCATGCGCACCATCCGTCTTACCCTTGTTTTGATCACTGCAATTCTTGCGCAGCATGCCCTTGCACAAAACTTTGCCTTTGGTGGATTGGGGATGGATCAAGGCCGTGAAATCATTGTGTGCGCCAACCAAGACCTTATGGTTTTGGGCTCTACCGCCAGCGATATCGAGCAAGCGGCCAATGTGTACCTGCTTCGTGCCGATACCAACCTGCAGTGCATTTGGTCAGCGAGCCTGGGCGGATATGGTGTGGAACAGGCCATATCGGTAGTCGAAACCGATGAAGAAGAATTTCTCATTTTGGGAAATACCAGCGACAGCGACAACAACGGCTATGACATTGTGCTTTGGAAGGTGGATGCCGAAGGGCAATTGCTTTGGCAACACAACTACGGTGATGCCCAATGGAATTTTGCCAATCGCTTGATCAAAGGCAACGCCAACGATTATTGGATCACGGGCCACACGATCAACAGCGACAACGGCTCAACCGATCCATTGCTCATTCGCATCAGTAGCGAGGGGATTGCATTGCAATACTGGAACTACATCACCGACGAAGAAGACGAAATCGTGGATCTAGACCTATTGGAAGATGGAACCCGACTCATCAGTGGCAACACCTGCACCACCGAAGATACTTGCACCTGTTGGATCAAAATACTCGACGATACCGGCGCATTGATCGAGTTCAACACCTTCGGCAACGATACGTTATCGGCGGTACTCAGAGAAACCATTGTACATGATGAGTTCATCGTGCATTGTGGACATACTCTGCAAAATGGCGTGCAAAGCAGCTATCTGCGCCGACTGCATCTCGACGGAACTACCGATTGGGAACGCATTGAAATCTTTTCACAAGACGAGAGCTATCTCTCGGTGACCGAACTGGACGGGTATTATTTTACCGCCACAGCATCCCGCGTCACAGGCAGCGGCGAATCGGATGGGATTTTGTATCGGCGCAATGAAGGCGGTTGGTATCAAGACGCCCACATCTTCCAAAGCAGCCTCAACAGCGGATTCTACGATATCGCATTCCACCCCAACGGAGATTTGTTTGCGGTGGGATACTACACCAGCGTCGAACAAGACATTGCGCTGTTGGTCTACAAACAACAATCCCACATCCTGGCCAATGTGTCCCAGCCCGCGCCTTCTTTTGTTGATTGTTTCACCGTTGGCATCAGCGATCATCGCCCTCAGCTTGCCATTGCTTTCTCCGAATACTACAATTGGTGGGGTCAAAAAATTGAACCGACGCAATTGTCGCCGTGTTATATCCGTATCGATTTTTTCACCGATGGCTCTTCGACCGCAACAAAGATATGCGGCCCAACAGGCCAGGTACAGCATTAAACATCAAAGCCGCATCAACCGGTTTGATCTCGTTGATGTCACATCACTATGCGAGAAAACTCAAAAAACGACAGATGACTGCGTCTCTTGGATGAAGAAAAAAAAGATGCACGAAGTACCGCTTGTTGTGATGAAAGTGCAAAGGCATGAAACCAACACTTGGGCTCTTAATGCCCCACAGCGAAGCAACCGTTTTTACAATGGTCGCTCTTTCGACTGAGCTTAACGCGGCGCAGCGATAAAATAATAATCCGTTCCTTGATGAAACACCTCAATGAAGCGATCCCGATCACATGCAGGTGAACCGGAGAGGTAGGCGTCGAGCAAAAAGACAGCATACGACATGTGGTCCAAGAAATCAAAAACCAACTCCGGAGTGCTGTTGTAGAATTCCGATGCCCCTTTGCCGCATTCAAAAATCACCACCGGGCGATCGTTTTGAAGTATAGAAGCCGCGCCGCGCATGACATCCAACTCGCCGCCCTCGACATCAATTTTGATTAAATCAATGGGTGATCGCGATTGCAGCACGGCATCCATGCAACGCACCTCAACCTCGATCAAGTCCACTTGTGGATTGGGTGTTTTATAGGTTCGCCTTTGGATGCCGCTATATGCCGGCTCATCTTTGACCAAATGAAAAGAGGTTTTGCCGCTGTAATGGCTCAATGCGTATGGAAAAACCTGCACATGCTGTGATGCCTT
>CANHSF010000061.1 GCA_947463065.1 Flavobacteriales bacterium | reverse complement strand
GAACATTGCCAAATTTATCGATGGTAAATGAAACGTACACTGTACCCTCAATGCCTCGGTTGCGCGCATCGGCAGGATATATCAAATTGGTGTTCACGTAATTCTGGAGCGAATCGATTCCGCCAGGGAATTTGGCGGCATTGGTGGTTCGCTCGCCTTTGACAAATTTCTCGTCGGAGTAAAAGCGGTCGGGGCGCTCAGTACCATCAAAATTCCATCGTTTCCAAGTACCCACTTTTGTGCCCATCTTGAATTCACCCTCGCTTTCGGGACGACCATTGAAATAGAAATACTTGAACAAACCATGCTCAGTGGTCAATAGGCGATCATGGTAATTGCCCCAGTACAAGGTATCTGAGTTTTGTTTTACCGAAACGACTTGCACAAAATATGTGTTGTTATCTGTATTGAGGTATAGATCGCGCGCATGCGTTGCCCCAGTAGCATTGTCGAGCACTTGGCGCTTGCCGTCAAGGTAAACCGTTTCTAGCTTTTGAAGCTCGGCCCGTGATGTATAATGAGTCAATAATAGACCTGCTAACAAAAACAGGGGTAAAATTTTATTCATTGGTCAATTTAGTAATGCGTTAGGTTTATTTTGGCAAGCGCTAAGATAAACCAAATTTTAGACGATTAGGACCGCGAAGGTTGTCTTTTTTTTCAAAAACCGTATTATTTTATTGTTAATTCATGGATTACATTTTCGAACGTGCGTGGCAGGAAACCCTTGACAGGGTCTCAAAACAATTTGGAGAGCGCCTGGAATATGGTGCCCTTTTGATGTTGATAGGATTACAAGAATTGGGGCAAGATTATGCCAAATACAAAAAGGATCAAAAGATCGACCTGATGCACATCGGTATTTGCACGGTTCTGTTGCCCTTTGGCTATTACAAATTTATGGGCCGCGATGAGGAAGGTTGGCCGCATTTTGAACGCGTGCAAAATTTGCCGCCATTAACTCCCGAAGAACAGGAATTGCTGATCAAAAAGGCCATCGTAGAATACTTCAAAGAGGAGGTATAGGCTTTGGTGGAACGCAAGATTTAGCAAGTCTGAACCAAAAATGGACCCCAACAAAGTTTCATTGTCTGACCTTTGCTGGGGTCCATCCGTTTTGGAATAACTCGCTTATCGCTGTATGGTCAAAGACCTATCACAATCTTTTGGTTGATTTGCCGCTCACCCGAAAATAGGCGAACGACATACCAGCCCGCGGCAATCGAATGTGTAGTGACCTGCATCCCGGCGTTCATCGGTCCGCTGGATACAATCTGACCTGCATTGTTAATCAATTCGTAGCGCCCCGCGGCAGGACTTTCAATCCACAAGTGTTGGCGGCCATCGGTCCAGCAACGCGCTGATAACTCGGGGACAGCGGTCACTGCTCCACAGAGTATGAGCTCAAACTCTTGTATGGACGTAGATGTGCATCCAGTGAATGGATCATCAACAGTATAGGTTATCGGATAAAAACCAGGCTCAAAAAAATCGCCCCAGGTCCAAACATTGTTCTCCAAGTAATCGTCCATGTTGTAGAAATCTCCTCCCAAAGGAGTTGCATACGCGGTGAGATCGGCTTGTGCGTCGGGAGTCAAATTACCACAGAATGAGAAACCGTTGTTGGGTTCCCCTGGGGATGAGCTCGTCCAGCCAATGGCTAGGGTATCGTTGATGGTATAGGCCGCTGAGGATTGGCCAATGCACCCAAATGCATCGATATAGGTATATTGGAGGTCGTAGGTGCCGCTGCTCATACCCGCGATGGTGAGCAAACCTGATTCGGTAAGTGCGGGACTAAACTCTCCGCCGGCGGGCGCTGGTAGGGCCACCTGAACCTCATCGGAATTGGTGCAAAAAGAGCCTAAATCTTCTGCCCATGCAATCGTTGGATTGGAATGGATGGTGTAATTGACCGTGGCTGTATTGCTGCAACCGGCGTTATCGGTGTAGGTGTACGAAATGGTGTATTCATCACTCGGTAGATTGGCTGTTTCCAACATGTACTGACCTTCACTGATAGCGGTAACACCATCGCCAGCATACGTTCCTCCACTTGGACTGCCTCCTTCAAGGGGTAGACTGGTGCTGCCCTCACAAAAATCGGTCATCGAAGTCGAAAAACTAACATCTGGCTGATCGTACACCTGGACTTCCTGCGTCAACGACTCCGTGCAGCCTGTAATAGGATCGGTATATACGTAGGTTACGGGGTGGAAGCCGATGCCTGCCAAAGCCGGGTAAAACGCACCTTCAGTGACCGCATCGCCGATGAATGTTCCACCAATGGGCGTGGGATTGCCCAGAGGAATAGGTTCACCAATGATACATCCCGCCAGCGAACTCGCTACCCATTGCACTTCTATGTCCTGGATACTGAAAGCTCCTGTTTGAGCTGATGTGCATCCGTTTGCGTCGGTCACAGTGTAGGTCAAACCGTAAGTGCCGGCCGCGAGATTATTCAAAAGTAGATTGTTGCCATCCACCTCGATGTCGGAAAAACTCCCTCCGTTAGGTGTAGGCATTGGGATTACCACGGATGTATTTTCTGCGCAAAATGTGCCCAATTCATCGACCCAATTTATGGTTGGTGTTGGATGAACGGTGAACGCAATGGCGGCACTGCTGCTGCAGCCCCCAGGATTGGTGTACGCATAGTTCATGGTGTACGAACCGGCCTCCATGCTGGGGAGATCCAGCATGAATTCTCCTTGGGTATTTTCTAAGACCCCATCACCGGAATACACACCTCCACTTGGACTTCCCTCCGTCAGCGGAAGGCTTGGACTACCAAGGCAAAAATTGGGGTTCAGGTCAGCGAGACTCACCACGGGCAAATCATAGACCTGTATATACTGTGTCTGCGATCCGCTGCAACCCGTATTGGGATCGATGTACACATAGGTTACAGCATGGAATCCAACACCCGAAACGGAGGGATCTAAAAATTGTCCAGTAACCGCTGGATGGGCGAAAAATCCTCCTGCTGGGGTGGGGTTCCCCAAAAAAATAGGGTCGCCGCTGATACAGCCCGCCAATAAACTATCGGTCCATTGCACAGTAATTTCTTGAACATCAAAGGTGGCTGTGCGTGTCGAGCTGCATCCATTCGCATCGTTGATGGTGTAATTCAAGGCATAGGATCCTGCCTCCGCGTAGTTTAAGATGAGGTTGTTCTCTTGGACTTCGAATCCCGAGAAAACACCTCCGGCTGGTGATGGCAGCGGGATGAAGGCTGAATTGGCTTGCGTGCAGAAAACGCCCAGTTCGTCCTCCCATGAAATGGTTGTTGTGTCCAATGCATAGAAAGTGGAGTTGGTGGAATTCGTGCAGCCTTGCGCACTGGTGTAGGTGAAATCAACGATGAAGGTGCCCGCTGAAGATGGAACAGTGAAACTGGAACTCTCCATATCGAAATCTAAACCGGGAGCGGAAATGGTACCATTGGCTGGTGATGCGAATACTTGAATGCTATTGGTGCTGTTGATGCAGGCCTGATAGTGCGAAAAGGCCATTTGGATTGCTGGTAGTTCCCACACCGTTACCGTCTGCTCGGCACTGCAGATACAACCTGTTCCTTCGTCGGTATAGGTATAGGTTAGCGCGTAACTACCTGGTCCCACTTGAGCGGGATTGAGAAAAAGATCATTGAGCCCTGGTCCGTTGTACACACCTCCTTCAGGGGATGCAGTGGCCACAAAAAGTAGATCATCATCGATGCACAAGCTATTGTCATTGAGCTCCCAGTTGATGGAAACGGGAATATCCAGATCCACGTTCCATATGTCGGTGTTGAAGTTTTGGCCGCATTGGGTGTTGAACAATTGGCAACTGTATTCGTGTCCAATGGGATTGAATAGCGCTGTATTGATCCATAGGGTATCGTTGTTTATACCGCCATGCCCGACGCTGTTGGCGGTGAGTGCTATTCCATCGCGCATCCATTGCACATCAAATGTACCCCCCGTGGCCTCCACATGCAATGCAATGTTCTCGCCCAAACACCCTTCGCTCTGAAAAGGTCCAGATACGCTGATATCATTGGGTTGGACCGTGAGTGCGATTTCGTCTGAATACGTGAATAAGGCAGGGCTACAACCTTCGATGCGGCAGCGGAAAAGGCTGTCCATTCCAGCCGTTACATTGACCACGATCAATTGGTTGTTTTGAATCTGTAAATGGGTTTCGTCTGCAGTGAGGTCGGTCCAAGCGCTGTCTCTCCATACTTGCCATTGGTAAACGCCTGTGTTGTTGGCAGCCTCTACAAACAGGGTGTCCGTAGCTCCTTCACATACAATTAAAGCACTTGTTTGGTCAGTGAATGCTGGGCCAACGCGCAGCACCATTTGATCGGTATATACCCGTGGACTGCAGATGTCGTTGATGTATGCGCGGTAACGATATCCATCCATTTCGGGCTCTACATTCCAAAAACGCAAGGGAACATAATAGGCTGAGGTCGGGTTTCCAACGGAATTGGGAAACAACTCGTAGTGGCCGTAATTCCAAATTTCAATATCACGCCAACCCAAACCATCGAGTGAGTCTACTTGCCAGCCGCCGTACCATGAGAAGTTGAATTCCTCAGGTAAATAGGGAATATCGGCACTGATCATGAACTCCTCTTCATACACAAAGCCGCTTGCTGGACACAGATAAATGGTGTCGTTGGGCTGATTGAGAATCGGCGGGCCGGGTTGATAATCGTACACATGTACGGTAAAGGTGAGCTCGTTTTCGCAGCCTTCGGGACTTACGGCGACGAGTTGGCCTCCGTAATAAAATGCATCGGTATTGAAGATGACCGAATGATCGTTCTGCCAAGTGATGTGACTTTCATCACTGAAGCTGTAGGTATTTTCGCTTGACCCCAAATCGGCATAAATGGGCAGATCGATACAGGTGTGCATCTGATACGATTGATAAAACTGCTGATACGGAAGCACGATAGCGGGTTTGCGATGCACGTGAACGTACACCGTATCTCGGGACTTGCAATTGCCCACCGTAGCTTCCACGACGTAGTTGAGTGAGGTATTGGTAAAGCTATTGGTGTTGAGTGCCGTGCTTGAGGTGAGTCGATAACTGGGCGACCAAACAATGGTGGCCGCAGGGTCTGAAGATACAGCGCCAAGTGCCACGGTATCGCCCACACATATGGTTTGATCGCTGCCCGCGTCGATGTTCAATCCATTGAAATTGGAAAGCGCCACAAACACCGTATCACGTTTGATACAGCCTTGATAATGGCCATAAAAAATGTAGTTGCGCGGTTCGGAAGTGTTGGCAATGGGTGTCTTGGAGTAATTGCTTGAAAAACCCATGTCCGGCCACCAGCCAAATCCAACGCCATTGGATGGTGTGGTGCTGCCATTGAGTTGCACATTGGTTCCGCATGTCGTGGTTTTATCGGGACCTGCAGAGATGGTAAATGTGGTCTGCGCGGAGGGGCCGTACTTGGCCACAAATTTTTTGGGGTTGGTGCCCGTGTGTGTCAGATTAATGGGGTACCAAGCAATGTTGGTGCCTTTGTAATACCCAAATACCAATTGATTGTAGCCTTCATCAATGACGACATCGTGTTGTAAAAAATTCTGCGTGTCGGTTTGATTCATCCGACAAAACTCCAATTCTCCGTTGGTGTAAAATTGAGCATTGAATGCTTTGTAAGTGCCGGATGCCAATGCATACACGGGGAAATTCCCGACATACGGTTGATTGCTCGACAATGCACCAATCACAGCTACACGATCTCCTCTGACATCGAGGTTGGTGGCCTGCTCGTAGGAACCTTGCCCGCCCATGGTTTTGAACCATCGCCCATTGCCATCGGTGTCCAAACTCATCACATAACCGCTGCCATCGCCTCCAAGCATGGGCATACCGCTCCATTCATACGTGCCGATGATTTGTCCACAGATATACATATTGCCTTGATCATCGCGCATAGCATCAGCAGTGTAAACCGATCCAAAACTGCTGGTGCTGGAGGAGATTTTACCCCAAACACATTGACCATCGGGAGAAAATTTGCCGATGTACACACAGAAGCCGCTGTTCAAATATCCGGGAGCAATGACCTCGTCGCTGAATTTGAGTTGGCCATTGGCGTTGACGGTGGCCTGACCACTAATCCAAACATCGTCGTTGCTGTCTACGGTTACTGTTTGCAATCCCGCGCTCACACCAGGAGCAATGCCTCGTATCCATTGAAACTGGCCTTGGCTGTTGACTTTACTGAACCATGCTCCACCGTCACTGATTCGATGCAAATAAAAGTCTCCTCCAAACGACAAATAGTCTCCACTGAAAAGTCCTCCCCAATAAATGTTGCCTTGGCTGTCGCAACTGATGTCGCGCACATCGGAGGTGTTGCTGCTGTTTTCGGCAGCGCGGTGCCAGAGGTAGTTGAACTGTGCATCGAATTTCACCAACAGGGGTTTTGCGCCTCCGTGCAAATGAAATGTTTCGCTACCCAAAGCGATATTGCTGCTCACCGTGCAGCCTGCCGCCACGCTACCATCAGGCATAACAGTTATGCGCTTGATTGTAATACCCCCTTGAGGCAAAACCGAAGTGAGCTGACTGAAGTTGCCAGCACTGTCCATGCGTGCGAGATAGTAACTGGCTACACCTGGGTTGGTGTTTTGGTTGCCTAAGGTGGTACCGTCGGCGGAGTGTTTGCCCAGCACAACAAAGCCTCCTTCGGGGTGGCGGTCGATGTCGATGAAAAATTCCTGGGCTTGTGAGCCGTCGTAACCATCTACCCAGTAGGCGCGATGGCAGTCTTGTCCAATGCTGGCGAGGCAAAGTGCCAGCGGAAATAAAAGCAGTATAAGTTTTCTCATGGTAATGGATTGGGTGCAAAGATGGCGCACCGAGGGGTTAATTACAACACGTGGGTGATACACCCTTCTTAGCCCATCGTTCAATGACGGGTTGCGAGATCGAATCCGAACAATTCGGCGTACCTTTGAGGGAAATACAAGGATTATGATTTTCGTCTTTATATTCATATTGCTGATTGCGCTGCCAGCATTTTACATGGTGCTTACCTATAACGGGCTGCAACGCAAAAAAATTCGGGTAGATGGTGCATGGAGTCAGATTGCAACCTATCTGCAACAACGCGGCGACCTGATTCCCAACTTGGTCGAGACGGTCAAGGGATATATGGGGCATGAAAAGGAAACCTTGGTGGAGGTGACACGTTGGCGCAATCAAAGCGTTGGTTCGGGAAGCCGCGACGAGGTGTTGAACGCCGATGCGCAACTGAGCCGATCGTTGATTCAATTGACTCACGTGGTGGAGCAATATCCACAGTTGAAAGCTGACGCGCAATTCAATCAATTGCAAGGACAATTGCAGCAAATGGAAAACGACATTCAGGGTGCTCGTGCGCAATACAATCAGGCCGTAGAGAGTTTCAATACCGCAATTGTAATCTTTCCCAACAATCTGTTGGCGGGTTATTTTAAGATGGAGGAAAAGACCTTTTTCTCAGAAGAAGAGCAGCATCGTTCAGCCCCTAAAGTCAAGTTTTAGACGCATGCCTGGCGTCATCGCATCGTGATACGAAAGCCATAAGGTATAAAAAAACCCTCGCGATGCGAGGGTTTTTTGTTTGACCGAATGATCGTACGGTTATACTTTCACATTCTCTTCCTCCTCTTTCAATTGCATGATTTGCTCCAATGCATCTGGCACGACGTCGCTGCAAATGGTTACAAACGCGCCGGCAGGTGCATTGCGAATAGCGTACTCTATGGCTTCTTTCTCTTTGGGGAAAATGACAATCTTTTTGTCTTGGCTTACCTCGTTGATGCCTTGTGTCATCAGGTCGATGATGGCCTGTTCGGTACGCCCACGCAAATTTTTATCTTGTCGAATGATGATCTCATCAAACATACCGCCTGCCACGCGCCCAAGGTTGATGATGTCTTCGTCGCGTCGATCGCCAACACCGGCTATGATGCCGATTTTTGGTGTTGCGTCCACCTTGCTCAAGAAATCACTGATGGCCATAAAACCATGGGTGTTGTGGGCATAGTCCACCATCACCGTGAAGTTTTTGAAGTGGAACATATTCATGCGCCCAGGAGTCTGCATAGGCGATGGAATAAAGGTGAGCAAAGCCATGCGTATGGTTTCAATATCGAATTCGCGAACAAATGCCGCCAAGACGGTTGGAAGAATATTGGCAATGTTGAAGGTGGCTTTACCTCCATAGGTCAATGGAATGGCACTCGCTTTTTCTACGCGAATTTTCCAGGTGCCTTTGCAGATGGTCACGAATCCATTTTCGTAGACCGCGGCCAATCCGCCGGCTTTGATGTGGGCTTGAAGATGTGGATTGTTTTCGTCCAACGAGAAGTAAGCGATTTTACATTCCAATCCTTTGGCCATGTTGCGGGTGTATTCGTTGTCGGCATTGAGAATCGCATAGCCACCGGGCATCACGCTTTCGGGCACCACGGCTTTTACACGCGCCAATTGGTCCAAGGTGTTGATGTCGCCCAAACCCAAATGATCTTCCGCAACATTGGTCACAATGGCGATGTCGCAGCGATGGAATCCTAGGCCTGCACGGAGAATTCCGCCACGTGCACATTCTAGCACCGCGAAATCTACGGTTGGATCTTTCAAAACAAATTCAGCACTGATTGGCCCTGTGCAGTCGCCGCGCATCATCAATTGATTTTGGATGTACACACCATCGGTAGTGGTATAGCCCACTTTGTGCCCTTTGGTTTTTACGATGTGGGCCATCAAACGGGTGGTGGTTGTTTTGCCGTTGGTTCCGCTCACCGCGATGATAGGAATGCGGGCCGATGTGCCAGGAGGATACAACATATCAATGACGGGCTCGGCTACGTTGCGGGGCAGGCCTTCGGTAGGTTCCAAGTGCATACGGAATCCAGGTGCTGCATTGACTTCAAGAATGGCGCCTCCATTGGTCTTAACGGGCGTGGATAGGGATTCTGCCATGATGTCAATACCGCAAATGTCAAGGCCAATGATGCGTGCAATGCGCTCGCACATGATCACATTGTCGGGATGCACCAGATCGGTAACATCGGTGGCTGTGCCTCCAGTGCTGAGATTGGCAGTTGGTTTCAAAAACACTTCTCGTCCTTCTGCTACAACACTGTCCAAGGTCAAGCCTTCCCGGTTGAGCATTTCCATTAGAAAATCATCGACGCTGATTTGGGTCAACACTTTTTCATGGCCGTAACCTCTGCGCGGATCGGCATTGGTTTGATCGATCAATTGTTGGATGGTGCTCGTGCCGTCTCCTTTTACTGCAGCGGGCTTGCGAATGGCAGCAGCCACAAATTTGTAGTTGATGATCAATACGCGATGGTCCAATCCGGTGATGAATTTCTCCACAATAACACCGCGAGAGTATTTTTTGGCGGCATGCAATCCGATGCTTGCGCCTTCCCAATCGGTGATGTTGGTGGTGGCTCCTTTGCCGTGATTGCCATCGACGGGTTTGGTCACGATGGGATAGCCAATGCTGTCGATCGCATCTTTAAGGCCTTCCTCGCTATACACAATGCGGCCTTTGGGAACGGGTATTTCAGCAGCTCCCAAGAGGTTCTTGGTTTCTTCTTTGTCGCATGCGATGTCTACGGCGATGCTGCCGGTGGTGCTCGCTATGGTGGCACGTATGCGGCGCTGGTTGACGCCATAACCCAATTGCACCAGCGAGTGGCGATTGAGTCGGATGTAAGGGATGCCGCGCGATGCAGCCTCTTCCACTATGCATCCTGTTGATGGACCCAATCGTTCGTCTTCGCGGATTTCGCGCAGGCGTTGAATGTCTTCTTGTAAATCGTAATCATTGCCCGCAATCAACGCTTCGGCAATGCGCACGGAGGCTCGGGCAGCATATTGTCCCGCCTTTTCCTCCATGTAACTGAATACAACGTTGTAAACGCCGGGGTTGCCGGTTTCTCGGGTACGGCCAAATCCGCACATCATGCCGGCTAAGGTTTGCAACTCCAGCGCGATATGTTCGATCACATGACCCATCCATGTACCTTCTTCAACACGTTGAAAAAAACCACCGGGCTCTCCCACACTGCAGCGATGTCCATACATGGAAGGAAACATTTTTTCCAAGCGTGTTCTGAATCCTTCTATCGTATTGGTGGGCCGCTGTTCCATGTCTTCAAGGTCCAGCCGCATTTGAATGAGTTTGTGTCGGCGAATGCTCCAATAATTGGGGCCTTTCATGACTTTGATATCAAGAATTTTCATCGTTCGTTTTGGTTTGATTGGGTTAAGCGAAGGTTGGGCTTTTTTCCATGGGCGTACACCTAGTGGTTTTAACTTCTTTGGTGCACAGGATTGGCATTGGCCTTCTTGGCGAATATGCGGTTTTTTTCAATAAAAACAAAGAAAATCCAAAAGAAATTGGCCCGCTCGGGGTGCTGCGATGGGGTATCTTGAATGATTTGTGAAAATAAATTGGATGTTTTTCGCCCCGAGGACTTTACTTTTGTCGTTCTAATTTTCGAACACCACATGGTACCAAAGGGAAAGCTTATTTCAATCGGGGGGGCGGAAGACAAAGGCACAGAAAGCGAAGGCAACTATGCACAGATCAACAATCTTCATTTCTTCGAATTGGGCATTCTCAAAAGAGTGGTACAAGAAATGGGAGGTGTCAATAGCCACATCGTATTAATTACAACAGCCAGCAGCATTCCTCAAGAGGTGAGTGAAAACTATATGCAGGCGTTTGGCAAAATCGGTTGCACCAACGTTGAGCATATCAACATTCGCACGCGCGATGATGCACGCAATCCGGAGTACATCGAGAAGGTTACCAAATGTGATGGCATCATGTTTAGCGGTGGCGATCAGTTGCGTCTCACCACCATTTTTGGTGGAACGGGCTTTCTCGATATCCTGCGCAAAGGTTATTTGGAAGAGGGCTTGGTGATTGCGGGTACTTCGGCCGGCGCCATGGCCATGAGCAATACCATGATTTATCAAGGCAAAAGCGATTTGGCACATCTCAAGGGTGAGGTGAAAATTACCACCGGTTTGGCATTGATGCCAGACGTCATTATCGATTCGCATTTCGATAAGCGAGGCCGCTTCAATCGTTTGGCACAAGCGGTGGCCAGCAATCCGGCGTGCACGGGTATTGGTTTGGGCGAAGATACCGGTGTTATTGTGGTAGACGGCAATCGCCTGGAGGTGATTGGCAGCGGTGCAGTTGTTATCATCGATGGTCGTGATATTTCGCATTCAAACATCACCGATGTGAGCATGGGCACTCCGGTTTCCATCGAAAATATCAAGGTGAATATTTTGGTTGCAGGTAACGGTTATCTTATCAAAGAGCGAAAGTTCATTGCCGAAATGGCGGAAACGCAATCGGTATAAGTGCATGCACCTTTAGGGTGATGCGGCTTGAACGTCTTGGTGCCTGACACAACTAAGGTTATCTTATTGGATTCTTGGTTTGCCCGATGCGCTATTTGTAGATGGCCACGTGCGATTGGTTCCCCGCGTGCCAAGCCCTGTACATGCCGTCGCTGTTAAAGGGCAAACAGACATTTCCCCGACCATCAACTGCAATCAGTCCGCCTTCTCCACCGCGTTCAACGAGTTTTTTCATCACCACTTCTTCGCAGGCTTCTTGGAGAGTGAGTCCTTTGTATTCCATCAGACAGGAGATGTCATAGGCAACGACCGATTGGATAAAAAACTCACCATGACCGGTGCACGATATGGCACAGGTCGCGTCGTTGGCATACGTACCGGCACCAACGATGGGCGAATCTCCGATGCGCCCCCATTTTTTATTGGTCATGCCTCCTGTGCTGGTGGCTGCGGCAAGATGTCCATGCACATCGCGTGCTACGGCGCCTACCGTTCCGAATTTTTTTTCGGTGTGATCCAACACCACTTTGTCATCCAACAGGGCTTGTTGCCATTGCGCATGTCGAAATGCATCGTGAAAATAGGCTTCTTCTTCAAAAGGCACGAGGATGCTGCGTGCAAAGGACTCGGCGCCTTTTCCGGCGAGCAACACATGTTCGCTTTGCTCCATTACTGCGCGTGCCAAGCGGATGGGGTTGCGAATTCCGGTGACACCCGCTACAGACCCCGAGGCCAAGTTGTGTCCGGTCATGATCGAAGCGTCCATTTCATGGCGTCCATCGTGGGTGAACACACTTCCTTTTCCAGCATTGAACAAGGGGCAATTTTCGAGTGATTCGACTGCTGCTGTGACGGCATCGAGCGCCGTGCCACCGCTCTCCAGCAAACGAGTGCCCGATTGGAGGGCGGCGTGCAGAGCGGAAGTATAGGCTTGTTCTTTTTCAGCGGTCATGGTGCTTTGCAAAATAGTACCTGCGCCGCCGTGGATGGCCAATGTGAAAGGAGTCGAATTCATGGGGCGAAGGTAAATCGGAATGATGCATTCTGTCGCCTCTGCGTTGGAAATGAAATCCATGTGCAACAAAAAACTCCACCGGTGAGGGTGGAGTCAATTGGTAAGCGGGTTATTGGTTTGGTTTATAAATCTACTTTCTAAGAATTTTTTCTGTTTTGCTGTCGTAGCTCAAATAGTATTCGCCTTTGGGCAAAGATGTACAATCGATGGACATTCCAAAGCCGCGTTTGACGATTTGGCCGTATACGTTGTACAATTCGTAGCTTGTTTCAGCAGTGAATGAAATGAGCTTGGTTTTGCGATCGTAGGCTTTTTCGACAGGAGTTGTGGTGCTGAGCACTTCGCAGGTTTGGCTTTTGCGCAGTTCGCCTTCGTAGCTTTTCTGAACGACTCTGAATTTGTTTTTTCCAGAGGTCAAGGTCACTTGGAATTTGTAAATGTTTTTGCCCGATGAGCCATTTCCCATGACTTCACCGATGTTTACCCATTTGTTCCATTTGAATTGTTGCACGGTATATGGAAGTTTGCCCATTTCACCTGCGGTCTCCCAAGTCAAGATGCCTTGTGGTGTGCATTCGATTTTATTGCAATCAAATGTTGGCGCTGGTTCGAGTGCTCCGGGATTGAGTACTTTGGGAAGGCAACCATCTTTGTGTTTGATGATAATCGTAATGGGATCTCCTAATTTAAAGGAGTAGATGGACAAATCGATTTCGAAAGCTTGTGAATTGATTTCGTCGCTGGTGACGAGACCGTTAACTGTAACTTCATAAGTGCAAAAACCAACTCCATCGGGTGAGGCCCCGTTGATCACGAAGATGTTGCGCTGTTGATAGCGGCCTTCGAGCACGATGTTGCCTGCAGTAAGTCCCAATGATACCATTAGAATTGCTACAGTCAAGAATAACTTCATAGGTGTGGCGGTAGTATTATTTAATTTTTGCACAAGGTCATTTAGCTTGCGCCGTCCTTATACTAGCATACAGGAGGCAAGGTTGCAAAAGTATTGATTTTGCTTTTATAACCAACAATTAATTCTTGAATTAGCCGATGAAATGCCTTTTCGAATGCAATCGATTGTTTTTCAACGACATGAATGGCTTTTGGTAAGGGGGCTAAGACATTTTTGCGTTGGGCCATTTGTCTCAGGGTCAGTTCAATACCTTCTGTGGTGGTGTACCTGGAGAGCCAGTCGTGTTCGATCATTTTCTCCAATCGAAAAATGCTCTTGGCCGGCCACCACTCGCGATTTTTTTCCAAAAGTGCATACGTGGAACGAATAAACTCCGGCAACGGGTCAGGATGGTAACTCGCCCAGTGCTTGCATAAAAAATGATCCATGATCACATCCAAGGCGATGGGAGTGACCCTGCCCGTGGTGGTGTACAATGCGTTTTTTACTTCATCAAGATGTTGGCTTTTATCCGTTGTGGCATCCACCCAACGATGCATCAGGATTCCTCGCTGAATACCCTCGGGGTAGGTGCTGTATTGCTTGCCTTTGATGTCATCGGCCAGCAATTGGCCAATCCGCTCATCGTCGCTATTGCTGCCTAGGAATGCATGGGCCAGATAATTCATTGCTGCAATGGTAGCGATTTTTGACCAAACAAATGAATTCGCTGCCGATTATGTAGCAGCCGGTCCCAGCAACGCAATGCATTGTACTTTTGAATCGCTCTTGGACAACACAAAGTGAACAATAGAACCAAAATATATTGGCTGGCGCAAATCGGAGGATGGGGGTTGCTGGTTGTAGGCAATATTATCAATGCCTCCATCCAAGAGCAAATGACTGCTACCACCGTGTTGGCTTCGTTGGGCATTTTTGTTCTGGGTGTGGCATTGACGCACTTTTACCGATGGCTCATTCTGTATCTCGACTGGAAACGTCTTTCGATCCCAGCGCTCATTCCCCGTGTTTTGGCGTCGAGTATTTTGCTGAGCACGCTGTTCACGCTATTGAATCATGTATTTAAAGATCTCATGGCGGGGCAATGGCCTTTTGAGGAGGTTGTTCATGACTTGATTGCCGGTGAAAAGCCCAACCTTTATTTTGTCTTGGACATTTTCAATTTTGCATGGCTGTTCTTCATTTGGAACATTCTTTATTTCGCTGTGCATACCTTCGAAAATTGGAAAAAGGAGGAGATCAATAACCTCCGTTTGCAAGCTGTGCAGCGCGAGATGGAGCTGAAGAGTTTTCGTGCCCAAATGAACCCCCACTTTGTTTTCAATTCGCTCAATGGCATTCGCGCACTGGTGGATG
>CANHSF010000060.1 GCA_947463065.1 Flavobacteriales bacterium | reverse complement strand
CCACTTTGATTTGTTCTTTGACCAAATCGATGCCTGTGATCATTTCCGATACCGGATGCTCGACCTGCAAGCGGGTGTTCATTTCGAGGAAATAGTAGTTGAGATTTTCATCGACCAAAAACTCCACCGTACCCGCACCCGAGTAGTTGCATGCACGGGCCACATCGCATGCACTCTCCCCCATCGCCTTGCGCAATTGAGGGGTAAGAATGGCAGAAGGCGCCTCCTCCACTACCTTTTGATGGCGGCGTTGAATGCTGCATTCGCGCTCGAAAAGATACACCACATTTCCATGATTATCGGCCAACACCTGTATTTCGATGTGCCGAGGACCAGCCACGTAACGTTCGATAAATACGGCGCCATCTCCAAAGGAATTGAGCGCTTCGCTGATGGCACGGCTCATTTGTTCTTCCAATTCTTCGATGCGCTCGACAATGCGCATGCCCTTTCCGCCTCCACCTGCACTTGCCTTGATCAAGATCGGCAGCCCCACCTCGAGCGCTGTTCGCTTGGCTTCTTCGGGGTCCGAAACGGCTCCTTCTGTTCCGGGAACCATCGGTATCTTGTATTTCCGTGCAGCATTTTTGGCACTTAGCTTATCGCCCATGATTTCCATGGCCTCGGCACTTGGGCCTATCAGGGTGATCCCATTGGCCTTGACTTTGCGAGCGAAATCGGCGTTTTCGGACAAGAAGCCATAGCCGGGATGAATACCATCCACACCGAGCTCTTTGCAGATTGCGATGATTTTATCGCCCAACAAATAACTTTGATTGGAAGGAGGAGGTCCTACACAAACCGCCTCATCTGCATATTTTACAAAAGGTGCGTTGCGGTCGGCTTCTGAGAAAATGGCCACCGTAGCGATCCCCATTTCTTTGGCTGAGCGCATCACACGCAGTGCTATTTCACCTCTATTGGCTACAAGAATTTTTTTCATATCCATGGAAACATCTAGGAAGAGTGCGCAAGTTAAGGCGACTTCGAAAATGGCAATTCGAAAATATCAAATTTGATCCACCGGCGCTGTTTCGCTGTTGTTGAGTTCAACTGCGGTTTCTGCTGTATTCTTTGGCAAAGCCCAATGCAGAAAAACATAGCCGCAGACACCGGCAATGGTTGAAGCACAGAGGATGGCCAATTTGGAAGCATTTATAACCTCATTTGCATCAAAGGCCAACAAGGTGACAAAGATGGACATGGTAAAACCAATTCCACCCAAAATACCGGCACCAAAGAGTTGCTTGATTTGGACACCGTCAGGTATTTGACACCACCGAAGCGCCACGGCCATAAAGCTAAACAGCGTTATTCCAACCGGTTTTCCAATGACCAATCCCGCCATAATTCCTACGGAGGTGAACTCCATCAAAGCGTTGGCCATGCTCCCCTGAAAAACGATGGCTGTATTGGCCAAAGCGAATAGCGGTAAGATAAAAAACGCCACGGGACGATGCAGAAAATGTTGCAACTTGTAAGAGATGGAATCGTGCGTACCATCGGCAAACGGAATAGCAAAAGCCAATAACACCCCCGTGATCGTTGCATGAACACCGGAGTGGAGCATAAAATACCACATGAAGACGCCACCTACGAGGTAAGGCCAAAGGACATGGACCTTTCTGCGATTGAGCACCAAGAGCACTGCGAAAATTGCTAACGCCACCAGTAAGTTTTGCCATGCGAGATCTTTGGTATAAAAAACTGCGATGACCACTATGGCGCCCAAATCATCGATCACGGCCAGGGCAGTGAGAAATACTTTGAGCGCGATCGGAACACGCTGGCCCAATAGAGAGAGAATACCCAGAGCAAAAGCGATATCCGTGGCCATGGGAATACCCACACCCGCAGCACCAGGAGTATTCCTGTTGAATGCGAAATAAATTGCGGCAGGCACGAGCATTCCACCCAAGGCGCCCACCAAGGGCAACGCAGCTTTTTTCAGTGTCGACAATTCACCGATATACACCTCGCGCTCCAGTTCCAAACCGATCAGAAGAAAAAAGATGGCCATAAGACCGTCGTTGATCCAATGTTCAATCGAGTGACCACCGATGATTGCGCTCCAGATGTGATGATAGCTATCGTGCCAAGCGCTGTTGGCCATGACGAGCGAAAAAACTGTACAAAAAATGAGCATTATCCCACCTGACTTTTCGCTTTCCACGAAATCCTTAAACAAAGCAGTTACGCGCATAATCTGAAAAAAGAGCAAAAGTAAAGCAATGCCTTTGGAGGATTGGCAAAACACATCCTATCCGAGTATATTTGTGCGATGATCAATACCGAAGACCAGAAAAAAGGCTCCGAAAGCAAGTCCAAAACGTGGCTAAAAAAAATCGGCATTGTAGGAATCCTATTTTTTGTAATCAAGGGATGCATCACGACGGCGCTATTGATATTGGCTGGGCAAGGCCTTTGGCAGGGGTGTCAATAAACCGAAACACCGGCATTCCGTCCGTTAAAACCGCCTTTTCAGTTCCCTTTTGGGCGAAGGTAGCGCTTTGCGACCGATCACGAACATCACATTTTTTTTGTTGACCACTGGCTTTCGGCCCATTCGCCACTCGTCGATGGACCTTGTGGAGATGATTTCGTCGTCGCAGGTCAGGTTGGTCGCAATGCAGAGCATGGTATCGGGCTTAAGCGTGGAGCAAAGTTCTTCGAACGTTTGGTCATTGCGAAAAGGCGTATCCATAAACAATTGGGTTTCGCCTTGAAAAGCAGCGGCTTCCATTTGTTTCAATTTTTGAACGCGATCGTTTTTTTCGCGCGGCAGATAGCCGTTGAAAGAGAACTTTTGCCCGCCGAGACCGCTGGCCATGAGCGCCAACAAAATGCTGGAAGGTCCCGAAACGGGAATCACACGAATGTTGTTTTGGTGAGCGAGTTCGACGATTTGGTGTCCGGGATCAGCGACACATGGCACACCGGCTTCACTGATCACAGCGATAGCGTGGCCCTCTTGCCAAGGCTTGGTATAGAGCGGGATTTCGGAAGGGTCGGTATGCTGATTGAGAATAAAAAAGTGTTTATCCTCGAAGTCGCCGTCGTACCCAAGGCCACGCAGCAATCGGCGTGCACTTCGAATTTCCTCGACGATAAAATGATTGACTTCCACAGCCACTTGACGGGCGATGGCATTGGCGAAATCAGCAACGGGACCGCCTAGTGTATTTGGCAGTAAAAAAAGTTTGGGTTGTAGCGTCACAGGAATTGGTATTAATCCAAGTCCTCAAAGGTAATCTCAGACGGCTCATTTTTGTTATCTGCCCCATTGGATTTGCGAACGCTTTCGCCGGAACGGAAGCCATCCTTGCCTTGAAGCTCTCGGATGTGCTCAATGGCTTGATGCAAGCCGTCAATAAATCCGTCGAAATCTTCTTTGTATAAGAAAATCTTGTGCTTTTCGTATTGCGCAGGACCATTTTCATCGTAGTTCACCCGTTTACTTTCCGTAATGGTCATGAACAGGTCTTTCCCTTTTGTGGCCTTGACATCGAAAAAATAGGTGCGCTTGCCAGCGCGAACTGCGTGTGTGAACACGTCGTCTTTGTAATTCTCAGACATAAAAATTAGTTCGTTGGTTAAAAACGGTTTAGCAAGAATCACCAAAAATAGAAAAGACGGCGAAAAATCAAAATAAATTTTTCATTCATTCCAGCATCATTATCTGTTCATTGATTCTTAACAGATTAACAAGTTAATGTGATGGTGTGGAAACCATTTCAGTTCATATTTGTACAAGCGTTGGAATTGGGAGAATGAAATACCCCATCGCCCTCGCCTCTTTAAAACACCATACAAAACCCTATAAATGAGAGTCATCAAGCCCTTATTGCTGGTGTTCACCAGTCTTTTATTGACCTTAGGATTACAAGCACAAACCATTAGCACGGAAGGCTCTGAGCCCAACTGGCAAGAGATGATGCGGGACCCGAGTTATTCATTTTACGAGATTCAAGCCAAATTCAATGCCTATTGGCAGGGACGCCCTGTTGAGCGCGGCAAAGGATTCAAGGCTTTCAAACGCTGGGAAAATTTTATGATTCCACGCGTAGATCCCCAAACAGGCGCTTGGCCCGCACCGGATGCCGTATGGCAAGCCATGCAGGAGAGTCCGCAAATGTTTCAGCAAAACCAAGAGATGCCCGGCAATTGGACCTATATCGGCAATACTTCTGTTCCCTCAGGAGGTGGCGGCGCAGGCCGATTGAATGGCGTTAGAGCATTGCCTGGTAGCACCACCACTTGGTTTGTATGTGCGCCAGGCGGAGGATTGTGGAAGACCACCAACAGCGGTGTGTCATGGAGCATTGTGGGCACTGACTTTTTATCGTCAATCGGATGCAGCGATGTGGCTATTGATCCGAGCAACACGAATATCATGTATTTGGCTACGGGTGATGGCGATGCCGGAGACACCTATGCTTTGGGCGTATTGAAAACCACCGATGGCGGATTGACCTGGAATACCACAGGGTTAAACTGGAATGTTACCCAAACCCGCACCACCAATCGCATTCTCATACATCCTACCAATACCCAGATCGTCATCGCCGCCACCAGTAATGGTATTTGGAGAACCATCGATGGCGGTACCAACTGGACCCAAGAAACCACAGGAGATTTCAAGGATTTGATGTTTAAGCCTGGTGATCCAAGTACAGTTTATGCATGTACCGATCAATTCTTTCGATCCACCAATACAGGTGACACATGGACCAACATCACGACTGGATTACCTGCTGCAGCGAATGCACAGCGTATGGCATTGGCCGTGAGTGATGCCAACAGCGCTTATGTCTATGTGCTTGCTTCAGGCAATGACAGTGGATTTTTGGGCGTGTATCGTTCTACCGATAGCGGAACCACCTTCACGACTCAAGCCACTACGCCGAATCTCTTGGGATGGTCGACAAATGGCGCAGATACGGGAGGACAAGGATGGTATGACCTGCGCATTGTAGCAGATCCAGCCAATGCAGAAATTGTGTACACCGGAGGCGTAAATGTTTGGAAAAGCATCAACGGTGGTACCACATGGGCATTGAATGGCCACTGGTTTGGTGGCGGTGGAGCGCCGTATGTCCATGCCGATATACATGCGTTCTATTATGTTCCTGGATCATCACCGAGCAGACTGCTTTGCGGCAACGATGGAGGATTGTTTTCAACCACCAACGGCGGAACGAACTGGACCGACTTATCCAACAATCTTGCGATCGGCCAACAATATCGCCTTGGATTGGCTGCATTGAACAGCAATCTAGTACTCACAGGTTGGCAAGACAACGGGACCAACCTCAAGAACGGAGCATTGCACTCGCGACCATTGGGCGGCGATGGCATGGAATGCGCCATCGATGCGAGCAACAGCAGTATTATCTATGGTGAGATCTACTACGGTTCGATTTCCAAATCCACCAATGGAGGAGTCTCTTGGAGCAACATTGTAGGAAGCGGCGGTGCTAATGAAGATGAAAATGGCGCATGGGTGACACCCTTTTTGCTTGGAAATACATCCGGTCACATTTACGTAGGAAAATCAAGGGTTTATAAATCCATTGACGGTGGCGTAACGTTTACTGCCAGCGCTGCATTTGGAAGCGGCAATTGCAACGATTTGGCCATCGCACCATCTGACAACAATATTATCTATGCATCCAAATCCGGCAGCTTATTCAAAAGCACGGACAACGGTGCAACGTTTAATGCAGTAGCAGGCATGCAGGGATCATTCATTACGGACATTGCCATCCATAAAACCGACCCCAACAAAGTTTGGGTGACCTACTCCAACTATACAGCAAATGCTAAAATTTATTACACCTCGAACGGAGGAAGCTCGTGGACAAATATTTCGGGTAGCTTGCCCAATTTGCCCGCCAATACAGTGGTATTCCAACCGGGCAGCAACAATGGTATCTATGTAGGTATGGACGCCGGTATTTATTTCCGCGACGATGCATTGGGCAATTGGGTTCCTCACAACACGGACTTGCCGAATGTAGAAATCTACGAATTGGAAATTCATGAAAACACAAGCACCATTACAGCAGCAACCTATGGAAGAGGCTTGTGGCGCGCACCACTTTATGCCCTTCCGAATTTGGATGCAATCTTCTCTGCGGTAAGCTCCCCTACTGGCACATCGTGCACCACCAGCTTCACACCGAGTATTGAAATTCTCAATGGAGGAACAACTGCGATTACGTCGATGACTATACAGTATCAAGTGAGCGGGCAAGCCTTGTTGACCTATAACTGGACAGGCTCCTTGGCTTCTACTGCATCCACAACCATCACGCTGCCGAGCTTGGATTACGGTGCAGGTTCGTTTACCTTTAACTGCACCATTACCAGCATCAACGGAGGTGCGGATGATAATGCCAATAACAACTCAGGCAATTCAAGTTTTGTAACCATCAATGGCATCAACTCCGCATTGCTGACGCTAACCACCGATTGTTATGCCAATGAAACTTCGTGGCAGATTACAAATGCTTCGAATCAAGTCATCTACAACGGTGGTGGATATAGTAACAATACCACCTACTCCATTCCGCTGTGTTTGCCCACAGAATGTTTCACCTTCACCATTTTTGATTCTTATGGCGATGGACTATTTGGCGGCGGCAATTGCGCAAACGGCGATTATCAGATTACGGATGTCGCAACCTCAAATGTGATTGTTGATAATGTGATTGCCAACTCGAATTTTGGTTTAGATGAATCGCATGCCTTCTGCTATCCCCTATCCGTGGTTCCAGGCTGTATGGACAACACGGCGTGCAATTACAATCCATTGGCCAATGTATCGAATGGATCATGCGTTTATGCACCTGCCAATGACTTGTGCGCAGGAGCTATCGCCATCACAAGCTTTGGCACCCCAGTATTGGTCAACAATACAGTAACTTGCCAAGAAGGAGCCAATCCCTCTTGCGGTGGAGCGACACAAATGAAAGACATGTGGTACCGATTCACCTACACGGGTGGTACCGTTTCTATTGCAACATCAGGTGGAACATTAACCGACACACGACTTGCTGTTTATGCTACTTGCGGTGGAAGTCAGATCGCTTGTGATGACGATGATGGCCCAGGCAATTATTCGTTGATCAATTTTGGATGTACTGCTGGTAATGGAGTGAACGGCGCAAATGAAGCTACCCTTTTGGTGATTGGCCAAACGTATTACATACAAGCTGGCGGATACAATGCACTCACGGGTACATTTAACTTAACGGTGACCGTTACAAATGTCAATGGCTGCACCAATCCATTGGCCTGTAACTATAATCCCTGTGCCAATGTGAACACCGGTTGCGTTTTGCCGAGTACCTATTACCAAGATTTGGATGGCGACACCTATGGCAACGCTTCGGTGACCCTGACCCAATGCACGGTTCCAGCAGGCTACGTTGCCATTAGTGGAGATTGCAATGATTCGAATGCTGCCATCAATCCGGGAGCCACAGAAAACCTATGCAATGGTATCGATGATAACTGCGCTGGAGGTATTGACGAAGGCCGCGTCAACGGTTGCACCAACGCTTCGGCGTGCAATTACAATGCATTGGCGACCTGTGACAACGGCACTTGCACCTTTGCGCAAACATGGTATCTGAATGCAGATGGAGACAACTATTATGTATCTACGCAGTCGGCATGCACTAGTCCTGGAGCAGGCTGGACGACCACTGTCCCAACAGGTGGCGCAGGAGATTGCAACGATTCGAATGCGGCCATCCACCCAGGAGCAACAGAAAATCTTTGCAATGGCATCGACGATAACTGCGTTTCTGGCATCGATGAAGGACGCGTTAATGGTTGCACCAATGCTTTGGCCTGCAACTACAATCCACTAGCGACGTGTGACAATGGCACATGCGTATTGGGTCAGACCTGGTATTTGAATGCCGATGGCGACAATTATTATGCATCGACCCAAACCTCATGCACAAGTCCCGGAGCAGGTTGGACGACCACAGCACCTTCTGGCGGTGCTGGCGATTGCAACGATACCAATGCAGCGATTCACCCAGGCGCAACAGAAAACCTGTGCAATGGTGTAGATGACAACTGTATTTCTGGCATCGACGAAGGCCGCGTCAACGGATGCACCAACGCTTCAGCTTGCAACTACAATGCATTGGCGACTTGTGACAACGGCAGTTGCACCTTTGCACAAACATGGTATTTGAATGCAGACGGCGACAATTACTATTCGTTGACCGAAGTGAATTGCACAAGTCCAGGATCAGGATGGACCACCACCGCACCATCGAATGGCGCAGGAGATTGCAACGACAACAACGCCGCTGTTTATCCAGGTGCACCAGAATCCCTTTGCAACGGTGTGGACGACAACTGCAATGCGACCATTGATGAAGGACGCGTTAACGGTTGTACCAATGCCAGCGCATGCAATTACAATCCATTGGCCAACTGCGACAATGGAAGTTGCACCTTTGCGCAAACGTGGTATTTGAATGCCGATGGAGACAATTATTATGCTTCTACACAAAGCAGTTGCACAAGTCCAGGAGCAGGCTGGACCACCACATTGCCATCAGCAGGCGGCGACTGCAACGACAACAATGCAGCCGTGAACCCAGGAGCTACAGAAATTTGTGGTAACTCCATCGATGACGATTGCGACGGATTCATGGATGAAGGATGCGGAGGCGGATCTGCGCCGAATGATGCCCTTGCTAATGCTACGAATGTAACTGCAATCATCAATATGTATCCCACTTGCAATTTGATGTCAGGCGATTGCAGTTTGGCGAGCAACTCCTCAGAAAGCACAAATTTCAGCGGCAACGACGTTTGGTATCAATTTACTGCTTTAACACCTGGCATGCGATTCACATTGAATTCAACCGGTATGGACGGAGCGATGCAATTGGTAGATGCTAGTCAAATTACGGTAACTGGAGGAGTTGAGAATGTTGTCTCGACGGGCCAAACGGAGATCATGAACGTGAACAACCTTGTTGTTGGTAACATTTATTACTTGTCTGTGGGAGCATCGTTGAGCAGCGGTGCACCGTTTACCTTGTGCATGCAGTTTTTATTGCCGAGCCGTTGCAATACAAATACCACCTTACCATTGAACTTGTGTTCGGCGTTTAAAGCACAATACGTGTATTCAAACACCTACACTTACACCTTTACGCCAGTTGCACCATCCGTTGGAGGAGGCTCTGTAACGAGCGCAGGCAGCATTCAGTTGGCCAATGCCGCATTGAACCTTTATCCTGGAATGAGTTATACTGTTACGGTAACATCCAATTACACGGGTTTAGTGAATGGAGCAGGACAAAGCGAACCAATGTCAATAACCACCCACTTGCCTTGTACAGTGACCATCGCGCCTAACCTTCCATTGGCCGTTCGTTCCACCCAGTGGTGTTCAACACCTGCAACCCTAATGCCGAACACCTTTTTGCGTTGTGATCTTTTTGCTTGCGGCGCAGTAAGTCATACATTCCGATTTACTCCAGCCACGAGCTGTGATGGAGCACCTGCAGGAGCATCGTTTGAGATGAATAGTCCCAGTCGCGTTTTGCAACTCAACTTCAACGGTACAGCAACCAATCCGTTGGGGATGACGATACAGAATCAGACCTTCTACAATGTCGAAATCAGAGCCAATTATGGGCCAGGCGGAACGATTCATGGCAGCTATGGCCCGGTGCGAACCATCTTCGTGGGCGGCACCAGTTCAACGATCGAAGCACCGATGATGGAGGAACCGGTGTTGGATTTGAGCGCAACACTTGAGATGTATCCGAATCCGAGCTACAATGACGCTGTGATTTTGCAGACCGCAGCCTTCGTGGAAGAGCAAATTACCTTGAAGGTTTATGATCCGATGGGGCGTTTGGTTTATAGCGATAAGATGTGGGTTGAAAACAATTTGCAGTATGAACTGCCAGTAGAATCGCTATTTGCATCAGGTGTTTATACCGTAGAGTTGAATTCGAATAGCACAACACTTCGCGGAAAGTTGATGATTCAACATTGATGCGACTATTGCACTAAAGTTAAAAGAGTCATCCTTGTGATGGCTCTTTTTTTTTTTGAGATGGGGTTGACGGTGCCTTCGTCTACGCTCAGTCTCCGAAGAGCATTGTCCTTCGATGGGGCTTTTTTTTGATCGTGAATGGAAGTGAGTATACTTCGGTTTATAATTGGTGCCTTCGTCTGCGCTCAGTCACCGAAGAGCATTGTCCTTCGATGGGGCTTTTTTTTGATCGGGAATGGGAAGGTGAATTTTACTTCGGTTTATAATTGGTGCCTTCGTCTGCGCTCAGTCACCGAAAAAACAAAGGCTGCCTCGGCCAAGCCGAGACAGCCTCCACAAACAAAGCAAAGCGATAAAAGGAACACCTTGCCTTTTTGAGTGTCGGCGACTAGCGCGGACGATGTCTCTTTTTGCGGTTGTTTTGCAACTCCAACTGTTGCTTTTTGATCAAATTTTCATTTTCCAAATTGATGTTGCGCTGCTTTTGGGTCATCATCACATAGGTCAACTGCAACGAATAATAAAACTGAATGCTCGGCTCTTCGATGTCGGCGTTGATCACTTTGTCAAATTGATTGTAAGGCATGCGATCATAAAAAATGGTTCTGTTCTTGTCCGCCGTTTGAATGGTGAAACTCTGGTTGCGGGCATCTGCGGTGGCATCCAAATGAATGGTGGTGTTTTTTGAGTTTACAGTAAAGTTGTTGATCTCGCGGATTTGACGCTCGTATTGCACGGCCTGTGGACTGCTGCCGCTGTGATAGGCCGTATACGACTTGTAGCGCTCAATGGGATAGGATACCGAAAAACCATCCGACATGCCAGTGGTCTCAATGTAAAATTGCAAATCAGCATACGTTTTTTCTTTGGATCGAATCACTTCCATGGCCGCCTTTTTTAATTCTTCGTAATAGGTCTGCATGCCATCGATGTTGTAATCTATCTTGACCAAATCATAGATGTCGGCAAATGCCATTTCTGAGATAATGCGATCCAAAACATCGTGGTTTTTAAACAGTACATGGATGTTTTTTTTCATCTCAAATCCAGTAGGTATTTCAATGGAGCGTTTGTTGAATTTTTTGTCCTCGACCTTAAATGCATAGGTTGGTACCATGGATACGGCGTCGATGTGAATTTCGGATTCATTGATACCCAACATTCCCAAGGCATACTTCACCTGAGCAATGCGGCCCGACATGAGGCTATCCACTTCATATGCATCGCGGCCGTTTTGTGTGGCTGCAAATATGGCGGTGTAACTCGTGGCCCGAACATTCATCATCACCTCGGCCTTGAGACTGATCGAAGAACTGCTGGGATTGGTCATTGGCACCACCGCTCGCTCCGTGTTGATGTAATTGGGGTTGTTGTAAATGTAATTGCCCGAGGCGGCCTTTTCGACCGCATAATTGCCTGCGCTTTGGGCAAATGACCTGGTGCTAAGGAGTGCCAAAAAAAGGGAAGCTCCAATGTGAAGAATTTTTCTCATAGTTGTGTTTGTGAAATTTGACCTGCTGTACTGGCCAAAATCGCATTCGTTCAAACAAACTTCATTTTTTTTCGCAGGGTCGTCGCCCCTATCGCCATTGGTCACCCCACACAACCGCCCCCTTCTACCCTAACCCACTCAAAATGAAAAACCTGAAAAACCAAATATCACCGTATATTTGCACAGAAGCATACTTCCGATTCAACACTTCTCCATCGTTGAAAAGATGCTACACATTTCAAAAACATCCTTCGTGAGCGAGGATGCCATTACAACATTATTTATGACATTTCAAGATTTACAATTGATACCCCCTCTATTGCAGGCATTAGAGGAAGAGAAGTACACCCAACCCACACCGATTCAAGAGCAGGCCATTCCTGTTGTATTGAAAGGAATTGATTTGATGGGATGTGCACAGACAGGTACCGGCAAAACAGCCGCATTCGCGATACCTATTTTACAGATATTGACAGAGAAACCACGTGATCACAAGAACATTCGTACCCTAATTTTGACCCCAACCCGCGAGTTGGCGATCCAGATTGAGGAGAGTTTTCAATCGTATGGACGCCATTTATCGATTCGGCATGCCGTTGTTTTTGGTGGGGTGAACCAACACCATCAGGTCCAGCAGCTTCGCAAAGGCGTTGATGTTTTGGTAGCGACCCCCGGACGATTGCTGGATTTAATGGGTCAAGGCCATGTCCGATTGGACGCATTGGAAATATTTGTTTTGGATGAGGCAGATCGTATGCTCGACATGGGATTTGTGCACGACGTGAAGCGTGTAATTTCTGAACTTCCGAAAGAACGCCAATCCCTGTTCTTTAGTGCTACGATGCCCAATGAGATCGTTCGATTGGCCAACACCATATTGACGGATCCCATCAAAGTGGAAGTTACTCCACCATCGACAACAGCGCAGACCGTTCAACAGGAGTTGCATTATGTGGAGTTCCCTGAAAAGCGTGCACGCTTGATCGAGTTGATCGAGACACGCGAGATTGACCGCGCTCTGATTTTTACCCGCACCAAGCATGGAGCGAATCGCGTTGCAAAAGAGTTGAACAAAGCAGGCATACGCTCGGAAGCCATCCACGGCAACAAGTCGCAAAATGCCCGGCAAGAAGCCTTGAACAATTTCAAAATGGGAAAAACGCGGATGTTGGTGGCTACCGACATTGCGGCGCGTGGAATTGACATCGATGAATTGGCTTACGTGATCAACTTTGAGGTTCCGAATGTGGCAGAGACCTATGTGCATCGCATTGGTCGCACAGGACGCGCTGGGAATTCGGGCTTGGCCTTGTCTTTGGTTGACAGCGAAGAGCGCGCATACATCAAGGACATTCAGAAGTTGATTGGGATGCAAATACCTGTGATTGGCGAAATACCTCCACCGATTGCATTTATTCCAACCGAAGAGCGCCGGATGATGGCCAGACAAAATCGTCCACCACGCCCTGGCGGAGATCGCGGAAAACAAGAGCGATCCAAACCATCTGCGCCTCGCGAGGGATCAAAGCCACGTGGAGAGCAGCAAGCGAAACCCCAGAGTCAATCGCAGGATCCGAATGCCAAACCCAAACGCCGCAAACCCAAAAAGCGTCAACCGGAGTCAGGTGCCCCGCAAGAACGCAAGTCACCCCAAGGAGCGGGTGCCAATGCAGAAGCCGGCAATAAACCTGCAGGCCCGCGCCCGCATAAGAAAAAGCGGTATTCGAAAAACTATAAGAAACGTACGAATCCATCTGAGCGTTCGGGTGGAGAGAAACCAGCAAAGCAAGACGCTGGAGGAGGCTGGCTCAGTAAGATAAGCAGCCTATTCAAACGATAAAACCCCAAGGGCCTTCCAATGCGAAGGCCCTTTTTTTGTGCTGAAAAAGTTGACGCCACCTTGCAAACAACAACACATCCTTTTCGATTTGTCAGCATCAAAAGTCCCGCAATAAAAGCAGCCAAATTGATTGAACAGTTGCCACACCAGCACAACAAGCATAGCACAATTGCATGATGAGCCACGCAGCAGCAAGACACTTTCAGATGCTGAGCAATTCAGTCAAATTCATGCAAATTTTTCGACTCACTCCTAGCGAATTGGGAGGTTGAAACGAGAAAATCCAAGCGACGAACCTTGGACTAATACAAAAATATTAGGCCTGTAACCCACCTCAATCAAGGAGAGCAGAAATAAACGCATCAAACCACAACGAAAAAACTGAATTTCATCACCAATGAAAAAAATAGGCCCAGTTGATTTATATTTGTTAGTGTCAAGTGGTACAAAAGCACTCCCTTTGGAGCAAGAATGCATGTTGCAAAGCAAGCAGTGTTCAGGGTAAAAATCAGCACATGTCGATTGATATCAATTGATTTTCACCATGGGCGCATACCACAGCCTTAGACTGTAACCCAACTATCCAGTGGAGCCTATATGAATTTGCCTACACCGAATGATATCCTGATTAAATGCAATGTAAATCTGTATGGAACGGGTGATCAAATCATCGTGTTTGTGCAATCCATTACGACCAATCAGACGATTTGGCGGCATCAACTCAGCGAGCTAGGCAAACATTTTAAATGCTTGACCTTTGATTTTGTTGGTGTTGGCAAAAGCGATATGCGTCATGCGGGGGTGCAGCGTTACATCCGGATAGAGCACCACTTAAACGACTTTCTTGCGATCCTTGATGTTCTTAAAATCCAAAAAGCACAATTGGTAGGTCATGGATTAGGAGCAGCTGTTGGCGTGCTAGCCGCTGCACAACGACCAGCGCTTTTCGAGACCATGCACTTATTTGATTTTACGCCGCAGTTTATTCGTACCGATGAATTTGAAGCTTACTACAGCCGCGAGGATTTTGAACATTTGTGGAAATACCTCACCATTGACTATTTGAGTTGGAGTAGCATAAAAAATAGCGACAACAATCTAAAGAAAGTCATGCCCGAAAAGTTATTGGGTTTGTACGACAGTCTAACTCAGCTCCGGCCTGACTTTGCGCAGGCCGCATTGCGCATTAAGTATGATTTGAATATTCGAGCGACCTTGGACGAGATTATTGTACCCATATATTTTTATCACAGCTTGAAAGAACCAACGGTTCCGCTATGGATCAGTGAGTATTACAGTGATCGCTATCCCAACGGTTGGGTAAAAATATTGAAT
>CANHSF010000059.1 GCA_947463065.1 Flavobacteriales bacterium | reverse complement strand
TAAATCAAGCAAAAAATGCTGTGCTTCTTTCTGTTTGTAAATGGTTTTTTCACCGGGACAAAACCCCAATTGCGTGAACAAATGTAGCGAGGATACATTGTCGCAATGAATCAGACATTCGAGTTGTTCGAGCTGGCGCAATGTCTTTAAACGCATTAAAATGGTGCGAATGGCATCACTGGCATAACCTCTGCCGCGGTCGTCTGCATTGCCGATCAAGATCCCTATGCCTGCGCTTTTGTGCGCTGGTTTGTAGTTGAACAAGTCCAGAAGTCCGATGGGCTGCATGCTTGTTGTATGAATGATCCAACGCGCTTGTCCATGTTGTTCCAACGACCCGCTGCGGTGAAGCGCTTCTTCTATTTGTTCCAAAGTAAACGGACCCGGCTCCTCGGTAATGGGCCAAAAGGCAGGGTCATTTTCCCATTGCATCACCAATGGTGCATCGGACGGCAGGGCCAACCGCAGCCGTGTTTTTAATCCGTGCAGTATCACGCGTATTGTCCGGTTTGCAATAGGACCAAGGTGCAGGCCTCTTCGCACTGGATGCCGCGGGCCTCTGCTGCCGCCTTCAAATGGGGATTCTCGGTGCCGGGATTGAACAAGATACGGCGAGGATGCAATGACAAAATGTATTCGGTGTAATCGGCCTGTATTGTCGGATTGATGTAAAGGGTTACGGTGTCGATCGCCTGCAATGGTGGGCGACCCACATGAAATGTTATGCCGCTCACACTGCCCGGTCGCGAGGAGATCGCCTCTACCGCATGGCCATGCGCCAGCAGCATATGAAGGGCTTTGTAACTGTAGCGCTCCGGTTGCATGGAGGCGCCGATGATAAGGGTCGTGCGTTGCATGCCACAAAGATAAATCGTGTTGCAGTTGACTTTTCTTCCTTCTGCATCGGGCTAGCGACAAATCATGAAAGGGGCCTTGTCTTGCAAGACGATTTGGTTGCAGTGAGGCCAGAATGCTGCACTGGGCCTCTGAAACGGAGCCTAAAGCATTGGCCAACTGCTTTGTGCTCAGCGTTTCAGACTGTTTCATGACCCGAAAAGACGCTCCAACACATGCGGGAATGGGCAGTTGTTGCTTACCTTTGGCCATGTAGCACAAGGCTGCACCGTTTTGAAGACCAGTTTTTATTCAACTATATGAAAAAGAGTGTTTTAAACTTGAGGATGATCGTTTTGGCCATGACTGTTATTACGGTTTTCTTCTCTTCATGCACCATCAACCGCGATTTCATTTTTCGCACCGATGAAGATTTTGTTTTCGATAACCCGCAGCAGGATACGGCCAACACTGCGGATTTTAGAATTACCCCCAATAATTTATTGCAATTCGATTTGTACACCAACGAGGGAGCTCTAGTGCTTGAGTTCACCACAAGCGATGTACAACGTACCAATGTGGTGGCATTGCAGAACACAACGTATTTGGTCGAATCCGATGGATACTGCGAGTTCCCTGTCATCGGCCGTGTTCAAGTGGGAGGGTATACCATTCCAGAATGTCAGCGTTTTTTAGAACAACAGTATTCGGCCCTGTTCATTAAGCCTTATGCCATCATTAAAGTGGTCAACCGCCGAGCTTTGGTATATTCTGGCGAGCGGGCTGAAGGCATTGTTGTTCCGCTCACCAATCCCAACGTTACTCTGATTGAGGCATTAACCTTAGCTGGCGGTTTAGGGGCAAATGCAAATGCTGAAAGAGTGCGTGTATATCGAATTATAAACGGGGAGCAAAAGAAATACTCGTTTGACTTATCGAAAATCGAAAGTTTGCAATACGCCCATTTTGTTGTTCAGAATGGTGATATTATCCATGTTGAACCGATGCCGCAAATAGCTCGAGAAGTTCAACAGGATATTCTTCCGATCATTCAAGTGTTTTCAAGTCTAGCCATTGTGCTTGGGGTATTTACGAGGGTCATTTAATTTTTTACGTGATTGCTAGAAAACAGCGACATATCCAAAGCCAAAGAATACCGCGATCGGCTCACTAATTTCTCGAATGAGTTTGATTTGGGGCTTTTCATTCACATTTGTCGCAAATCTTTTTGGTGGGTGTTTCTCTGTATCGCATTGGCCTTGGCAGGTGCTGCCATCTACCTGCGCTATACGCCCTATACCTACGAGTCCAAAGCTGTGATTCAATTGGCCGAAGAACAACAACCCGACGAATTGCTTGGTGTGGCGGCTCCCGAACACAACAACGAGCCCGAAGCCAAAGTAGAATTGCTGCGATCAAAATTGCTCATCAGCCGGACAGTCAATAAAATGCCGCTGCGCGTGAGCTACTTCGCAAAAGGTGAAATCCTAACGGCCCAACATTATCTCTCCTCTCCGTATCAAGTCGATGTGCTCGAATTGACCAATGTGCTGATTCAAGACAAACAAATTCAAATCGCCTTCGAATCGCAAGATCAATTTACCATTGCCTATAACGGAAAGGTGTTTGAACACTGTGTGATTGGAAAGGAAATTTCTACTCCTGATTTTAAAATTCTCGTCGGCATCAGCGATTGGGAAGAGCTGTATCAAAGCGATCAAGAATACGACCTCTATTTTGTTTTCAACTCCACCAATGCCTTGGTGGCCCAGTTCTACGATCACCTCAATGTGCGAATCCTCAACAGCACCGCCAAAACGATTGAGATCAGTCTCAAAGACAACAATCCATATCTGGCACGCGATTTCGTGCGCGCGCACAGCACTGAATTTATTCTTTTTGACCTGGAAAAACGCCGTAAAAGCGACGACAATGTATTGTCCTTTTTGGACGAACAAATCGATACGGTCTACGCCAATCTCAAACGAACCGAGGTGCAACTCAACTCCTATAAGCAAATCAACCAAATCAATGATCTCGACGGCACAAGCCAAATGTACTTGGGTCGACTGAGCGAATACGATTCAGAGATTCTTCAAACGCAGATGGAAGAGCGTCTCCTCAATGACGTGGAGGTATTGACCAAAAAATCCAGCAACGACGTGGAAATCTACAATTTGATTCCGCTCGTCGCCGGAAGCAAATACGAAAACGCCTTGTCGGGACTACTCAGCAAATTGCACGACCAAATGCTGGCGCTCGACGAAACGCTCTTGTCGCATACCACCGATCATGAAAGGGTCAAAACCTTGCGCAATCAAATCGATATTCAAAAGCGGGTCATTTTACAAACCATTGAATCGCTTCGCGATCAGATCACTTCGCGCAAACGTGCACTCGATGGCAAATTGGCGCAATTGGAAGGAGAATACTACGCGATACCTCAGAAGGAACTCGAATTTGCACGCTTGCAACGCCTCAGCGCAATCAATGAAAAATACTACACCCTGCTGCTGGAAAAATCCATAGAATACAAAATCTCCAAAGAGGGTTTTGTAAGCAACAATCAAATCCTGGATGAAGCCAAAACACCAGCAATGCCCATTTCGCCCAAAAAGAATTTGGTGCTCTTGACCTTCGTGCTTTTTGGTGTTGTTCTATCTTTTATCATCGTCACGCTGCGCTACCTCATGCACAACGAGATTTCGACACTCAACGAAATCATCAAACACAGCAACGGGCGCATGCACAGCTTGGGCATCATTCCCAAATACAAGGAGGAAGTGCCGGTGTCCATGTTGCTCGTCGATCAGAATCCGCGCTCGCTCATGGCCGAATCCTTCCGCAGTGTGCGCACGAATTTGCAATTTCTCAATGCCGATCGCTCCAAAACGTCGATCGCCGTAACCAGTACCATCAGCGGCGAAGGCAAAACGTTTGTGTCACTCAATCTGGCCGGTATCATCGCATTTGGCGAGAAAAAAGTGATTGTATGCGATTTGGACATGCGTAAACCCAAAATCCATAAGGGTTTCAACGCTCCCAACGACAAGGGAATGTCCACTTTGCTCATAGGCAAACACAGCATGGACGAATGCATCCAAAAAAGTACATTGGCCAATTTGGACTTCATTACCGCAGGACCGGTTCCTCCAAATCCTTCGGAATTGATCATCAGCAAACGCATGGATGCCATTATGGAACAGTTGCTCGAGCGCTACGATTATGTGATTTTTGACACACCACCCGTGGGCTTGGTCACCGATGGGGTCAGTCTATTGAAAAAGGTCGATATCCCAGTCTATGTGTTTCGCGCCGAATACTCGCAAAAGCCATTCATTCAAGTGGCCGATAAACTCATCAATGAAAATTTGATCAATCTCAACGTTATTCTCAATGGTGTGGATCTGGACCGCAATCGGTATACCTACCGATACAGTTATGGTTACGGATATGGCTATGGCTATGGTAGCTCGGGCTACTACGATGAAACATCTACACGCAAAAAGGGAAAGCGCAACAAACACTCGTGATCTTCACCACAATGACCATTCAATCTACCCCGTTTAAAGATCTTTTAATCATCCAACCCACCGTTTTTGAAGACGAAAGGGGTTACTTTTTCGAACCTTTCAATGAAGCGCGATTTCGCGTTGACACAGGACTCAATATCACCTTCGTGCAAGACAATGAGAGCATGAGCAATGCGGGTGTTTTGCGCGGTATGCATTTTCAAATGCCGCCCAAGGCCCAAGCCAAACTCATCCGGGTTACGCGCGGTCGTGTGCTCGATGTAGTGGTCGATTTGCGACGCACTCAACCCACGTTCATGCAGCACTTTGCCTTGGAGTTGAGCGAAAAAAACAAAACGCAAATCTTCGTGCCCGAGGGATTTGCACACGGTTTTTTGGTGCTCGAAGACCACACGATTTTCAGTTACAAATGCAGCAATTATTATAGCAGAGAACACGATCGTTCTTTGGCGTTCAATGATCCCACCGTCGGTATCGATTGGAGCATCACGAATCCGGTAATATCCGAAAAGGATCGTGTAGCTCCGGCCTTCGATGGTTTTGATTCGCCCTTTTTCTGAGGACCATGGATGATGCGCTCCTCACATACGGTTTGCTTTTGGTGACGGTTATTGCTGCCGGTGCTCTACTGGTGCTGCGTGCACGTAAAGTTACTACCACCGCCAAATCCATAGACAATGCCAAGCGGTGGTCTCTGGCCAAACCAACCTCGGGAGGATGGCTGTTTGCTTTGTCCATCGGTCTGGCACAAGGGCTTATTGCTCCGCTGCCGCTGTGGTGCAATGTGGCTTTGGGCGCGGCTTTTGCCATTGGTCTCATCGATGATTTGTGGCGCATCGGCCCCTATGCGAAGTTGGGCGGTCAAGCCATTGCAGCCATTGCAGTTGGTTTTTTTGTATCGTCTTTTGATGCCAATGGCCTTTGGGTCGTAGCAATGGCTGCGGGTGCGTTGGTGATGATGAACTCCATCAATATGCTCGATAACATGGATGGCGTGGCCACCATAGGCGGTCTGCCGTTCGCTATGTTGGGGGCATTGTTGTTTTTCTCAGGGTATTCGGCATCGCCATTGGGCATCGCCCTGTTTTGCGGCAGCTTGTCGTTTTTGATATACAATGCCTATCCCAGCAAATTGTTTATGGGCGACAGCGGCAGCATGCTACTCGGTGCAGCGGCTCCTCTGCTCATGTGGGATGTGCAGTTGCACTTTCCTACACTCGGTTGGAAATGGTGGGCCATTGGGTTATTTGTTGCCACGATTCCATTGGCCGACACGGTCTTGGTGGTCCTGCGCCGTTGGCAAAATGGCAAATCGCCCATGCAAGGGGGCAAAGACCACAGCACACATCATTTGGTTTATTTCGGTTGGAGTCAAACCAAGGTAATGTACGTGTTTACAGCCATGGCTATTTTTCAAAGTCTTGCTGCGTTCGGTGTGCTGGCACTCGGTGGTTTTGCGTGGCCTTTGATAGCTGCCATGCTCTGCTATACTGCGGTGTGGGTATCTTTTGTGTGGTGGGTGGCCAATTCCAATTTGAAAAGCGGTAAATTTGATTACGCTTCGCATTGAGCGCAAGCCCAATCATCATGAATACAAAACGCATTTATCTCTTCTCCGGCTTGATTGGTCTCTGTGCCGGTGCTTTGGTCGTTCTGTTTAACAGCTTTACCGGTCTGGGCAAACCAACGCAAGAGGAAAACGAACAATACCAAAAGCACATTGCCGAGAAATACCGCATTTTTTCGCTCCCATTGCCGGAGAAAATTGATTTTGCCGGGGAAGCGGTTCCCATGCATCAAGACGATGTACGCGAGCGTTTGGATCGCGAACTGCTCGTCAATACGTATTGGCACAGCAATACGCTTTTGTGCATGAAACGCGCAGCGCGTTGGTTTCCTGTGGTCGAACCCATCCTGCAAGCCAACGGTATCCCCGACGATTTTAAATACCTCGCTGTCATCGAAAGTGCATTCACCAATGTGGTTTCGCCTGCCGGGGCCTCTGGGTTCTGGCAATTTATCGAATCCACAGGCAAAGAATTCAATCTTGAAATCAACGAGCAAGTGGACGAGCGCTACCACGTGGAAAAGGCCACACAAGCGGCCTGCAACTACCTCAAGCAGGCTTATTCCAAATACGGCTCCTGGGCCATGGCAGCTGCCAGTTACAACATGGGCATTGGCGGGCCGATCCGACAAATGGAACGGCAACAACAAAATGCATATTGGGATTTGCTGCTCAACGATGAAACCGGGCGCTATGTCTACCGCATATTGGCCATGAAATACGTCATGAACAATGCGGATCGTTTTGGATTTGTGGTGCGCCCTAGCGACCTTTATGCTCCTTACGAATTCACTAGCGTTAACGTCGATACCACCATCCAAAATCTTGCGCAATTCGCGGGTCAGTTTGGGGTGAGCTACAAAGAATTGAAAATCCTGAACCCTTGGTTGCGTCAATCGTATCTCAAGAATAAAGAGCGCAAGTCATATAGTATCAAAATTCCCATTCAAGAATAACTACCGCTTCAATTTCTTGTCTATGGTGTGGATTGAATCCATTGCGCAATCCGCTCACTGATCAAAGGTGCATATTTTTTATTGATATGATGACCGTCATTGTAAGCAACTTCGGAAGTCATATTTTGCATACTCAGAAAGGGAACGCCATAATCGCGCACCAAACTATCAACAAAAAGTTGAAAGCCTGGATAAAATTCTTCTTCCAACAGGTAATAATCAGGGTCAACGGGCAACCGGACGAGGTAGACTTTGCCATGGGCCTTCAATTTCTTAATCAACGAATAGAGCGCTTGCTTTTTTTCCTCTGAGACAAAAGCATGCTCAATTTCTTTTTTTTTCGCTGCTATTTTTTTTTCTTTCCGCGATTGGACAAAATCCTCATCTGTATTTCTCGTTACTTCTACCCATCCATCGCGATGCCCAGTAACCGTGCTATTGTCTCTCAAATGCGTAAGAATAATGCTGCCCCATCCCTCATGGTAATCACGGATTAAATACTCGATATTCAATGGCCAATTAAAGGTTTGAAGTTGCCCCAAGGGTGTTTTTTTTTCGGGATACATCACCGTGCCGTTTTTGGGATGATAGAATCCAGTAATACACCACGGATCCATAGCGAGTATGAATTTCCCGTTGCTCGCATGCGGGTCTAATTTCTGTTCGATTGCTCTATTGTATGTTGGGCTATAGCTAGTGGTTGCTGCATCTATTGCAAAGTTTAAAAAGGGTGCGCCAATTTCTTTTTCCAATACCGAAGGCATAACGGCTTGCGCAATTCGTGATGTGCCTATGATCATATGCGATTGTCGCGGGCCACTTACTTTGGCTAGGCCGATACTGGTTTTGCCATCAACCACACTCAAAGCCAACAAATGGGCTAAACCCAAAACTGTGACTACAAAGGCCAACTTAAACCAGAATAAACGGATCTCTCTAGAATTGGACATAAATGAAATGATCTGAAGGGTATGAGCTGAAGAAAAATATGATGCACAAGACAATGGCATATGTCAACCATCTTTTCCAAGTCGGCAAAATGGCGATACACAATGCATGTTCATGTCTGCGTTGAATATATTCTACTACAAAACAAGCGATAATGAGTAACCAATACAACATATTGGTGGCTCCATGGAACAAGGCGGTTGGCACGTTGAGTTGCCCGCTGGTGATAATGCTTGTTATTTCCTGAAGTGTTTGTCTAACTGGAACGTCTCTAAAGAATAGGGATGTTAATGCAATCAACATGAAGGTCCCAAACATTTTGGTGCTTGAGCTAAATGCTGAAGTAGAAGAGTTGGACGCATTGATGGATCCGCCTCTTAAAACAAGTGGTATAAAAAAAAGACCGTGCAACAAACCGAAAACAATATAATTGCTGGTCGCACCATGCCAAATACCCACCAAGACAAAGCTCGTAACGATTGAAACAATGACACCAACCTTGTTATGCCTGCGCAAAATGAACGATAAGGGAGTGAAAACATAAAGCATGATCCAGCTCGAGAGTGATACATGCCATCGTTTCCAAAACTCACTGATATTCGTGCTAAAAAAGGGAGAAGCGAAATTATTGGTCAAGCGAATACCAAATAGCTTAGATAATCCGCAAGCCATATCGGAGTATCCGGAAAAGTCGGCGTAGATATAGATAATGTTGAGCATTCCTCCCAACAAAACAACTAAACCAGCGTGGGTTTGGCCTTCGGGAAAGGCTATGGCATAAAAGCTCAAACAATGTGTTGAAATGACCGTTTTTTTGAAGAAGCCCCACATGAATTGACGCAAACCGTCGGTCGTTAATGCTGTGTCGAACTGCCGAGGTAGTTTGATTTGTGGGCTAAACTTCTGGTACAACTCAATTGGGCCAGAAAGCATTTTGGGAAAGTATAAAATAAAAACACCAAAGTCCAATGGGTTGGTCTCGGGTTCAATTTCTTCATTGTAAACATCTATCCAATATGCAAGAAGTTGGAAGGTATAAAAACTAAGACCAATGGGTATAATGATATCTGTAAGCGTATTGGTGGATTGTCCCTGAAATATACTTTGTATACCAGAAAGCAATGTGCCGAGGTATTTATAATAACCCAAAACGCCAATATTGGCAGCACAACCAAGATAAAATACATACTTCTTGAGATTCCCTTCAGCCAATTGTGACATCTTTTTGACTGCCGCAAAATTGATGAGGCCTGTGATTAGGATTATCCCACATGACTTGAGGTCATTGAGCCCAAGAAAAGCTAGGCTACCCAGCAGCAATAATAGATTCTGGCCTTTCTGTGTTTTTGGTAAAACAAAATGATAAACGAAAAACAAGAAAAACAGAAATGGAGCAAATAGTATGGAGTGAAAATACATCAGTTGAGTTTAGATTGTACCAAATCCAAAAGGGTTCCCATGTTGCGTAGCTTGTTGAGCTCTTTTAGCTTGAATTGAACAGAGAATTCTTTTTCAATTTCTGCAATGATTGCCATATGTGTCAAACTATCCCATCCTTCTACCATTGTCGCAGTGAGCTCATCATGCATTTCAAAGCGGTCGTGCTTTAGCACTTTAACCAATATGACTTGGATCTTATCACCAATTGCTTTTCTGTCCATGTTTTTTATACTAATTGTTTTACCATTTGAATTTTTTTGTGAAAGGGAAAGAGCCCTACATATTCCGATTCAACTCCCGCCGCTTCGGTTTGCTGCCGATAGCCCAATTTTTCATAGGCCTTGATCGCGTTGACGTTGTTCGCGAAAACTTCCACTTCGGAGGTCAATGTTTTGTGGGTGGATTGATTGAGCTTTTCCCAACTGAATTGCAACATACGACCAATTAAGCCCTTCCCACGATGATCTTCTTTGACGTACACAAATTCCACTTGATGCGCACCGGCTGTTCGCTTCAGGCGAATTCCATCCAATTGACTTTTAAAGGCATGCAAACGCATCATTTTATCGGGCCCCAAAACATAACCGAACAAATTTGACTTCAATACACTCGATGGCTGCATGTCTTCATTTTGTCCTTCAACCCACGCGCACAAAGCCGCGACTGGCTCTTCATGCAATTCGATCATTACAAAATCTGTTATGGAATATTCGCAACCTTCAATCTCTTCATGCAGTAGTTTTCGCAACGTTCCTCGTGTTTCTTGTTCGTTTTGATGCAGGATATTGGCCAATCCGAAGATGGAAGTGTTGCTTTTTTCGGCTTGGGTGATGGCTTCTACAATGAAATCTATATCACTCAGCTGTGCGCTTCGAAGAACATAGGGAGGTTTCAACAAATCTGCCTTCAGTGCTTTTCGGTCAATTTTTCCGTTGGTGTTTAGCGGAAAATTTTTGCGAAATAGGATCGTTTTGGGTAACATATACCAAGGTAAGGTGCCTTTCAAATGTTCCTCCAGCGATGAGACAGCCAGACTTTCTCCTTCGATCATCAGCGTAATTTCACTGTTGCCCTGATTGTTTTCGCTCACAATAGCCACAATATTGCGCAAATCCTGCAAGCCTTTTTTGGCCTGGAATTCGATCTCAGAGAGCTCTACACGAAAACCTTGTATTTTTACTTGGGTGTCTTTGCGTCCAGCGTAATTGATGCAACCATTCTCGAGCTGAATACAAAGATCTCCAGTTTTATAATATCTTTCATTCAATCCTGTCTCCGGATTGATGTGCTCAAAAAATGCATTTCTATTCAGTTCCTCATTGTTTAAATATCCCGGTGTCAGCTGATTTCCCGCCAAGCACAACTCACCGAGCTCTCCCACCTTGGCTGGCTTTAATTCTTCGGTGAAAACATGACAATGATTGCCCACCATTGATCGTCCAATACTCAAAATACCATTTTGTGATTCATTCTCTTGATCGCGGAGATATGTGTAATACGTGCAATAAATGGTGTTTTCGGTAGGGCCATATACATTGTCTATACGCGCATGGGGCACACACTTGCTCCATTCTTTCAATACATCCAGATGCATTGCTTCTCCGCAAAACAATGAATAGCGCATTTTTGGACAATCAATTTCTTCAAAATAGGGTCTTAGAAAGTTTAACATGGATGGAACCATCAGCGCTATCGTGAGGTCATGCTCTGTGAGGAGCTCGAAAACATAAGCAAACTTGATGCTGTGCTTGGGTATGGTATATACCGAGCCTCCTCGCAGCACTGGGATCAAATAGGACATTACGGATAAATCAAAGGTCAGTTCAAACATCTGCAATCCACGATCCTCTGGGGTCAATTCATAACCCATTGCCCAAACACCTTCCACAAATTGAGCAAGATTACCTGCTGTGATTGGCACTCCTTTTGGCACTCCTGTGCTTCCCGATGTAAATAGGGTATAGATCACTCGGTCATCTTCCAGACTATTCAAATCGACCAGATCAGCCAACCTACCTCCTGTTGATGTGATGTGTTTTTCCGTTAGGCTAGCGTCTAAAACAATGTCCAATGACAGTTGTCTTTCTATTCTATGGTTTAGATCAATTGGACTGTTGGGATTCAGTGGGACATAGCTTTTGCCCGCTAACCAAATGGCCCAGATTGATGCGTATACATCTAAATGATCATGGGTGTAAAACCCGACCGCCTGACTTTGACTCTTTGTCACCTCGGGAAGCAGAGCTAGGATGCGCTGCTCAAAATAGCCGTAACTGTAATTAACCCCATCTATAACAAAGGCAGTTCGCTCGGCGTGCATTGCTAGGACGTCTAGAAAAGGTTGTACAACCGATTGTGAAAACTTACTCATTGGGTCATCAAATAAGAGGGGCAAAGATAAAGACTATGCACCTTGCCAATGTGTCGGCTCAATTATTTTCGGGCACGGCTCTCGTCTGTATTCAAAAGCCACAAGAACTCTTGCATTATCATGGCGCTAGCACCCCACAAAAAGTGCTCATGAATGGGGTATCCACCGGCTTTGATGCGGGTCCCGTGACTACCTATATCTAACGTCCTGACTTGCAGCGCATCGGCAGCGGTAAGGTAATTGAGTGGTATTTCTAACGTTTGCACGACCTCTGAAGGATTGATTATCCAATTTGGAGGATGTGAAACATAACCCACATAAGGTTTCACCACAAAATGACTCGGTGGAATGTACAATTCGCTCAGTTCGCCCAATATTTCAATGTGCTGCGAGCCGATGCCCACTTCTTCCTCGGTTTCGCGGAGGGCTGCCATCAGGGGTGTTTCATCGGGTTCGATCCTTCCGCCCGGAAAGGCAAGCTGGCCGCTATGTGTTCCTTGATTGCCCGGTCGTTCGATCAGCAGGGTATGCCAATTTTCGGCGCGCTCAAACAAGAGCAGCGTCACTGCGCTTTCTTTTGGTGACGGTTGTTTTGCGCGGGCCTCTGCCACCGTAGGCCGATGATAGCTCATCACTTCGTCGTGGGCGCGTTGTCCTGGCAAGGGCTGCTGCAGCGCGAGTCGAATGTTTTCTATCGTGATACGCGAGGACACCGTTTTTTTATTGAGCGTAGTTGTAACAGCCTTTGTAATAAGTGCCTTGGTACGGACCATTGCCTTGGATGTCCAAAGTCGGCGTATTACCGAAGTTGATTCCAAACATGCGGTTCTGAGTCGATCCTGCAGGCGATATGGTGAAATTGAAATCGGAAGGACCACTGAGATAGGGGGCCAGGGTGCTCATGTTGTCGTAGCGCCCTCCATCCACATCGCTGTCGGTATCTACCAAACAATAGCTAAACGCATATTCTTGCGACTCTTCTTCTTCGAGGTCCACCAAAAACTCATTGTAGTCGGTCAATTGGGCATTGTTGCCGTACATGATGCAGTTGCGAAAGCGACAATCGATCAGCGGTCGAACGATCAAATTATCATTGATGTCTTCGTAATAATTGGTCAGAACAAAAGTGGGAACGGTCCGTGTGGAGAAATCGCCATAGTTGGCAAATGTGCAATTGTCAATGTGATACATGCCACCAATGGAAAGCCAAGCGGCACTTGAACCACAATTGCCTACCAATACATTGGCGCAATACAACGAAGCGCCTTGCGCCCACAAGCCGTTGCCAGCCATGTTCAAGATCTTGGTGTTGGTGATCTCTACCGATGGATCGCCGGACTGGTATCCATTGCCCGTGGTGTCCACCTGTATGCCCATGTTGCCATTCTTCAATATGGCGTAATCAATGGTCGAATTGGGAGTTTGAAACAACCAGATCCCACCCCGAACCACACTCACTATTTCAGGACCCACATTGGTTTCAACGGCAAAGTCCACCTGAATGCCCCATTGACCGGGTATGTCCTGGTACTCGGCTTCGAGTCGGTCGCCCTGAAATACAACCTCATTGCCCAAACTGCCCTCGATGTGCAACTCGCCTTTGTTTACCCAAATGCCTCCTTTGCCGTGCACATACACGTCCACTCCCGATTGAATTGCCAAACTGCATTCTTCATCCACCACTACAATGCCATAAATCACATGGGGCTTGTCGTCAAACCAAACTTCATCGCAAGGCAATACGGTCAATGCGCCCAATCCACCATGAAAATGGGCGTCTTGTCCCCACGCATTCAACAGCACGCTTTGGTTGACACCGTTGGTGCGGAAATCGATGTAGTCTTCTACTACAAATGGGGTGTTGTCGTTGCTGGGGTCTATGGTGACTTCTACAAAAATCCACATGCTGTCGTTGGGCAATATTTCGATGTCCTCGTGCAATGCTCCGTTGTCGCCATCTACATTGATGCGGTATGGACTGGTATTGCCTTGTCGCAATGCGATGCGCTCAATCACAATCGTTTCGTCGTGGTTGTTGAACACCCGAAGTGCCTTGGTGGTGCTGCCCACAGTGCTGAAGAGGGTGTCGAACAGAACCGTATCGTTGGAGAATGCCAAAATTTGACTGCTGTCGGTGGCAAATTTTTCTTTGTGGCAGCCTGTGCCAAATGCTAGACCAAACGCGGCGATCAAAGCCGCTATAAGATAAAGTGAAAACGATTGCTGATGTATTTTCATGGATTGCAAAGATCAAAAGTTTTGGTCTTCCAATGCGCACTTTTTTGCACTTGGAAGCGCCTTGAAAAAGGATTTTTGCTGATTTTATTGTGTGCTAGGGCCAACTTAGTCGATAGATTTTGCCGTTGTCTGAACCGGCAAATATGTGCGAACCGCTGAGCCCAATGCAATAGATAGGGGGCACTCCAGACAAAACAATCGCTCTCCACGTTCTACCTGAATCACGACTAATGGCCAATTCGCCCTCGGCACCGCCAAACACCACATTGTTGTCGAGTTGCGCACCACTCAACCACATGGTGTTGCGGGAATGGGACACTTCTATTTTTTCCCAAGCGCCTTCGGGTTCTTCGCACCGATAAATAAGGCCGTTGGATCCTGCGACAAATACACCATTGTCGGGGGTTATTTCTACGGCTGTGCAATTGGTGGCAGGCATGTCAAATGTCCGCCAATGCGATGATTCGTGCTTCATGGCTGTGCCATAGCCAAAGGTGAATGGTTTGGTGTCGACAAAGGCTGCTTGGTAAAGGGCATTGTCGGCCACAACAAAATCCCAATCTTGGCCGGCATTGTTGCTCAAATACGATACACCGCGGTAGTATAAATCACCTGCCGCAAAACAAATGGTCTCCTGGTTGAGCATAGCGATATGTCGCACTGCGGGCCGGTCCGAGACATGCATGGGGACTTGATTGCCCAGCCAGTAATAGTTCCATTGGATGCCGTCCAAGGTGCGCCAAACTTGCAAGGTGTCGCCACCCATCCATCCTATACTGTCGTTGGCCATTTGCACGCAATACAAACTCGAACGATCCGAGATTTTTGTCGCGTTCCATGATCCAGCATTTGTGTTACTTCGGAACAACCAACCCTCTTTACCGCGTTTTCCTCCAACGGCGATCACGGATCCATCAGACAAAAT
>CANHSF010000058.1 GCA_947463065.1 Flavobacteriales bacterium | reverse complement strand
TGAGCCAGAATAGAATCGCATATTTTGGTCTCTGGCCTTTGCTAGATGTATCGTTGACTTATCGGAAAATTCTCTATCTCTGTACCAATTTAATTTTTCTCCATCTACAAAAACATCTGGTACAAATGCCCATACAGCGCCATTTTCAAAAGTGTAGTCTTCATCTATGTAAATAAGTATCCAGATTTTGCCTTTAGGGACGCGTTTACTTAATGAGGAAAATCGAAAGTCATCTTCGTCATCCCTCGTATAGCTTGTCTTTATTTCCTCATTCCACTCAATCTTAACGATTTTCTCTCCCTCGTGAATTTGCTGACCATTTATGGTCATCTCTTCTTTCTTCCTTCTGGCCTCCTCAGCTTTCCATGTAGCTTGTTCCTGTTCGTATGCTTGTTTAGCCTTTTCCCGTTGCTTAATCCTCCATTCTTCCATTAATTGTCCGGAATTTAAATCTTCTAGTGAACCAGAAAACAAAAAAACAGGACTTTCTTGTCTTGGTTTATCATCGAAAATCTCATCATACTCGAACTGTCTTTTCATTATGTAAAGAGAATCCTCATCCATGTAAACGTCATAAATGTTGTATGATGCGATAAATGATACTTCATCTCCATTGTTGTAAACATGTTCATGATATCCGCTAGCATACAAACTGCTATATACACAATCTCCCCACTCGGTGAAGCGAGTGGAGTCAGTTGGGAATTCTGACATGAGCGAATTTGTTCTTTCATCTTTGATTTCCTTTACATATCTGCCATTGTATAAATCCCTTCCAAAATAATTGAATCCATAATCAGTTGTGCACTCAAAGGTCTCGATAGTAAAGCTGTAGCGACCGCAATCAAGGATAATTCTGCAAATATCTTTTCCGCTTTGGTTATGCAGCTCCGCCAAAAGTGTAGGATTGATTTTTTCCGCTGTACCACAACTGCTGAGAAGCATGGATAGAGCAATAGATAAGCAAACAAATATTTTTTTTATAGCATTTTTCATTTTCAATGACTGTTTGAAACCAAACCCAAAACTCGAACAAGAACAGTTAGCGCGTGATAGTTGATGTTCTTGTGATTCAGGAAGTCGAAAGTTTTGAAGCACAAGCAACCAGAAACGCCCCAAACCTTTGCTTTTGCTTGGGTGTTACAATACTTAGTCATTATGGCATCGTCTATTCAATCACAGGAAAAAGTGCAAACGCTATTTGGTTGTCCCGTTGGACTTTGCGAATGTACAGTGGCGCAGGTCGATTTACCAATTTTAAAGAACCAAAGTTTCCGCATTTCAATTACTTTTGCGCAGCAAATGAGAACAAATAGGCTCAAAAACTTGTAAACAACTTGCAAATGAATTGAGACGATTGGTGAAAGGCTTGATTTTGATGGGGTTTAAAGAGGTAGTCGCTCTGCCTTACAAGCAGAGGGTCACTGGTTCGAACCCAGTAGCTCCCACAATAAGGCCACCCAACTCGGTGGTTTTTTTTTATTCATCAAAACTTTTCGGGCAATTAGCTCAGTTGGTTCAGAGCACTACCTCGACAAGGTAGGGGTCACTGGTTCGAGCCCAGTATTGCCCACAACAAAAGGTCTCACGCGAGACCTTTTGTGTTTTCATGCCTTTTGTTTCCATGCCTTTTTTACAGCTTTAGCTCTGTTGGTTCAGTCGCGGCCCAGCCGAGATCACTGGTTCGAACCTCCCGGAGTATTTCGGGACCCACCCTTCCGAGCAAACCATGCTCTTTGGACATTGCTATTGGCTGGGGCATCAGCAGCCGGATCACTTCAATGCCTACCTTTGCCTGCGTGAGAATACTCGATCAATTTGACGAAGAGGAAAAAAAATGGTATCACCATTGGAGCGTCTACTACGGTCCCGTATTGATATTTATTCTTGGTGTATTGATGCGCATCATGCATTGGCCTGGCGCTAACTTGATATTGGTATTGGGCTTGGCGGGTACCTTCATTCGCAGCACCATTTTTTTCTTCATCAAAAAACAATCGCCAGTCAATTGGATCTATTTCTTCGCAAGACAAATCTTTACGGTCATCATCGCCATGCATCTCGCATACGGTCCTTTTGGCGTCGGGAATACCATGCTGATTGTCGCATTTACCCTATTCACCTTGGCAGCAATAATCAAGTTGTTTGAAAAGAAAAAAGGGAAAGACGATCCTGGGCAAGAACCCGAAGACTATTGAGCTCCTTTGCTCAATCGAATCTCTGTGCGTCGATTGATGCTGTGCTCTGGCTCTGTGCATGTGGACTCGTCTGCGCAATCGATGATCAGCTGTGTCTCACCCATACCATGGGCCACCAATCGATGTGCAACGATGCCCTTGCCAATGAGGTAATTGATTGCCGATTGGGCGCGTATATTGGACAAACGGAGATTGTAAACATCACTGCCTCTGGAGTCGGTATGCGAATAGAGATCAACCGAAAAATCGGGGTTTTTGGACATCAACAAATGCAGTTGATCCAATTGCCGTTTGGCCTCTTGTGTGAGTTCGGCACTCTTGTAGCCATAATAGATTCGATTGATGACAAAAATATCCTTGGGCGACACATAAATCAACTGATCAAATTCGTTGCGCAAAGCAATGGCTTCATCGCGATTTACTCTGTGGTAAGTTGCTTCGGCATTCAATACGGGCAACACAATCTTTTGGCCTTTGTCGGTAAGCAAAATCTGACGTGCTTTGCTTTCCTCCGCCAAAACAAAATTGTAAGACAACTGCGGCTCCATATCGGTAAATTTGAATTTACCATTGGCATTGGTATATGCAATGGCCACCGGTGTGCCGTTCTCATCCAAAATCATAATCGGCTCCCCTTGTCCCACGTCGCCCGGAGTTTGTTCAAACAACTGTCCTTCTAAGTCAATGGTAAGAAGACTGGAATCTTCGAATTCCCATAGTGCCACATCGCGATGTTGAAATGGCAACAACTCCATTTCCAAAAACCCATCGGCATTGAAACGGAATACACGAATAACATTGCCGTTTTGATCTTCGATTTGCAACGAACATACAGCCCATTTCGAACGTTCGACACCCGAAATTTGAACGGTATACGGCTGATTCAGCCGGATGGGTTCAATGGACAGCAAGCCTTGCGCTTTGGAATTGGCCGTATGCACCACTTCCCCGCTTTTGTTCTTAAACACCAAAGTGGCGCCTTCCAAACTTTGTTGTTGCACCATAACTCGACCCACAAAATGGTGCTCCTCCAACGCTGTTTTGGGCGATTGCAACACATAAATATCATCGCCCCCCAATCCACCTGGCCGATTGCTCGACACCAAACATTTATCGGAGGAAACAAAAACCACTGCCATATCATCGCTCACACTGTTGAAAGGCACTGGCAAGGCCATACTGCTTTTCCATTGGAATTTTCGCAGGGACTTGTACAAATCAAAACCGCCCATACCTCCCGATTGATTGCTCGCGTAGTAGATGTCTTCTTCATGCACCGATGGAAAAACTTCATTCGAGGTGGTATTGACACCATTGCCCAAATTCAGCGGTTCGGTCCATTGCCCATTGCGCAAATAGGTGATCCAAATGTCCAAACCACCCAATCCTCCTTCGCGATTGCTAGAAAAAACAAGCATATCTTGAGCGGCATCGTAAAAGGGATGTGCGTAATCTGCCTTGCTGTCGCAAAAAGGCAAAATTTCAGGGGTCGACCATCCATTGGGAAGTTTTTTTAGCGCATACAGCTTGATGAAACCGCCTTTGGCCTTTCCATAATTCACAGCGCTGCAGAAATAGAGTGTTGAGTCTTTTGCACTATATGTGCCCGGACCTTCATCCTTGTTGATGTGCTTGTACCAAAGCGGGGTCGGTGCATTCCAATCTGCAAAATCATTGCGCATGGTCGCCGAGGACATATGAAAAAGTTTGTTCTTGTTCCAAGCGTAGTCGTTGATCAAATCCTGAACACCATTGGAAGTAATCAATACCGTAGTTGGATTCAACATGCCTGTGGCCATGTCGTCGTGCTCCGTGTTGAGCCCATACGCCAAGGAACACGTGTACTCGGTCTGCGCCAGAGTGCACACCCAAGTGCAACAGGTCAATACCCAACATATGATCCATTTCGTTTTTGTCATAAATAACGCACTGATTTGGTCTTAGCACCTTGCATGGTATACCCACAAAACAATTCGAATGATCGATCGTCCAATTGCTGCGTGGATTGTGTTGAGAAATCATAGCTCAATCCCATGCGCAATTGCGAGGTGAAATGAAGCTGCGCCAAAATCATCGCACCGAATTGCATGCGATACCCCACTCCCAGACCCACCCGATTGTTTTTGAGGTACATGATGTTGCCTTCTGCTTGCCATATGCCTCCACTCGACCACCGTCCCAATAGGGCCATTTGCAATTGGTCGTCAGTGCGCACCTTTTGATGAAAACCCACCACCGATTTGAGTTGAATGCGTTGCACAAAATCACTCTCTTGGTAGTTCGCACTATTGAGCTGCAATGCTTCAACACCGACATAGGCATTTTTACGCGCGTAGAATGCAGCCGCTCCAATGAAGGGAGCCCAACGTGCATTTGGCCACAAGGCAATTTGAGGATCGTCCGTATCCAGGACATTGAGCTTGGACCAATCCACACCGATCCGACTGGCCCCCATGGTGAGTGCCAAATTCAAGGTGGAATGGCGCAACCTCAATCTGTAAGCGAGCGCTGCCGAGGCCAAGGTGTATTGTCTAGCTCCAATGCGTTCATCCAAGAGGCGGACACCAGCGCCCATTTTGTTTTTGAGCACAGGCAAATGCCCCGATACCATAGTGGAAATGGGGCGCCCATCGATACCGGTCCATTGCTGCCTGTGGCGCATCGCAAAACTCGGTGTTTCGTGTTGGCCAGCATAAGCCGCGTTGCAATCGAACAGGTTCATGGTGAACTGCGTGTAGAGCCACTCCTGTTGGGCACGGATACTGGAAGCCCAGAGGCTCAAGCAAAGAAGCGATATGACGATGCGCAGGTTCATTGTTGCATCAACTCCACATAACCGGTGAGTTTGGTTCCTAGAACTTCAATGGTATAATAGTATGTGCCTGCAGGAACATCACTGCCACTGGTGTTTTTTCCTGACCACCGCACTGTGGTGTTGTCGTAGTTTTTGCCTTCCCAAATGAGCTGTCCCCAACGGTTGAATATGGCTACTTTGGCCCCTTGATAATTGGGACGATCGATGTTCTCGATATGAAAATAATCATTGCTGCCATCTCCATTTGGCGTAAGGTAATTGAAGGGGCGCAAATCGCAAGCCAGCACCAAAGGGTTGAGAGCGCTCAAATCATAGGATCGCACGAAAAGACAACCATCGCCTGTTGTGATGCGTAGCGTTGAAAACGAAGGCAAGTTTTTGGTAAGCAGACCAGAATTCACGCTATTCCATTCAATGGTTTTGCTTGCATTGGGGTCGCATCCCACGACAGAAACGATTTGCACTTCATAGGTCTTATCACAATCGTTGACCCATACCTTTAGTTCAACTTGCAATGGCGAAAGATCAGTAGGTTGATGAAATCCTTGCGACACGGAGTATTCCGCGCTTACATACTGACCCGTACTGGCTTGGCCGATGCTGCTATCGCTATCACCTCCATCCCATTCCCCAATCATTGCAGCACCCACAAAAGCTTGGCGTTCGAGGTACAATTGGCAACAGCCGAGCAGCGGCGAACATATCATCCATACAATCAATGTGTGTAATCTCATCGGTTATTCTTTGCTGTGTTCTATGGTGATCCAAGCACTTCCCGTACTCAGAATAGTGAGGTACTCCGCCAGTGGCCAGCCCATGGTTAAATTGTTGGAGCCATCGATCAATTGGCCGCTCACTGGAACAAGATTGACATCATACGAAGAGGGCGATACACTGTATTTGCGGATACGATAGGTGCGGCCTTCGCAAACCGCGGCGTTGGGCAGGGTCAGGGTCACATCCTCTTCAGTGATGTCGCAAATCACCACATAATCGTTATTTTCCAATTGCCCCACCGTGGGACCAGGAGTATCGGCATCGCCTTCAACGATTCGATATGCTACCGATTGAGAACCCGCCACATGCAGTGTTGAATTGGGAGCATCGATTCCCACGCCCACTTTTTGGGAGGTATTGAATACAGCGGTATCCGACTCGTTCCATGTAGCATAGCTGATGGCGCTTACATTGCCCGTGTTGGTTTGGCCACCTTCGTTGATTTGTAGCGTGGTTTGGTCCAGAGCAAAAATACCTTCGATCAACTCATTGTCTGAACTATTGTCATTGCCCAACACATCAAATAAAGCAGTTGCATCGTAGGCAAAGCTTGAGGAACCTTCCTCAAAAACGAGATTGACTCCATCGAAGGAGATGTTGGTGAGGGTTTCATTGGATGGACTATTGTCCGATTCGTTCAGCGCTTGATCAGCAGTTTGACTGTGGAGCGCATAAGGGACTGCCAAGAGTTGGGTCACTCCAAGAACAACAGGAGCACCTTGACCGGGCAAGACGGCGCGAACTTCGGTGAAATAGGGACCTTGATGCCAGGGGATTTCTTCCAAAGTGATGTACGAGCCATTCCCTGTTGGGATACCAGCACCGATTTGCGCGGTAAAAACACCGTGAATTGAAGTATTGATCAAGGGATGAACTTCTTCGAACACAATTGGACCATTTGGTTCGATGGATCGAATGGCAAACTCTATGGAGATTTCTTGATTGGAGAGAACCGCTCCCTGACTATCGCGAACCACAGCTTGATAAGCCAGTTGTGACGGCGTTGTTTGGCCCCAAAGGGCATAACAGAACAGGAAGCCATACAATGTAATTAGACTTTTGGGCATTTTGGGGGCAATAAATTCAATCAGGCAATTTACCCGAATATATACGGCACCCTCGGCATAGTGTTACCAATATATCAACGACAGAGCGTGCAAATCAGCCCTTATCATTATTCAGCAGAGTAAACACCTCCTCAGCCTCTTGATACCATGACTCACCAAATCGGCGAATGAGGGGTTCTCTCAAAAAACGAAATACCGGAACACCCAATTGTTTTCCGCAGGAACACGCCGGTTCACAGACCTGCCAGCGATGGTAATTGACCGCTACATATTCCTTTAAAGCTTGCAGTCGAATGGGATACAAATGGCACGACAGCGGCTTTCTCCAATTGACTTTTCCATCGAGATAGGCCTGTTCGATCCCGCATTTTGCAATTCCGTTCGCATCGCGAATGACGTATGCACATGCGCCATGTTCACCCACCAAGGGCGTCACCAAATCGCCATCGCCATCCATTTCATACCTTCCTTTTTGAGCAATGGCATCAATTCCTTCTTGGGTCAAGTATGGTTCAATCGACGCATAGATTTCGTCGAGAATCCCTGTTTCTTCAGGATCCAATGGCGCACCGCTGCTGCCTTCTATACAACACGCTCCTTTGCATGCTTGCAGATCGCAAACAAATTCATTATCGAAAATTTCCTCGCTCACGAGGGTGTCTTGTATGATGATCATTTATTTGCTGCATATTGACGAATCGAGCGCCCAATGATTTCCACACACTCCAATAGTTGCTCTTCATTGATGACCAAAGGAGGCGCAAATCGAATGATATTGCCATGGGTCGGCTTGGCCAAAAGACCATTGTCCGCCATTGCCATGCAAATGTCCCAAGCGGCATGCCCATCTTCGCTGTCATCGATCACGACCGCATTGAGCAAGCCCTTGCCTCGAACTGTAAGAACGAGTGGAACTTCTTTTTTCAGCTCTTCCATTTTTGACCTGAAAATGCGACCCAAAACATCGGCGTTCTCAGCCAATCGTTCATCTTTCAGCACTTGCAAGGCCTCTTTGGCAACGGCACAAGCCAAAGGATTACCTCCGTAGGTGGATCCATGTTCTCCAGGTCGGATATTGAGCATGACATCATCGTTGGCCAGCGCACAGCTCACAGGAAGCACACCGCCGCTGAGGGCTTTGCCCAATATCAAAATATCCGGCTTCACCTCTTCGTGATCACAAGCCAGCATGCGACCGGTGCGCGCCAAACCTGTCTGTACCTCATCCGCAATCATGAGCACATTGTATTTCGTACAAAGCGCTCGCACGCCTTTGAGATAGCCTTCATCCGGCACCACCACACCCGCTTCACCTTGAATGGGCTCAAACATGAAACCTGCGATATTGGGCTCAGACTTGAACGCATGTTCCAAAGCTGTCAAATCATTGTATGGCACAATGATGTATCCCGGAACAAACGGACCAAAGCCTCCAGTGCTCGATGGATCTTGCGAGCTGCTGATAGCCGCCAAAGTGCGTCCCCAAAAATTACCTTCCACAAAAACCATTTTGGCCTCGTTGGCAGGAATACCTTTTTTGTCGTATCCCCAACGGCGGGCGAGTTTCATGGCCGTCTCACCACCTTCTACACCGGTGTTCATTGGCAAAACTTTATCATAACCAAAAAAGGAAGTGATAAATGCTTCGTAATCGCCCAATAAATTGTTGTAAAACGCACGCGAGGTCAACGTGAGCTTGGAAGCTTGTTCGGTGAGCGCTGCGATGATTCTTGGGTGACAATGGCCTTGATTTACGGCACTGTAAGCGCTTAAGAAATCGAAATACCTTTTTCCATTTACATCCCACACATAGACGCCTTCGCCCTTTTCCAAAACCACCGGCAAGGGGTGATAGTTGTGTGCTCCATATTTATCTTCAAGCGCCATGGCCTGTTGGGCGCGGCTAGCAGTTTGTGTTGTCATGTGTAATCTTGTTGTTGGTGCCGCCGTTCAAGTGCGACAAAGCCATGCAAAGATACACAGTCAGGAGTCTGCAATGGTTATTGTAACGATTAGGTTTTGAAGCATCGGTGGAAACTCCTTGCTGTATCAACCCCATCCTTTTGAGTTGGTGTTATTGATTTTTCCAGGTTTTTATTCCTGATTTGGAATTCGCTCGTTTGGTTGCTATGCTTTTTTCGATATCCAAACGCGCACCTTCGCTGGGCCTGCGGGTATATGCTGTAACAATTGCACCATCCTCGTCCACAAAGACAGCGTGTGGAATGGATTTGACGAACATTTTTTGGGTCAACAGCGGATCTCCGAGGCCCGATAAAATCTTGAACCGATGATCTCGGTGTGCCTCGATGTATTTTTTCATCAACTCGACATCGTCATCCATATTGACCGCAACAAATTCAACATCGGAGCCAAATTCAGCGTGGAGTTTTTGCATCAAGGCCAACTCCTTTAGACTCGCTGCGGACCATGTCGCAAAAAACAAAAAATAGGTTGGTTTAGGGTCTTGTTCGCTCCACTTCCAGCGATTTCCTTTTACGTCTGTAAGGGTAAAATCATCCAATCTCCATCCCGGTTTGAATCGTTTTTTCTGTAGCGCGCAGCGTTCGGCAATTTGACCTATGGCGTCACCTTTTCGGATCAACACAAAATCCTCCAACGTTTTCAAAACCATGGGCTCCAAAAGCGCGTCATTGGCATTGGCTTCGTGCAAGCCATAGATGCAAGCCAAAGCTCGAAGATCGGGCGAAAGCGTGATGGTATCGGACGCAAAAGCTTCCAAAAGCGCCAAACTGCTTTGCTCCACATTCACAGCCACATTGATTTTTTTCTGTACGTCCTTGGCCGCTGTTGAAAACCGATTCTTGTAAAACAATTTGAATGCACTTCCAAATGCAGGATTCAACAAAGGCAATGGCCTGGACATGAAATAGCTTTCGTAATAAAATTTGCGGCCCAGTCCGGCCAAGAGCTCAATCTCGCTCATGGAATACTCCACATACGTGGCAAAATACGTGTTGTCAAAATGCGCGGCGAACAATGCATCCATTTCTTGTTTGAATTGCACCACCACCTCCGGAAAAACACTTGGTTTGAATACCGCTGTGTCACGCCCCACGGCAGGTGTTGGCTGCTCTTTGCCTTTTGCTCCCTTGCGAATTTCCTGAACCACCGACTCGCGAGCGCCATAGCTGCCCAAAGCAAAATCGTAATAGTGTTCGTTTAAAAATGAAATATAACGCGCATTGAACTTCCGGATTAAAATATTGACATCGGTGGTGTCTGCGTTTTCAAAAATCAAGCTTCCTTCTGTTCCTTCGAAACGCTGAAAGGCATTGGGGTCAGGGGCTGGAAAAACAAAAGAATAGCTTTTTCCTGGCTCCACATAAAGCACAGCGCTTTGTGAACCGATTTGGATATAATGCGGCGTGCATTCGGATGCATTGACCTTAAATTGAAATTCACCCTTGGGAGAAACCACCACCTTATCGACAAAAATGCGCTCTCCGGACACGGCATCGGCCATGCGGAAAAGCAGCACATAATCCCCAACATAATGAGAGGCGACGCCGGACAAAAGACTCTGTCCCACGCCCATATATGTGCTAAAAACGAACAGCAGCAGGAACAAACTCCGAAACATCGCCGTTGTTCTTAATGATTTCCCGAATGACTGTACTGTGCACTGAAACATAAGCTGTATCTGTAAAAATCAGAATGGTTTCCAAATCGGGCCAGAGCGCCTTATTCATATGCGCAATGGTACGTTCGTATTCAAAATCACCGCTATTGCGCAAGCCCCTCAATAAAAATCGTGCCCCTTCTTGCTTGCAATAATCGACGGTCAATCCATGATAGACCTCCGTTCTCACTTGTTCTAGATCGGCAAAAGTCTCTTTAACCCAATGTTTGCGCTGCTCCAACTCAAACATGGATTGTTTGGTGGTATTGTGTCCAATGGCTACAATTATTTCATCGAACATCGCAGCGGCTCTTCGCACGACGTTTTCATGGCCTTTGGTAATGGGATCAAAGGAACCCGGAAATACAGCAATCCTTTTTGTCATAGTGCGATCAAAAATACGACAAACCTAATGTTCAACTTGAAAAGCACGAGCAAAGAAAGAAAAATGCACGTTTGCGTATCGTTTCATTTTTACAAAACCGGGGAAATCATCAAATTGGAATTGCTTAGGATGTTCCAATACAAAGACACCATCGTTGCGCAAGATGCGGCCTTCCATCACCAAGGCAGGAAGGCGATCCAGCTCCGGCAGATCGAAAGGAGGATCTGCAAAAACCAAATCAAATCCATCGCCACCATATTGCTGAAGAAATTTGAAGACATCGTTTTGAAACACCTCCGCTTTGGCCATTTCAAAATGCCTGTAATTGCGCCGAATCCAATCGGCATGCAAATATTCCTTTTCCACAGCTTGAACGCTTGTGCATCCGCGACTGGCGCATTCGATGCCAAATGCACCTGTACCAGCAAACAAATCGAGCACAGCGGTATTGTCCCAATCCACTTGATTCTGCAGGACATTGAACAAACCTTCGCGGGCAAAATCAGTGGTTGGCCTGCCTTTAAATTTGGGGGAAACCAACAAACTACGGCCTTTGTACATCCCAGATATTATGCGCATATGCTGTGCAATTGGAGAATGGCACCGGCCGATTCATCAAATTTTGGAGACTGAATAGCGCCACAATAAGTTTCCAGCACATTCACTGACATGCTGCCGGTTTGATGCATAACCATCACAGGGACACGTTCCAAATCCAACTCCAACCGAATGGCCAAATTGGAGAGATGATACAACACATCCATTTCGTTGCTGACGTCAAATGAATTCAAAAAAAGCAGGCGAAAATTGCGTGTAGCAGTTACAAACAAGCGTGTGCTCCCCACAAGTAAGTTGATCTGAGTAGATTCATTCCATTGCGGGTGATGGGCAAACCGCGCCATCAGAAAGGCAAGAGGCATTAGCTGCAAATGGGGTGCATTCTTGAGCAATTCGTTGGCCGCCGTTGGCCACTCGAATACCACCCGACTATCCGACTCCCTAAGCTCGAGTTGTCGCGCTTGGCCAGCAAATGAGGGGAAATTGAAACGCAGCAGATCATCCATGTGATCGGCGGCATAAAGCGGCTCAGGCACCAGTGTAAAGTATGGACTTTCAAATGACAAGGTAACCCTTCTGAAAACTTTGTCCAGCCAATTGCGGGCTTGCACAAAGGCAAAACCTTGGTCCAATTGTTCGAGTTGATTCAGCGCAAAGGTCTGATGCCACAAACGTTTCTCGGTAGCCGCATCGCTCACCTGAGCCTGCACGTATGAGGGCGCAATGTGCAGCGCCAAATGCGACGATGTTGCCAAAGTCAAAATTTCTTTGGGCATTATTGCGCGCGCAGCAGATTCTAGATCGAAAGCAGACATGTAGGTATTTTTGAACAATCGTTTGCGAAACTAATGAAAGACCATCAATTTTGTCGCGATAACTCCACAACTCATGCAATTTCAATCGGAAACCCAACGCCTGTTCTATGATCGATTGATTTTTCATTTCGGTTTTACGCCAACTTTGGGCCAGCAGCGCATGTTTTATGCTTTTACCCGCATGATGTTTAGCCACAAACAACGTTGTGCCCTCACCATCAAAGGATATGCAGGTACAGGTAAAACCACCAGTGTTAAAGCTATGGTTGCGGGATTGTATGAAAACAATTTTGCGTGTGTTTTGCTAGCTCCCACGGGCCGAGCCGCCAAAGTATTGTCCAATTACACCGAACACTCAGCGTATACCATTCACAAACACATCTACCACCAGGTGTCAGGGCCGGGCGGACAAACCTGGTATGATCTTAAAGACAACGAGTGCACCGATACTGTTTTTTTTGTGGACGAGGCCTCTATGATCAGCGATGGCAGTGGACTCAGCGGTGGCGAAGGCGCTTCTGGAGATTTGCTCGAAGATTTGATTCGCCATGTGTATAGCGGAACCAATTGCCGACTCGTATTCATTGGCGACGACGCACAATTGCCGCCAGTAGGGATGCAAGAAAGTCCCGCTTTGCAAACGGAAGTTATGGGCGCCCGCTATTTTTTGAATATTGCTGAAGTCAAGCTGGACCAAGTTATGCGACAGAAAAAAGATAGCGGCATCTTGTACAATGCCACACGCATCCGCGAACAGCTCGCTGAAGGAGATCGCTCTGGACAGCACCACTGGCCCACTATCGACTTGGCCGAATACGATGATCTGCAATCGATTCAATCGGAATTGCAAGAGCAAGTCGAGCAAGCTTATCGGCACTTTGGCGCTGAAGAAACCATCATTGTGACCAAAAGCAATAAACGAAGCAATCTTTTCAATCAGCAAATTCGGCAACAGATACTTTGGTATGAGGAAGAAATCGCCAATGGTGACCGAATGATGGTGATCCGCAACAATTATTATTGGCTGAGTCAGAGTGAGGAGCGCTTCAACGCCGCCTTTATTGCCAATGGCGATGTCATCCGCATTGCCCGCGTGCGCAGTTTTGAAGACAGAGGCCCATTTCGTTTTTGCCGCGCTGAGATCACATTGGACGACTACCCCGAGATTCCAGAACGAGAAGTGTTGCTCCTGTGCACGACAATATGGGAAGAAACGGCAGGCCTATCCAGTGATAAAATGAAAGCATTGGCAGCACTCATTGCGCTGGACTATCCCGATATCACCAATGCACGTGCACTGAAAAAGGCGGTCTACAACGATCCCTACTACAATGCGCTGCATGTGAAATTCGCTTATGCGGTAACCTGTCATAAAGCACAAGGAGGGCAATGGCCAGCAGTATTTATCGATCATGGATATCTCAGCGAAGAGATGGATTGCCGTGAGTTTACGCGATGGTTGTACACTGCAGTCACCCGCGCCCAGGCCAAGGTTTATTTCATTGGTTTCGACAACAAAATCTTGCCCCAATAAAGCAAAAAAGCGGCTTTGCCGCTTTTTTTTATTCGATCATCGCTTGTTCTTAATGGTGCACGACCAAGCGTTTTGTTTCAAACTTTTTGCCTTCATGCGTTAGGGTGCAGAAATAAATACCGCTTTCCAAAGCCTTGGTATTGATACGCAATTGGCCCACGCGTTGGCTGATGGTGTAGGAGTCCACCAATTCACCTACCATGTTGTAGATCGACAAAACTGCATTTGAAGGACGCGCGTTGAATTCATAACCGATCACGGCGATATCGTTGGCAGGATTGGGCGAGATTTGCGCTATGGCTGCTTCCATTGCAGTTTCTTTGACAGAAATCACACAACCACCTTCCACATCGACACAGAAATTGACATCGTAACAGAGGATGTCAGCAGGATTATTGGCATCGTACCAACAAAAACGGATGACAGTTTGGCCTGCATTGCCGTAGTGGCGATACTTAACATGAAAACTTGAATTGGTTTCTTGGGTAGCCATGGTCACTGGATCAGGCAGAGCATTGTTGGCTGAAATCCAAGGCGAACATGCGTCTCCCCAACAATATTGATATTTTGCACCAGCTACCAATTGCAAAACAGTTGCGCTGCACTTCATATCCGTTGATTGCGGGGCATTGCACACCACGTCCCATCCCAAATCCAACTCCTCGCTGGCGTTGGACGAAGTGCCATAAAGCACATTGTTTTCACCCTCCAACACAACAATTTGCGCGTTGACAAAGGAAAAGAGCAGAGCGAATGCGGAAAATAGTATTGATTTTTTCATGTTGTTTGATCTTTAGAACAAATATACACGCATCTCGGCATGAAGTTCAGAACGAAAACGACGAATTGTGGTATTCCAACCAAAAGGAATCGCGCTGAACCAAAACCCATTGGAAGCGCATAAAAACACCTTGTGCAACAAAAAGCCACCCAACTGTTTTTCAATAAATTACAAATAAACACAGCCTTAAACATCGCCCAAACCGTCCATTAGAAATACTAGAATCGGATCAATATATTGCAAAGTCAATGCTCAAAAGAGCTACATTAGCGATCGAATTATCATCAACTTATTTAATCCAATGAAGAAAATTTTACTTGCATTTGCTGCGGCGTTGACCTTTACAGCTGCCGAGGCACAAATGGCAAACGGATCTGTTTGTCCCGATTTTACAGGAACTGACATCAATGGCAACACTTGGAACCTTTACGACCTTCTC
>CANHSF010000057.1 GCA_947463065.1 Flavobacteriales bacterium | reverse complement strand
GTTTGAGCAGCAAGCTGTGTAAGCAATGTGAATTGAAAGACAAGGAGGTAGAATAAACAATTAAGCTTTTTCATGATTTGGTTATTAATATAATAATGGGATTGAGATACTTAAGGAACAACAACAAGCGGCAAACAAATCGGCTCTTGAGTTGTAGAACCTATGTGTAGAAAATAAACTCCAGCAATAGGCTCATCCATTATGATTAGTGTCCCATTAACAGAGAGAGCACCTGTTTGAATGAGCTTTCCTTTCGAATCGAGAATTCGGAAATCTGTGTTTCGGAAATCTGTTTCGAGGTTGATTTGTTTGATTTGAAATTGCCCATTTCCTGGGTTAGGGTAAACTTGCCAAATCAAATTTTTCGATTCCTGATTCCATGGGGTGGATATGTCAGTTAACTCAGTTCCTTGTTGGAAACCGCCATTGAAATTGAGGGAGGCAGAAATTACACTTTCTGCGACAGCCTCACCACAAGTAGAAGAGACCATAAAATCTGTATTTCCGAGAGAGTTTTCAGCTCCATAACAAGAGATAACTTCAGATTGAATTAACTGAGCATTCGAAGCGTTGCCAAACAAGAAAAGGGCAAAAGCTGAAACAGCATATTTAAAAAGACTCATAAACGTGATAATTGTATAACGAACCTAGCCTTATCTCGGCCATTGTTTTAGATCGAATAATCAAATTGACATCCTCAATGAACAAATAGATATTTTGACTGATTATGTGGTAGTTCCACATTCACTTAACAGCGCTATCTTTCGAATTATTCAATGAATACATTTCAAACGATTTTTAAGTTTGCTTATTCAAGGAGTTCTGCACTCTTGATGTATTTGTTGTTTGTTAATTCATTCACAACTGCGCAATATAATTTTGCGCACTACAGCGTTGAAGAAGGCTTGAATGCAAGGGTTTTTCGACAGCTCGCACAAGACAAGTATGGATTTATCTGGATTGCTACAGACAACGGACTTTACAGATATGATGGGCATCAGTTTAAAGGATATTTTGCAAACCCGTCAACCAAATTTTCACTGCCAAATAATGATGTAAGCAGTATATCATTCGACAGTAAAGGAAATTTATGGATTGGAACTTGGGGCGGAGTTGCAAGGATGGAGCCTGAATCAGGTTTGATTAAGCAAATACCATTAAATTTTGTGAGTGGGCACAATTTAGTTCAATACGTACTAGCAGATAAAAACAATCGACTTTGGGTAGCAACTTGGTTAGGTCTTTATCTTTTTGATGATAGTGGCGGTCTTATTAAGCATTGGAGAAAAGGAAATGGGTTTCATGATTTACCACATGAACAATGCAATAGCATTTTTGAAGATCCTAAAGGTAAAATTTGGATAGGTACAACTGGCGGTTTGTGCCTATACAGGGAAGATTCCCAAGATTTCGAAGTTTATTTGGATAGCAATCCGGCCTATATCAAGAACAATGGTTGGATCAATTCAACCGGAAGATTATGGATGGATTCATCAGGAATTATCTGGTTTGGAGGATGGGCAAATGGTTTGAAAAGATTTGACCCAAAAACAGGAAAGTTTGTATCGTACCTTCTAAAGCCGGAATTTGCTGGGCATGGAGCCTACAATGTCATTACCGATATAGCTGGATTTGATGGGAAGTTATGGGTCGCTTCTCATGATCAAGGCCTCGGGACGTTTGATAGTCTCACGCATAAGTTCGATTTCCTCAAACAAAAAGAGTTCAAACTATTGAACCTTCCAACAACCTTTACCAATTCTTTTCTTGTTACATCACAGTCTTTGTGGATTGGCACCAATAGGGGGCTTTATGCGATTCATAAAAAAGATCAGTTTATTAAAACAGTACCATTTTCAAACATCAGAAAAGGAACTTGTTTGCCTGATATCACAGACATTTCGGTCGATCCGGCGAATTCCGACATTCTTTATGTTTCAACCTGGACTTGTGGGCTTTTTCGATTTGATTTAAAGAAAGGCATTCCAGAGCATATTATTGATCCGGTTTTTAATATGCATAACAACCTAGATCAGATTCATATCAGGCAGCAATTAGTAACAAAAGACTCAACTTTATTTCTAGCTACAAGTCACGGTATTTTCTATAAGAAAATTGGAGCTAAATTGTTTTCATCGTTTACTATTCACCCGGAAATTAGTCTAATGCCCGACGAGAATTATGTGTATTCTTTGGTGGAGGATGATTCAAGGTTAATATGGGCAGCAACTCGAAAAGGGATTGTAAAAATTAATCCATCTTCAATGGAATGGACCAGGATTTCAACAAACGAGGCAAAAGTACCTGATGGATTGAAAGACGTAATTATTGATGTAACTCAAAATAAAAGGTATATTTATTTTCTACGCGGTCCTTATGCAAATGAAGGAGGAAATGGATTAACAATTTATGATAAAGTAAATACAACATTTGAAACATATGTTTTTGGGGAAGGAATTTTTAAGGATTATCCTTCACCAAAAACGGCATCTAGAATTATTTCATGGAAGGAACGTTATTTGGTAGTTTCTTCAGATGCAGGAGCAGTGATTTTTGATCCATTAAATCCAGATAGCTACACAACATATTCAACATATCATGGTTTAAATACAGATCATTTATATGACTTGGCAATTGATAAGCAAGACCGAATTTGGGTTCAAAGCGAAATGGGTCTAAACTGCATAAATCCAGGTCACGAAGTATTTACCCTTGGGCGCGAAAAAGGCTTGCCCAATATGGAAACATCGGCACTGAAAATCCTACAAGATGGCCGTTTGGTATGCGGATTAAGTGAGCATTACCTATTAATCGTAAATCCAGAATTGTTACCTTTAAGAAGCCAGGAATACAACTCAATAAAGCCAGTAGAAGTAGAAACAGAGAAAGGCCTGATCCCATTGAGTGGTAACATTGAACTACCGATAGGAACACGCTACTTGAGACTTCAGTTTAGTGATTTTTCATTCTCTATAATGAAGGCAGAAGCCTATACCGTATCGGTGATTCATAATAATGACACAATTCGATATGTTGCTAAATCAAACCAAATAGAATTGCCAAATTTGGATCCGGGAAAGTACGAATTCTTAATTGTTAGAGGTAATTCGAGTGGATTGATTCAAATTAATAATCCCTACAGGTTTTTTGAATTGCCATGGTTTCTTTACTCTTTTTCAGGATTCCTTATTTTAATTATCGGCGTCATTATAATTAAAATTCAACGAAATAGGTTCCTTAAAAAGCAAAGGATTTCTCGTTTGAAACTTCAATTAGTCGAACATGAGATGAAATCATTAAGGTCGCAAATGAACGATCATTTCGTTTTTAATGCACTCACAGGAATTAACAGATTTATATATGATAATGAACCTGAAAAGGCAACTTCATATCTACATAAGTTTTCACGATTGTTGCGCAGCAGCCTAAGAGGGAGCCGAAATGCACAGATATGTCTTCAGGATGAACTTGATTCAATAAAATGCTACGTTGAATTGGAGAGCTTAAAATTTGAACACACACCCTTGGTCGAGATTGTCAATGAATCCGGACTAGAAATGAAGTCAGTTCTTTTGCCGCCAATGCTTATTCAACCATTGGTAGAGAATGCTATAAGGCATGGTGCAGAGCGCGTTAACGCATGCATTCAAATATGGATTGAAATCAAGGAGGAAAAAAGTAATCTTTTAGTAATTAATGTAATTGACAATGCCCCCTCATTTATTGAAAATATTGATTCTCCAATGAGTCAAGGATTGTCTATGGCAACAAAGATTATCCAAGAACGCCTGGAAATGCTAAATGAGGAAGCGGGTATTGATTCTTCTAAATTTGGCTTTGAACGAATCTTCTATTGCGGTTTTTCAGCCAGTAAATCGTGGTTAACTTTGCCACTCAAATTCACTAGTGAGCGAATTGAGTCTTAATCCGTCTTTAAATTTTGAAATAGAAGGTTAACAAAGAAAAAAAAGCAGATGATTGAAAAGAAGAGAACTCACGTCGTCAACATTTTTAATGTGTTATTTTTATTGTTTAACTGCTTCCTTGTATCCTGTTTCAACGAAAAGATATTCGCTGATACCAGAAACGCTTGTTCTACTTTATTAAATCGTTTTATATGAAAATTCCTTGCCTTATCATTGATGACAACAAGAACATCCGCTCATTGATTAAAAGCATGCTCGGTCCCGAATTTCCTCAGCTTGATTTAACCAGTGAAGCCTCAAATTGTTCAGAAGCTGTCAAGCTTTGTAATCAAATGCAGCCAAGTTTGGTGTTTTTGGATATCGATTTAGGAGACCAAAGTGGATTTGAATTTCTTGAACTAACAAGTCACAAGAATTTCAGGCTTATTTTTATTAGTGCATTTGATGCATTTGCTATAAGGGCTTTTAAAGTGAATGCAGTAGATTACATTTTAAAGCCATTTTCCAAAGAAGAACTCGTAAATGCCGTTCACAAAGCTCTTGATCATCCATATTATACTGATATGAAAGATAGCATTCAGCTTCTTGTTGAATCTATTAATGGAGAAACAAATCGTTTGGCATTGCCTACATCTCAAGGATTTGAGTTCTTTGATATAGCAGACCTTATTCGTTGCGAATCAGATAGAAATTATACTGTCTTTTTCTTTAAGTCATTTAAACCAGTAACAGTTTCAAGAAATATTAAACAATATGAGGAGATGCTTAGCAAGAAGGGTTTTGTCCGTGTTCATGCCTCACACATTATAAACATTCGTGAATTAAAAGCTTACCACAAAGGAAACGGAGGTTTTGTTATTTTGAGTGATAACACGAAAATTGATATTTCGAAATCTCGAAAGGAAGAGTTCTTATTGAGAATTAAGTTGTAATCAATTGAAGTTGGCAAATTCGATTATCAAAGTCGTCATAGGAGTATTGAAGAAGAACGTACTTTTTTTCGCAGTTTCTATCTTTTAAAACTCTTTTTTTATGTTCTGTTTTTATTCGGCCATATTTCTTGAAGAAATCTCGTAGTTGTTCTAGATGAGTTCTTATCCAATATGTAAGACTGGTCAGTTCGAGTGAAATAGACAGCGGCATTCATAACCCAAAGTGATTGTCCCACGAAAAGATGAATATAACCATCTAAAATCGCTGCCATGTCATTTTTTTCCAAGTACTATTTAGTACTTTCGACTCTCCGAGCAAGTTATCACCCCATGCATCCATTCAACTCATTGGCATTTTCATTTGGTATTCGACTTTCGCTGCTGAGCGGACTTATGGTGTGCGCCACCCTATGTGCGCGCGGCCAGCATCGCATGCCCGATGCCAACGCCAATTATGTGGTCAATCATCAGCTCATTTCAGTGGAGCAAGGCTTGGCCTCACGCAGTGTGAGAGACGCGGTAATGGATGGCCGTGGTTTCATGTGGCTGGCTACCGAAATGGGATTGAATCGCTTCGACGGAACTAATTTTCTGGTGTTCACCCACGAGAACGAAGGATTGCTTTCGAACGATATCAAAAGGCTCGCTATGCATGGAAGTGACCGACTTATCATCGAGTATTACTTGCTTGGCGGAGGCTCAATAGGAAACTCAGCGTTGACGTTTCAATTTCAGGTGTTCGATTTAAATACCTTTCGTCCGTTGACGTTCAATGAAGCGTTCCCGGATTTGCCGTTTCCGCAAGAGCAGGTCATAGCGATAGAGGCACACGCCGATAACTCGGTCATGTTTATTCGATCCGCACCTTATGAAGTTTGGAGACTCACGGCTGAGAGCAATTGGCAGCGTATAGGTGAACTTGGTGAATGGAATCAACTTTCGACAGATAAAATCGACCGCCAGATCAAATTCAATGGTCAACATTTAATTCAAGAGGATGAGTTGTTGCTGCATCCGTATATTGAATCTGGCATAAGCGGTTATCGCATTTCCGCGAATGCATGCATTCCCTTTGTGAACGATAAAAATGGCTACGCAATCAGAGCATCAAATGGTGTTGTGTATGTCTATTACGACCCTTCGCCACATGGAATTGCACTTTCAAAGAACGAGCGCGAAAGGGGGTTCTACAAGTTGACCGATCAGAACATGCTTGTTCGCTCCAAGGAAATGGGTGAATTGCCTTTTATAAGCAACCAAGACTGGCGTTTGCAGGCGTCGAATCATAGGGGGGAGTTTGCCTGCGTGAATCCAGACTTTGGATTGTACCTCTTCGTCGACGGGCAGTATCTGCAGGTGATGAGTCGCGAACAATTATTGAAATACTCGGATGTAGGTTTTAGTAAAGTCAATCGTGATCAACTAGGCAATTACTGGCTATGTACGAGCATCGGATTGATTCATGTTTCCATTCGCGAACGCCTGTTTGCCAATTACTTTACGAAGAGCGAATTGGGCAAAGCCGAAGTGAATCAGGTGCGCGGAATTTATGTGGACCCTGGCTGCGCGCCCGGTGGCGGCGACCAAATCTATGCCTGCGTGTGGAGGGATGTGTATACCCAGCCGCAATTGAAGTTGGACTACACCGCTCATCGGACATTATTCACCATCGTTCCGCATGCCGATGAACTCTTTTTTAGTTCGAGTTATCGCCTGAAAAAGGGCACCACCCATATGAATAGGATAGCGGATGACTCCACTGCTGTTGGGGCCTGGGCCTGTCATAGCCTCAACGATTCAATGATGCTGCATGGCACTTCGTTGATGTGTGGAGGAATCTATGTGCTCAATACCCGCACAGGTTCAAAAAGTCCATCCATTCGATCGAATGGTTCCATACCGAATCCCACCGTTGTGTACCGATTTGTCAAAACTCAGAAAAAAGGCATCGTAGCCGTGGCGGAGAATGGGGTCTTTCGATTGGACAACAATTGGAATATAGCGGAATACTGGGGGCCTGAAGGCGACGTGACACATCGGTTAGACATCAGCGACTTCTACGACTTGCATGAGGACAAGCAAGGTGTGTGCTGGTTGGCTACAGCGAATCAGGGCTTGTTTCGATGGGACTGGAATGCGGCAGGGACAGCGGAGAAACCCGCAGTTCGACAATTCGGACTGGCGGAAGGACTGCCAGCACTGCGCCTCTACCGAATCGAAGAAGATGACCGAGAAAACCTTTGGATCAGCACCTACAACGGATTGATGCGCTTCGATAAAAAGAATTTCTCCGCGTTCAACTTTTATACAAAGGATGGCTTGACGCACAATGAGTTCAACCGCATCTCTTCTTTCAAAGCGTCGAATGGGAAAATGTACTTCGGTGGTGTGAACGGATTGAATGCGTTCGACCCCGCTCGTGTGGATGAAGTATACTTCAATCGCTCCTACCCTCTCCAAATTTTGCGCATTCAACGCTATTCTGATGAGTCAGATACACTGGTGAGTATGCTCTCCGATTGGCGCAAAAACCAGTCGTTGACCATATCACATGCCGACCGATTTCTTACGGTTGATTTCGCCCTGCTGGATTATGTGCAGCGCATCCATCGGTATGCCTACAAATTGGAAGGAGTCGACAAAGAATGGAACCAGATAGAAGGCGGATCTATTAGAATCAGTCAGCTATCTCACGGCACATACACGCTTCTCGTGAAGGCGCAACTCGAAAACGGACAATGGAATGAGCAAGAACTGCGAATTCCCATTACGGTCTTGGTGCCTTTCTATTTGCGCTGGTCGTTTTGGTTGGTGTTTCTCGCAGCCCTTGTTGTGGTCATTTGGTTGTATAGCATTTGGCGCACAGGAAGACTCGAGCGCCAAAACCGAAGTTTGGAACTAGCCGTGGAGGAGCGCACCAAGAGCTTGAGTAAAGCACTGAATGATAGAGAGCTCTTGCTCATGGAAATTCACCACCGCGTGAAAAACAATCTACAAATTGTTGCTGACTTATTGCAATTGCAGAAGTATGAAATGGATGACCCTGCACAAATGGCCTTTATCAGTGATGGACAGAGCAGAGTTGTGAGCATGGCACTCATTCACCAAAACCTCTATCAAAACAACGATTTGACTTCCATACGTTTCGATGTTTTCTTGCAGTCGTTGACCAACCAAATTACAGAGTTATATAGTTTGGATCAACGTTCCATTGAACTTGAGCTTACCGGTGGAGAGTTCTTTCTCGACATAGATACCGCCATTCCATTGGGTTTGATAACAAACGAGCTCATCACCAATTCTTATAAATACGCATTCAATGAGTCCAACGTCGTTCGCCTCAAAGTCGATTTGGAGTCGACGGGAAAAGGACAATTCAAAATGACCTACAAGGATCATGGTCCAGGCTTGCCAGAAAGTGTGGATGTCAATACCGGTAAAAGCTTGGGCATGCATTTGATTTATGGTCTCACCCAGCAGCTCTCGGGTGAATTGCACTATTACAATGATGGCGGCAGTGTTTTTGAAATCACCTTCAATGATTCGGAGTTCAGATCAAAGGAATAGAATTCGGTTTATTTCGGTTTCATCACGAAAAGAAGCCATTTCATCCCAAATCGGAGAATGTGTCGAATTTATCCTGTACTTTTAGTGGCGTTTTACTCCGATGATCGGATTTGATTAGTGGCTGAGTAAAATTTTACAACAAAACAATCGGGTAAAATTGCAACAACAGCGCTTACATATAGCGGTAGTCGAAGACGAGTTGATCATCGCCACGAACATCTTGCGCAAGCTGGAATTACTGGGTTATGATGCATACCCACCATGCGCTTCATTCAAAGAAGCGGTGGATTTACTTAACTCTGAAAAACCTGATGCCGTGCTTATCGATATTCGAATCAAAGGACAGCGTGACGGAATCGAATTGGCAGAGTACATAAGAGAAAACCACAATGTGCCCATCATTTTTGCTACTGCCAACGGAGATGAAGCTACCATTCGACGCGCAAAGAATGCCCGACCCAATGCCTATGTCCTCAAGCCTTTTACCAAGCAGGATTTACATGCTGCCATCGAAATTGCTATACTCAATTTTGAAATGATGCCGAAGATTGAAAAGCCATACTCATCGCGCTATCTCATCGTGAAGGTGAGTCATGATTTAGTGAAATTGGCATGCGACGATATCCTCTATTTGCGCAGCGAGGGCAACTACGTCAAAATAGTGATGCGGTCAGCCAAAGAGCGCAGTTTTCGTGTGACACTTTCTACTTTGGAAAATCAACTCGATCCAGCCATCTTCTTTCGCATCGGCAAGTCGTGCATCGTGAATTTCGATTACGTAGATGAACTGGAATTCGACCAGATCAAAATAGATGGAGAATACCTTCCCACCAGCAAAGTCTACCGATCCTACGACGAGATGCTCGAAGCTTTCCAGAAGTATAGCTGAATCCATGCGACGGGGATACGGTCGACAAACGAAAAGTCTTTCCTAACTCTGAAATGGGCCTGTACGACCAACTCATTGTGAGACCCCAACCAAATCAAGGGGCAGTGTTTCTGCTATAATCGGTTCATTGATGGTCATTGCGGCAATTCGGATTGGATCAATTGATGCGCCTGCGCGCGCAACTGAGCGGAGTCGGTGCCACTGATAGGCGCATGCACCACCACGTCGATGATCTGGGGCAAAGAAAATTCAAAAAAACGCGTAGGTTCTTTCAAAATTTTGTGGTTGTTGCGCCATGTCACACACACCACGGGCACACCTTTTTCAGCAGCCAACTTGAATGCACCGTTCTTGAAAGGCAGCATGTTCGGCGTATCCTCGGGAATAGTTCCCTCGGGATATATCGCCACACAATGTCCACGATCAATGGCCTCTGCAGCGCGCTGCCATGCACCAAAACTACCGCGCAGGCTTTGCCGCTCTACGGCGATGTCGGTGGTGCGAAAAAACTTTCCAAACAATGGCCAGCGCAACAATTCACCTTTGCCCATGAACACGAAATACGGACGAATGATGCGGTACATAAACACGGTGTCCAAATACGAACAATGATTGCTCACCACTACAAATGGCGCAGGCGGCAACTCCGCTTTGAAGGTGCGCCGAATGGGGCAAAAAAACAAGGTGCACAAGAGCCACGACCAAAATCGCTTGAGCCGAAACGCCGCAGCATATCCAGATGGATGGCGAAGAAAAAGAGCAAACAATGGATACAACAACACCAATGTCAGCCAAAACATGGCACCAACCCATAATTTGTACACAAAGTACACGGGCGACAAGACGATGTCAATGGCCTTTTTCATTTGCAGGAGCGAATCTGCAAAGTACGCTATTCCCATCAAAACGGAAGATAAATTTTGCAAACTCCGCTTAGTCCTTGGTAACACGCACAAAAATACCGATTTTTGCCGACAAAATGAACCTCTATGGCCCGCATTCTCACCGGTATACAAAGCACAGGAACCCCGCATTTGGGCAATATTCTAGGAGCTATTCGCCCAGCCATTGCCGAAAGTGCGCTTCCCGCAAACGATAGCTTTTTGTTTATCGCCAACTGGCATACCCTTACCCAAATCAAACAGGCCGAACTCATGCGCGAATACACCTACTCCGTGGCTGCCTGTTGGTTGGCCTTCGGTTTGGATCCGCAAAAATCAACCTTCTACCGCCAAAGCGATGTGCCGCAGGTAGCTGAATTGACGTGGTATTTGAACTGCTTTACGCCCTTTCCAATGTTGGCCAATGCGCATAGTTTCAAAGACAAAAGCGATCGCCTCAGCGACGTCAATGCGGGCTTATTCAGTTATCCCGTGCTCATGGCCGCCGATATCTTGCTCTATGGCGCAAACGTTGTACCCGTAGGAAAAGATCAAGTGCAACATCTCGAAATCACCCGCGATATTGCCTCCACCTTCAATCGATTGGTCGGTGGTTCGCTGGTAGTTCCAGAAGCACGACTCAACAAAGAAACCATGTATGTACCCGGCACCGATGGCCAAAAAATGTCGAAAAGCTACGGCAACTATATCAACATTTTCTTAAGCGATAAAGAGCTTAAAGAGGTGATCAACAAAAAAATTGTGACCGATGCTACTCCACTGGAAGAGCCCAAGGATGCCGAAAGCAGCGTGGTGTATCAACTCTACAAACTCATTGTACCGAGCGATCGTTCGGCCGAGATGAAATCCAAACTTGAAGCCGGTGGTTACGGTTGGGGACACGCTAAAAAAGATTTGTTGGAAGCCCTGATGGAAGGATACCGCACCGAACGCGACACCTACAACCGCTACATGAACGACAAAGCCGAATTGGACCGCCTGTTGGCCATTGGTGCGCAAAAAGCCAATGCAGTTGCCGATCAAACTTTGGCAATGGTAAGATCGTGTTTGGGGTATTGAGTAGCCCAATCCTGGCATTGATATACCATCAAATCAGAAACGTGTTGGGCGCATACCAAAGCTGTTTTGCGCAGCTTCAAAAGGTGGGTTTTGCATGAATTTATTTCATCATTATCCAAACAGGATAAACCACCATCTACTTGCCCTGCTCGTACTTCTTCTTGAATTTTTCGTAGAGCTCGGTTTGTTTGCTGGTCAATTCAATTTGACGGCCTTGTATAAACGCCATCACCAAACCATTGGTGCGCATATCCAAAGCATCGCCTCGGCTCAAAAACAAGGTGGCGTCTTTGCCCGCTGCCAATGTCCCGCACGTTGAATCGACGCGCAAAATTTTGGCCGTATTGCCGCTGATGGCCGCTACGGCTTGTTCATAGGGCAATCCATAAGCCACACAGGTACCTGCATAAAATGGCAAATTGCGCACGCCGTGGTGCTCCTGATCTCCGCTGTTCTCCAAACAAAACAACACACCGGCATCGTACAACTGTTTGGCCAAAGTGAAGGGCTGATCAATAGCGTCTTCCTCGAATCGCGGCAGGCTGTGCACGCGTGCTACCATCACTGCAATGCCTTCGTCTACCAAATCTTTGGCCACCAGCGGGGCATCTAAGCCGCCTACAATGACCACATGCTTCAACTGATACGCGCGCTTAAATGCGATCACCTCGGTCAATGCCTTGATGTCGTCGGCGTGTACAAAAAGTGTTTTGCTCCCATCAAAAAGTCCTTTCATGGCCTCGTACCGCAACTCAGCAACGGCAGGATTCTTCAGTGTTGCATAAGCCTTTGACTCATCAAAAAAAGCAAAGATCTCTCGCTTTTGTTGATCGTAACTCTTAATCTTCTCAACGGCTACTTTGCCCTTGTCGTAATGTTTGTGAAACACTTGCGGCCAGTTCAAATGCACTCCATCATCGGCTTTGATCAAAGCGTCTTCCCAGTTCCACGCATCGTGCTGTACAATACACGACGTGCCTGAAATTGTACCTCCTCGTGGTGTGGGTTGGCTCATCAATACACCATTGTAGCGCACAGTGGGAATGATTTCGCTATCGGTGTTGTAGTTGATCGCCGTGCGCATGCCGGGTTTGTACGTGCCCACTTCTTGGTAATCGCGTGTGGGGCGCACCTGCTCTATCTCTTGCAAACCAAGAGTGGTGTTGGGGGCAATAAATCCTGGATAGGCATGCATACCTGCAGCATCGATGATGGTATCGAACTTGGTCATGTCCAAGCGAATGACTCGCGCATCGGCGACAAGATCAATTTTTCCATTGACCAATGAAATCGCAGAATTCTCGATAACCGTGCCATCGCCAATGTGCGCAGTGGCATTGAGGATCAAAATCGTTTTGCTCTGCACCGGCGCGGGCGTTGGTATCTGCTGTGCCTGAACGACTGCACACCAGACGATTAAAACGAAGTTCAATATATTTTTTTTCATGGTATTCTATTATTTATGATTCCAGATGCCCAAACCTGTTTCGTCCAAGGTATCGCAGTGGTAGTGTTTTTTGTCTTTGATGATGGGCTTTTGGGTGGGCTCGCCCTTGGCCGACGCATTGAGCATGCGCTGAATCAACCGCGCGCGCTCCGCATCCATGGCCTGTTTCAGCATGGCATTGCGCTCTATGCTGAAATAACACACACCATCCACAAAAGTGTATTCGGCTCGCGAATAAATACTCAAAGGATGATCCGACCAAATCACCACATCGGCTTGCTTGCCCACTTTGAGGCTGCCCACATAATCATCGATGTGCAACATCTTAGCGGGATTGAGGGTCACAAACTTCAACGCTTCTTGCTCCGGCACGCCGCCATACTTTACGGCTTTGGCCGCTTCTTGATTGAGGCGTCGCGCCATCTCTGCATCATCGCTGTTGTAGGCCACATTCAATCCCATCTGCCACATCAACGCCCCATTGAAAGGCGTGGCATCTTTGACCTCGTATTTGTAGGCCCACCAATCCGAAAACGTAGAAGCGTTAGAGCCGTGTGCTTTCATCTTGTCAGCGATCTTGTAACCTTCCAATATATGGGTAAAGGTGTTGAGGGTAAAGCCCATGCTATCGGCCACATGCATCAGCATATTGATTTCGCTTTGCACATAACTGTGGCAGGTCACAAAACGTTCGCCTTTCAATATCTGGTACAATGCATCCATTTCCAAATCCCGACGTGGCTCAACCGAATGAACAATCGGTTTTTTGCTCTTTGCATTTCCTTTTGGTTTGGCATTGTAGACATCCCATAGTTGGCCGTATTCGCGGGCTCGGATAAAATGATCATAGTACAATTGCTCCACGCCCATGCGGGTTTGCGGAAAACGCTGTGTGCCGTCGTTGCCATAATTCATATGAGTTACATTTTCACCCAATGCAAATTTGATAAACGGCTTTGCTTCTCGCATGACCAACCCATCGGCATTGGCACCCCAACGCAATTTGATGATGGCACTTTGTCCACCAATAGCATTGGCCGATCCGTGCAGGATTTGACTTGTAGTAACTCCTCCTGTCAGTTGCCGATAGATATCGATGTCCTCGGGCCACAACACGCTGATCTCCTCCACCTCAGCGGTGCACGATTGAGCGCCTTCGTTGATACTTTCGGCTCCGATATGGCTGTGCTCATCTATGATACCCGGGGTTACATGTTTGCCTTTGGCATCAATGACCTTCACCCCAGGATAACCAGCAGGATCCAAATTTTTGCCCACTGCCGCAATCTTGCCGTCGCGTATGAGCAAACATCCATTTTCGATAATGCCCTCTGCCTCGCACGTCCAAATGGTCGCATTGGTGATCAATACCGTCTCGGCTTGGGGAACTTTTTCCGAGCCGTATGCCGCAAAAGGATAAACCACTTTGCCTTCTGGCTCTTTAACAGCAACAGGCGCCTGAGTTGTCGGCGCCTTCTTAGACGATTTCCAAACCGCACTCCAAGCAATGGATGTATTGCTTGCATCCAAACCACTGCCCTTCCAATCCTTTTGCACGCTTCCCGTAAGTCGAATCAACCCGCTGTATCCCGACTCCGGCATTTCAAACTGCAGATTGACGAAAGGATGGTCGTACTGCATTTGCACAGCTACATACGTAGTGTCTTGCACTTGCTTGCCTTCCTTTTCGATGGTTTTGATGGATTGAATCTTTGCGCTGTTTTTGCCACCGCTATAGGCTACTTCCATCACCAAGTTGCGCTGGGGAGTTTGAAGTTCGTAATTACCCGATAAGTCAGCTTGCGGATTGGCCAAAACAAATTGCTCTCCGCTGATGTAATGTTCACGCAACACACATTCGTCTTTGAACAACGAGGAACTTGCAATGATAAAATTGGCGCGCATATTTTTGCGCAGCGCTCCTACTTCGTTGGATGCGCCCAACCATTCTGCAGGGCGCGTAGTAAGTGCCATCCACGCCTGCTTTTCATCCAATCCACATTGAATGGCTTTGCGCACCTGTTTCAAAAATTCAGATTTGTCCGAAAGCCCATTCATGGTAAATACAAATTCAATATTCGCTTTGGCGAGATAAGAGGCATTGTAAGGCGCCAACTCCCAATGCTTCATTTCCGCTGTGCTCACATAACGTGCATTGTACGGATCGGTCACATCATAAGCCAACGGAAAGTTGACGGGAATAATCAACTTCGCCCCTGAAGCCTTGATTTCGGCAATGCGCTGGTACTCGTCGCCACCGCCGCGAATGATGTACTGCACACCAAATTCATCTCCGATTTTGTCGGCCCGAAGTACATTCCATTTGTTGCCCGCATCAAAAAACGATGGCAATGATTTATTGGCAATCCAACTGCGCATGGCC
>CANHSF010000056.1 GCA_947463065.1 Flavobacteriales bacterium | reverse complement strand
ATGCGTATGGAAAAACCTGCACATGCTGTGATGCCTTTGCTTGCAATTGCGCATAAAACTCTGGAATCGGTTCAAATGCATAATGCTTTCCGTTTGGAGCATAACGTCGAATCAAATCGAGCATTTCACCTTTGTGGGCACCCACATCAACACAATTGCTATTGCGGCGCAAAACAGTGTGCAAGATCTGCTGCGTGAGAATATCGTAGCGAATATTGCGCGTAATTGGAATGCGGCAAAGAATAAAAACACGCCTCAAAAAATCTTTGATAATTCCTTTCATTGATTAGCGCAAAATTTCGAATTGTGTAAATCCAACCGGCATATCCAAGGTCACATCCAATGCCTTTACTGCCGCCAAAGCTGGTCCAATGGCCAACTGGTCCATAAACAACTGCAACACCTTCTCACCGCCTTCTGCCTCACAATAAACCGAACCATCGTTTTCATTGCGCACAAAACCTTTGACGCCCATTTGCTCAGCCGCTCCCAGCACAAACTTTCTGTAGTTGACGCCTTGCACTTTTCCTGTTACAATGATTTTGTATCTCAACATGATGCTCTGCCCCGATCAGTCCCTACGGGCGGTCAAAACTAGCACCATATTCGGCAAAATGGGTTTAATGGCTTCTTGTTTATTTTTGAACCCTCATGTTGATCACTTCTCTTCGACCCTTCGGTGTTCTTGGCCTCATTGGCTTTGCCCTGCTCCTCCTCCAATGCACGCGGACTCCGCAAACTGCTGCAAACGATTGGAAAATCTTTTACCAACCCCGCCATGCCAAGGGCTTCCAAATCCGCGCCAATAGCGACTCTAGCCTCTACAATGTGTTGCTTTTTGGGCCCTCTGGCGATACCATCAAAAATTGGAATATTCCAGCCGGCCAACATCGGCGAACTGTTTGCCTCAGCACGACCCATATCCCGTTTTTTCAATCGATCGGTGCCTTGGATCAAGTTGTGGGGGTGGGTTTTGCAGATCTGATCAAAAATCCGCAGGCCAAAGCGGCCATTCAATCGGGACAAATCGTCAATATCAGCCAAGGCGATGACATATCAAAAGAACTACTGCTGGGTCTAAAGCCCGATCAATTTCTGATTTATTCTTACGGAGACAAGGACTACAGCTTCTACTCCTCCATGGGCATCGACGTTATTCCTATCGCTGAATATTTGGAGACAACGCCCCTTGCGCGCTCCGAATGGCTCGTCGTGTTCGGCGCCTTGGCAGGTGAAATGCATCGTGCCACGCAGGTGTTTCATGAACTCGAATCGCGCTACAACGCACTGCAAGCCAAAACAACTGACCTTACCAAACCCAAAGTCATTACCGGCTATTACAATGCAGGACATTGGTACGCACCGCCTGGAAATAGTTTTGTTGCTCAATTTCTGAAAGACGCCGGTGCGCATTACATCTGGAAGGACTCTTTGGCCCACGCCAATATCATCGTTCCCTTTGAATCGCTATTCGAATCCATGGAAGAATGTCAATTCTGGGGCAAACTCACCTTCACTGCGCAAGACCCAACTCGTTCATCTTTTGCGGCCGATGTCCCGCAACTGGCCCAGCTTTCTTCCTACCATCAAAAAAAGTTATTCTTCTGCAACACCCAACAAACCGACTACTTCGGCGATGCCGTGATGCAACCGGACGTCATCCTGAAAGACTTGATTCACCTTTTTCATCCAGAATGCGAGCCCTTTCATGTACCGGTTTATTTCAAGCCTTTGATCGAGACCTCGACACTTGGGGCACCAAACAACACCCCTTAGCTATACCTGCTGTGGCATAAGCGATAGGCTACCAAACGCAATTGGATTATTGCTTGCTTCGAGCTGTATTGAGCCGGCAAATCAAACCGGTTTGAACCATGACTCCATTTGCCTGAAGGGACACATCCCAATCCGAAAGATCCTGCTCATCGCCTGCAATGGTGTATTTGAACAATTGAAAGGCATTGCCGTCGTATCCAATATCGAACGTGATTCCAAATGGGCTTTTGGCGATATAAGCTATGATACCCGTCTGCAACGTCATGCCGCCTCCAGCCCAATTGGTGGTGCCGCTGTATTCTTGAACCCCTTCGAACAATGGCTCGGTGATCGTGAGGCGAGAAATATGATATCCCAGCGAAACGTTCCAACGAAACTGTGGCCGCGAAACCATATTCAACTCCGCCGATAATCCAAACATACCGAAAGTATTGTCCTTGCCAGTGTTATCTTCCTCCGGATCATAAATGTAGCGACCGCGGCGGTAATCCAACCCTAAAGCCAAACGATGATGCAACTCGTAACGCAATCCAAGATGCATTTGCTGAGTAGCAGCGCCAGAGGTATCGCGGAAGTTGTATTCCACGTTATCAAACTTCAACACATAATCCGACAAAGTCGCATAACCGCCCAATCCGCCGCCGAAACGAATTTGAAATTCTTTGTTGCGCTGGGAAAAAAGTGTCCCTGGAATTACAAATAAAACTACTATGAGCAATCGCATATGAAATGGTTTTTGCGAATGTAAAACAATTTGTTCAAACCAATAGTCCGTTCGTCCAGCTATCGCCTCGCAAGCATAGTGCTCTTGTTTTTATTGGCAAACAACTCCTAGAACCTTGAGAAGCATTGGAGCATCTGCGCGGAAAAATCGGCCTTTTCCATCTTCATCCCATCGAGGCTATACCATCGGGTTAGGCTCCTGCAGATCGCACTGCTCATCACTCCTCCAATTCACCTTAACTTTGTTGCATGGCAGCTTTTCAAAGCAACGACCCCTTGCATGGGGTCACCTTGGCAATGATCATGGATCAACTCACCGCGCATTTCACATGGGAAGAACTCGCCCGCGCAGTGCCCATCAACTGTTTCAAAAGCAATCCTTCCATCAAGTCGAGTCTCAACTTTCTGCGCAAAACACCTTGGGCACGAACAGCAGTGGAGGAATTCTACATCAAAAGTCTGCACCTTGGATTTGACAAGGCACAATCCCTACCAAAAACACTCTATAAACCAAAGCGTTGAGCATAAAAAAACCCCTTTCGGGGTTCCGACCTTCGGTCTCGTTGTACAGTATTCTTTGGGACTAGTTCAATACCAGTCGCACATGTCTCAGATGTTTGGAACGGCGCACACTCAAGGCTTTGCTGTAGGCCAAAATATTTTGAATACTCTGATCGCTAGGCTCCGAATGTGGCAATGCTCCAGGCTTCAAACCTTTCATCATCTCTTCCTCCTTTCTAGTAAAATCTGATAATTCATCAAGTGTAAAATTCAACATAGGCAATGTTTTGTTTTGTGGTAGGATAACGCCTTGTTTTTTGGGATATTGCCTCTGCCTCAAAAAAAAAATCGCCCCACGAGGAGGCGATCTCAAACGTATCGTTGCAGCTTATTGAAGCGTCATGACCATCTGATGTTGATCGATCAGCTTGCGCAAATTGATCAAAGCATAGCGCATTCGGCCCAAAGCGGTGTTGATGCTGATGTCGAGCATTTCAGAAATCTCCTTGAAACTCATATCGTAGTACATCCGCATCATTACGATTTCCTTTTGCTCGGCAGGCAAATACTGGATCAAACGGCGCACATCGCCCAATACTTGGGCATTGATGGCCATGTCCTCGGTGTTTTTTTCGGTACCCGAAATGTGATCAAACGGATCGTAATCGTCGCGCTGGCGGGTTTTGGGCATCTTTTTGTCGCTGCGGAAATGATCGATGCAGAGGTTGTGCGCAATGCGAAGAATCCAAGCACTGAACTTGCCCTCCTCATTGTACTGCCCTTCTTTGAGTGCATGTATAGCCCGCACAAAGGTATCTTGGAAGATATCCTCGGCAAGTGCGCGATCTTTCACGTACATCATGATTTTACTGAAAACTCGGCTTTTGTACCGCAACAACAATTCTCCGAATGCCGACTCGTTGCCTTCAGCATAGGCATTTACCAATTGACGGTCTGTTAAAAGATTAAGACGCATAATAACCTCCTCTTTTTGGGTTCTGTGAAACTGATTAATTAGAACTAAAAAGTAGAGTTTATCCTATTGGCGTCTTTGTGTTTAGAGGTTGAACTTGGGTAACGCAGGAAATTTTTCCATATTGTGCGCACCAGTAATTATTTCAAATATACAACTTTTTTGTTCTAATACCAAATCTGATTGAAAAAAGTTGCACCGCACCAAAAAGTTTTCCATGAATTTGATCCAATGCTTCGAACATCGGCGCTTCCTTACGAGTTTTGTCGTCTATGGCAACCCGCGAACTAACCAAGGCAAAAAAGTCGTCCAAAACGCTCAATCCCTCCCCTGTTTCTTCTTCTGGAAAAAACAAGCCCATTCAAGTCATCGGAGCACGCGTCCACAACCTCAAAAATATATCGGTCGAGATTCCGCGAGGAAAACTTGTTGTAATCACCGGCTTGAGTGGATCGGGAAAATCCTCTTTGGCGTTCGATACGCTATACGCCGAAGGACAACGCCGCTATGTTGAAAGTCTTTCCAGCTATGCTCGTCAATTCTTGGGGCGATTGGACAAACCCGATGTCGACTGCATTGTGGGCATCAGTCCTGCTGTGGCCATCGAACAAAAGGTGACCAGCCGCACATCGCGCTCAACCGTGGGAACGTCTACTGAAATATACGACTACATCAAACTGCTCTTCGCACGAGTGGGTGTGACCTACTCCCCCATCTCCGGCGATGAGGTCAAAAGGCACCGCACATCCGATGTCATCGATCGAATCATGACGCATCAAGAGGAAGAACGTTTCCTGATTCTCACATCCATTCCAGGGGCCACCAAAGACGATCTCATCAAAAAAATTCAACTCCTCGCTCAACAAGGTTACTCTAGAGTGAAAATCGGCGATCGCATCGAACTTATGGAGGAGGCCTATGAACAAATCACGACCAAAAAACCTTTGTACCTGGTCATCGACCGCGTTACCGCAGATACTTCCGAAGAAAATCTGACCCGTTTAGCGGATTCTGTAGAAAATGCATTTTTTGAAGGCAAAGGCGAATGCATACTCGAGCGAGTCGGTGACAAAAAACAGTTTCTATTCTCCAATAGATTCGAACTCGATGGCATCACCTTCGAAGAGCCCTCTGTGCATCTCTTCGCCTTCAACAATCCGGTCGGCGCATGCAAAACTTGCGAAGGCTTTGGCAGTATCATCGGCATCGATGAAAATCTGGTTGTGCCCAATAAAAAACTGAGCATCTACCAAGATGCCATCGCTTGCTGGAAAGGAGAGAAAATGAGCGAATGGAGAGATCAATTGGTTTTGTCTGCGCGCAAATTTGACTTCCCCATCCACAAACCATGGAGCGAATTAACGCCCGCTCAGCGCAAATTGGTTTGGGACGGCAATGCGCACTTTGCAGGATTGCATGCCTTTTTCAAATTCATCGAATCGGAGTCGTACAAAATCCAATACCGCGTAATGCTGAGTCGATACCGCGGTAAAACCACTTGCCCCGACTGCCAAGGCACCCGCTTGCGCAAAGACGCCAATTATGTTAAGATCGGCGGCAAAAGCATCAGCGATTTGGTCACTACAAGCATCGGAGCTTGCCATGACTTTTTTACTCACCTGGAACTCGAACCGCATCGCGCCCGCGTGGCCAAACGCATCCTTTTGGAAATCAACAACCGACTCCAATACCTGTGCGACGTAGGCCTGGAATACCTCACGCTCAACCGCCTCAGCAATACGCTGAGCGGTGGAGAAAGTCAACGCATCAATCTCGCTACATCGCTCGGCAGCTCATTGGTCGGCAGCATGTACATTTTGGATGAACCAAGCATTGGGCTCCATCCACGCGACACCCAGCGTCTCATCGGCGTGCTCAAAGCATTGCGCGATCAAGGCAACAGTGTCATTGTTGTCGAGCACGACGAAGAGATCATGCGCGCGGCCGATCACATCATCGATATGGGACCCGAAGCCGGCAGTTTGGGCGGACAAGTCATGTTCAATGGACAACTCGACGATTTGATTCGCTTCAGCAACTCGCTCACTGCCGATTACCTCACGGGAAAATCCATCATTGAATCACCATCGCGGGGCATCATCTCCAAAGACAAAATCATCATCAAAGGCGCACGCGAAAACAACCTCAAAGACATCGATGTGGCCATTCCATTGCGGGCATTCACCATCATCAGCGGCGTCAGTGGATCGGGAAAAAGCACGTTGGTAAAAAACATGCTATTTCCCACCTTGCAGAAGGAACTCACTGGACTCACCACCGAGCGCATGGGCGAATTCGATGGATTGGCCGGAGATCTATCCACCATCAAAGCCGTCGAATGGGTGGATCAAAACCCCATCGGAAAATCATCGCGCAGCAACCCCGTTACCTATGTCAAAGCATACGATGAAATCCGGGCGATATACAGCGAAACCAGCATGAGCAAACACCGCGGTTACAAACCCGGACACTTCAGCTTCAATACCGAAGGCGGACGCTGCGAAACATGCGAAGGCGAGGGTTACCAAACCATCAGCATGCAGTTTATGGCCGACATCAAATTGGTTTGCGAAACCTGCAAAGGAAAGCGATTCAAGGAAGAAATTCTCGAAATCACCGTGCACGAAAAAACCATCAGCGATGTGCTCAATATGACGGTCGATGATGCGGTTGCGTTTTTCTCCTCCAAAACCAACGACACCAATCATCGCAATCTTTTGGCCAAGCTCCGCCCCTTGCAGGATGTTGGCTTGGGATATATCACACTTGGACAAAGCAGTTCGACCCTCAGCGGTGGTGAAGCGCAGCGGATCAAACTGGCCACGTTTTTGGCCAAAGGCAACAATCCCCAGCACACGCTCTTCATCTTTGATGAACCCACTACAGGATTGCATTTTCACGACATCAACAAACTCATGCGTTCCTTCAGGGCATTGCTCGAACTGGGGCACAGCATCGTGGCTATCGAACACAATCCTGATGTAATTCGCTGCGCCGATTGGGTTATCGATCTCGGACCTGAAGGCGGCGATCAAGGCGGGCACCTCGTGTTTGAAGGCACTCCAAAAGACCTGATGAAGTGTACATCATCCTACACGGGCAATTACCTCGCTGCTGCCGCTACCCATAAATAACAATGACGAGCCATTCAAAACGCGCACAGCCCATCCGCTGCATGAACCTCAGCGCCCCAAGCCTGAAGAACTGAAGCCAACCCATTGTTGCGTGCTGTTGTGTGGAACCGATACTGTGATCAAGGTCGTTGCAAACCAAGCTGGATCGGTGTATCATTATGTGACCTATATCACGAAAACCAACAGGGCAATGTTGTAATTTTGGAACCTTAGTTTTTCAGTATTACCAATACAACCTTGCATGTTCGGAAAAGGAAGCATTTTCTATAGCGTTACCAAAAACAAATGTCCACGTTGCCAATCGGGTGAATTTTTTAGGCATTCCAATCACTATCGCTTGTCCGGATTCACAAAAATGAACGAGGATTGCGATCAATGTGGCCTGCACTACGAGCTGGAGCCGGGGTTCTTTTATGGCTCCATGTATGTGAGCTACGCTTTCAATATCGCATGGTTTGTAACGGTATGGGTGGCCACCTCCGTGCTATTTCCTGAAATCAACAAAATGCTGCAATTCCTCATCGTTGTCGTGGTCTTGCTCGCTATGTTTCCCATAAGCTATCGACTCTCCAGACTGCTTTACATCAACTTTTTTGTTCGTTTCAAAAACAAAGAAGAACTCAATCCGTGAATTATTAGAATGCGGAATATCTATTGTATTTATTTTGAAATTGCAACATGCTGCCCGAGAACTTACTCCAACATCTGATCGAACAACAAGAAGTGATGGTGATACCTGCAGACACCGTCATTCTGGACTTCCATAAATACATCCGAAATATCCCCATACTTGTTTCAGGAGGAGTGAAGGTGATGAGTGAGGATGACGACGGGCATGAAATCCTCTTGTATCATATCCATCCCGGTGAAAGTTGCATCATGTCCATATTGGGAGCCATCAATCAAAGCGCTTCCAAAGTCAAAGCCGTTACAATATCGCCCACCGAAATTGTATTCATACGTCCCGATCAAGTGTACCAGCTCATTGCACAAGATCCCAAATGGTTTCAATTTATCATGGAACTCTATCAAACGCGGTTCGAGGAATTGCTGCAAACGGTTACTCGAGGCAACTTCGATTCAGTGGATGAAAAAGTGCTTTTCCATCTGCGGGAAAGAGGTGCTATACTCAAATCCAATCTTGTTCCGATCACCCATCAAAACATAGCCGATGAAATTGGCAGTGCAAGAGAAGTGGTGAGCAGAGCACTGAAAAGAATGGAAAACAAAGGAATCATCAAACTAATGCGCGGAAAAGTGCAACTCCTTGATCTTTAAATACAGCTCGGTGTTTCGAGTATTGGCACACCTCACAGATCAAGGGGTTTGTTCGAATCCATCGGTGAGTAGCAACAAAAACGCGACAATCGCCCGCTCTTGTTTCTCCGAGAGACCGAGATGGCCCACTCGCTCCGTTTCAATATTAGCAGCTATTTCAGGAACCAGATTCATCTGATCTCTTGCAACCATAAAATGGACCGCTTCTTCCAGTGTAGCCACACCGCCATGATGGAAATACGGGGCGGTTAGCGCCACATTGCGCAATGACGGCGTGCGAAATTTACCATCCTGTGCAGGGTCATTCACTACAGCGCCCAAACCCCGATCGATGGCCGAATAACCGTTCGGGTTGAGATGCGAAAATGTGGTGTAAAACGGATTGGACGGATTCTTGGGCAAACCCAAATTGTGATACGAATAATCGGTCAACAAAACATGTCCAGCCGCATCAACGGGTTGCAGACTATGGCAACTGCTACACTGTGCCTTGCCCTTGAACAACTCATAGCCCATTTCTTCCTCAGGTGTCATGCGGTATTGACCGCGCAAAAACAAATCAAATGCGGAACTGAATGGATTGAGCTCATCGCTGGCCTCGTAGTGCGCAATGGCATCAATCATGGCATTGTACTTCTCCTCGTTGGTTTTTGGGCGATCGTAACACCGATTGAAATCGCGCTTCCAATTGGCAAAACGAATTTCATACACCAACTGAGCAGTATCGGCATTGTTCATTTCTGCCGGATTGAACAATGGACCGGCCAGTTGGTGGCGCAAATCATTTGAACGGCCGTCCCAAAACAACCCACCGAAATACGCATTGGTACCGGGCTGCAATCTCAAGGGCGGTACAAACGACACATACATCAACGACTGGGAATTGCGGTTCACAAATGCCCCATCCACCATTCCTTCGGACACCGCAGCACCATCGGGATCGGCAAAGGCTGTGCGCGGAGCGTGGCACACCGAGCAGGCTTGGCCATCCGGCTCGCTCAACATCTTATCAAAAAACAATCGACTGCCCAAAGCTTCTTTCTCCGCGTTGGTGGCCACGGGCTGCTGCATCCAACACGCCGCAAAAAGCGCCGGAACAGCCAGCAATGCTATTGCTATCAGACGTTGCATGAGGCGCATATTCCGTTTACCACTAAACTGACATCGTGCAATTTGAACTTGCGCGGCAATTGCACCTTGGGAATTTCCGATTCCAAACAACTAACACCGCCACATTGTAAACAATTGAAATGAAGATGCGAATGCAGGTGGTGCTGACCCTCGCCACATTGTTCGCACAACGCGTACTTCACCGTTCCATCGGTCAACGCAATGCGATGCGCCGCGCCTTCCTCAATCAAACGATCCAATATCCGATATACGGTTACGCGATCGCAAGTGGATTGCAATTGGTGATAAATCTCTGCATGCGACAGTGCCGTTTTGGACACGGTCAACATTTCAATGACAGCTGATTTTGCAGCAGTATTGCGCACTTGTTTGGTCATTGCACAAAGGTAAGGCGCTTGAAGGACAACCAAAAATCAATTCGTACATTATTGCAACAAAGTTGCAAAAAAGAGGAAAACCACCTTATTATTGCAACAAAATTGCATTTACGTGTTCAAACTGCTTTTGATTGTCTCCCTCGCTATGGTTAATGTATTTGCTGCTGCAGCCCAGTGTGCTGGTGTGGTGCGTGTGCTATTGCCCGAGACCATCATTGGCGATTCGCTCACCTTGCACTCAACGCAAACGCATATGCAACAAAGGTTTGGCGGTGAGAGCTCCTTCACGTTCTATGCGATTTGTCCAGGTGAATCCGTGATTGCTTTGTGGCATGGTGGTGCCATCGTGTCGCGACAAAACATTGCGATTCATGCTAACGACACCATAACCGTCGCGCTTCCGCTGCCCAACTATACGCTGCAACCGATAGACATCCGTACGGGCCTGCCCATACTCAAACGCAATGCGGTGTATGTGCGAGAAAACATCGCTTTGCTCGCCCAACCCCTCGCTATTCAACTCGAACGACTGCCGGGCATGTCTTCCTTACAAACCGGCAGCCGCATTGCAAAGCCTGCCTATTTTGGCTTCTCTGGACAACGCCTCATTCTGTTTAAAAACAATCTCCGGCTCGAAGGGCAACAATGGGGCATGGACCATGGACCCGAGATCAATCCGCTTTACGCATCGCGCATGGAATTGGTGCACGGTGCCGATGCCATTGCCCTTGCTGGAGATGGCGTTGGTGGCGTTATCCGACTCTTGCCGCCAGACGCCATCGACTCTTTGATTTGGGCCATTCATGTGCGCCAATCCTACCGCACCAATGGGCACCAATTTCTCAACGCCATCGACATCCAACATCAACCGCAGCGGATCAAAGGCCTTGCTCTTCGTCTATCTGGATCGGACTCGCGTGCAGGCAACTTGGGCACGCCCACCGGACTCTTGGCCAACACAGCGTTCACAGAATTTGCTTGGGACGGTGGCATGCGATTCGAACGCGGGCGTTGGATGCTGCACTTGGAGCACGGTATTTACGGAACCACCATCGGTATATTCACCGGATCACACAGCGGCAATCTGACCGATTTACAAAATCGCATTCACAACAATGTGCTTCCATTAACCTCCTTTACACGCCGCATCGGCCGTCCAAATCAAACCATCTACCATGAAGCCAGCCAAGTGAACGCCACCTATCGCGTGAGCCCACGAAGCTTTATCCAATGGATCGCAGGCAGGCAATACGATGAACGCAAAGAATACGACGCACACATCCCGCTCAACGATTCGCTTGCCGCATTGAATAAGCCTGCCTTGCATTTGCACCTCACCGACTACCAAGGGCAACTATCATGGAATACGCAATGGACCGATGTACTCAAAACGGTACTGAGCATCGGTGTACACCATCAAATCAACACGTTCAACGGACGCTTCTATGTGCCCAATTACACCCGACACTATCGCCATGGTGCTTGGCAAATGCATTGGCGCAAAAACAAACATGCGATTGCCCTTTGCACGCGTATTGATCATTTGAACCAAGTGGTGTACCGCAACGCCAATGGTTCTGTTGTACAACTCCAAAAACAGTATCTGCAACCGAGCATCGGACTGAGCTGGACGCATGACCCAACAAAAAACCAACGCATTCAATTGCACTTGACCTCATCCAATCGTCCTCCCACGATCAATGAAATGTACTCCAACGGTCTGCACCATGGCCTCGCGGTATATGAATTGGGCAACGAAAACCTGCAGCAAGAATTTGCGCATCGCCTATTGAGTGAATATCAAATCACCCATGGTTCGCTGCGATTCTCTGCCACTGGCATGCTCCAATACATCCAAGGCTATATCTATTCAGCTCCACAAAACACGCCGATTCTCACCATCCGAGGAGCATTTCCTGTTACCAAAGTCAACCAGTCGAATGCACGATTGGCCGGACTGCATACCCAATTGGACTATCTCTTGCGCAACTCTGCTTCCATTTCCGTCAGCCATCAATCCGTGCGCACTGTGCTGACCGATGACGGATCCACACCGGCCTTTACTCCGTCAGATCAATACCGAATGATCATTCGCTATCCCATTTTCACAACCTCTTCTATACATGTTTTTATGGAATGGAACACCCTTTACACGACCAAACAATGGCGGGTGTCTCAGGCCACAGATATCTTGCCACCGCCTCAGGCTGCATTGGTCCACGGTGTCCGGATCCACGGTGAAAGACGCCATCGACAATCGACAATAGAATTTGGATGTGGGGCAGAAAATCTATTCAATACATCGTATCGCCTTTACACCGACCGCATGCGCTATTACCACGATGCCCTAAGCCGCAACATTCAATTTTACTTGCATATTCCACTTAATTTTTATAAAAAATGAAAACAAACATGCTCATTAGCACGCTTGCTCTTGCTATTTTCTTGACAGCCTGCAAAAAAGACGAAAACGAAGTAGCCACTCCGGCTATTGAACAAAATGAGGAGGAGCTCATCACCTCGTTGGAAGTGCATCTCTACCGCTTGGATGGAACCGGAGACACTGCGGTATTTGCATTTCGCGACATTGACGGACCCGGCGGCGCAGATCCGCAGCCCATCGACACCATTCACCTCGCGAACGAAACCGGCTACGGCTGTTTCCTAAAACTATGGAATGAAAGCGTGAATCCCGCTGAAGACAAGACGATCGAAATCCTAAACGAGAGCGATGAACACCTGTTCTGCTTTTCACCGAATTCGGCTGATCTAAGCATCGTGCGCACCGATTCGGATGGGATTTTTGAAATTGGCCTTCAAAGCGCTTGGACCACTGGTGCAGCCAGCCAAGGCGAATTGGCTATTGTACTCAAACACCAGCCGGGTATAAAAAACGGCTCGTGCGACCCTGGCGAAACAGACATTGAAGTCAGTTTTCCGGTGCACATAGAATAACCCTGAAAACACAACTTATCGGAGGATCACGTCGATTAAAAAACGTTAATTGAACAACAAACCGATTGGATTGGTTTTATATTGGAAAAAGTTATGCAGAACAAACACCTCTTCCTCCTTTTGCCGGCCATGCTGGGAATATGCATTTGGACATGCAGTTCCACTCCGGCATCAGATCTCACCAACAACCCATCCATTCAAGTCATGTCAAATTCCAATTCAACTCCCTCCGATACCGATAAAGTGGTAAAATCCAAAGAAGAATGGGCCAAGTGCCTCACTACTGAAGAATACCGTGTATTGCGCGACCATGGCACCGAACGCGCATTCACCGGAGAATTCTGGGATCACCATGACAAGGGGGTTTACACCTGTGCAGGTTGTGGTCTCGAACTTTTTGGCAGCGAGACCAAATTCGACAGCGGCACAGGATGGCCCAGTTATTTTGCCCCATACGATAAAAACAATGTAGAAATCAGCCGCGACAACTCACTGGGTATGTTGCGCGAAGAAGTGCATTGCCGCCGTTGTGGAGGCCATTTGGGTCATGTATTCGACGATGGACCGCGCCCCACCGGTAAGCGATACTGCATCAACTCCATTTCCATGGACTTCAAGAAAAAATAGCGCTTTCATTGAATGTGCCACATAAAATGAGCTCCTTTGGCCTTCAGAAATGAAGGCCATTTTTTTTGCCTCAAATGGCTAAATTTGCAGCATGACGATTCTGCTCACGACACTCAACGCAAAGTACATTCACCTCAATCTGGCGATTCGTCTGCTGTACTCCTTGAATCAACAACACAAAGGGCTGTCGTGGCGAGAATTTACCATCAAGGAAAAGCCCGAAGACATTGCCAATGCCATAGCGCACTACGATGTGGTGGCCTTCAGTTGTTACATCTGGAACATCAAACAGACCCTAGCTGTTGCCCGTGCGCTCAAAGCCTTGCGCCCAGGCATCAAGGTGCTATTGGGCGGACCCGAAGTGAGCTATGACTTTGAAGTTTTTTTGGAACGCCCCGAAGTGGACTTCGTTATTTTGGGCGAAGGCGAAATTCCATTCGGACGTTTTCTGAATGAATACCCTGAAATTGCTTCCATCGAGAACCTCGCTTATAAAACAGCCGAAGGTATACAGGTGACCAAAAAAACATTGAACTTCGATCTTGCTGGTTATGCGGGCATCAATCCATACATATTCGACCAACAGGAGGAACTCGAAAAAAAAGTAGGTTACATCGAGACTTCGCGCGGTTGCCCATACAAATGCGAATTCTGCCTCGCCAGCCTAGACAACAAAGTTCGGTTTTTACCCAATGCCGACCTGAAGGCGAATCTCCTCTACTTGATGCAACACGGCTCGGTGATCAAATTCTTGGACCGTACCTTTAACATCAAACGCGATTTCACCATCGACATCTTTCAGTTTATTCTGCAGCATCGTCGTCCCAACAACGTGTTTCAGTTCGAAATCACAGCAGACATTGTTCATCCCGATATCGTCCAGTTCATTCAAGAACATGTTCCGCCCGGTGTTTTCCGTTTTGAAATAGGCATTCAGACCGTAAATCAAAAAGCCAATCTCGAGGTAAGCCGCAAACAAAATTTTGAAAAAACAAGCGCCATTGTCCGTCAATTGAGGGATAAAATTGAAATGCACTTGGACCTCATCGTGGGGCTTCCTTTGGACGAATGGGACGACATCAAATACAGCATTGAGCAAGTATTTGCATTGCATCCGCCTGAATTGCAGTTGGGATTTCTCAAATTCCTGCGCGGCACACCCGTGCGAGAAAAATACGAGAAATACGGTTATGTTTTTGATCCAGAACCGCCCTATCAAATCATTGAAAGCAATTATTTGAGCAAGGAACAGCTCCACGCCATCACGCAACTGGAAGAAGCATTGGAAATCTATTGGAACAAAAAAAGAGCCACCACAACGCTTCGCTATGTGAGCGAACATTATAGCACATTCGATTTCCTGCTTGCGCTTGGGCAACAATTTGACAAAGAGTCGAATTTTCATCAACACACCTTGAACGAAATTTACGACATCCTCGATCGTTTTGTGAAGTCGCAGTATTCCGAGGACACCTATCTACACGGCTTGGTGGCCTTTGACTACTATATGCGTCCGACGACCAAGCCCCAAGTCCGCTATGTGCACGAAATAGACCGCGCAGATCGCACAAAAATCATCGAACAACTGGGATTAAATCATCACAAATACCGACACGTTGTTATTCCAACACCTTTTCGCATCAGTGCATCCGAAAATGACGTGTTGCTGCCAGAACCTTCCATCACTGTCTTTGAATATAACGCACAGAGTAGGCCAATAACCTACTCTGTACCAGTTTTATTGCAACCTATAACCGAATAATCAT
>CANHSF010000055.1 GCA_947463065.1 Flavobacteriales bacterium | reverse complement strand
TGATCCACCATGGCAAAGTACACCGGTGGGTGCTCGCGATGCATCGCATGCGCATCATCAACCAAAGGATGCTTGGCAAAGCGCCGATAAAAACATCATCGTATGGCTTTGGCCGTTTACCTTTGGCACATGATATTTCTACTTTTGAGCGTTTTGGCCAACGCCGCCATCTATCCCATTTTTAAAATATTCGACCGCAAAGGCATTCAACTTTTTCCAGCCATCGTTTTGAACTACATCACCGCTTTGACTTGTGGATTGCTGGTGGTTTCGGAACCTCAACAAGCCATTGCCGCGGCATCGCAATGGCCATTGTGGGCAGTGGGAGGACTTGCACTTGGAGGCTTTTTCATTTCGATTTTTTATATGATGGGGATATCATCGCAGAAAGTTGGAGTTGGCATTACCACCATCGCAAGCAAGATGTCGTTGGCCTTGGCCGTGCTGCTGTTTGCCTGGTTCGACCCAGCGCAGATGCCTGGGCCCATGAAGATAGCGGCCATCATATTGGCCATGGTAGGCGTAATCTTGTCATCCATCACCGAGGAGCAAGGGCATTTCAGTTGGCGCAATTTGGTTTTCCCATTGATGATTCTGATCGGCAGTACGATCATTGATTTTGGTGTCGCGTATTTTCAAGCATTCACCACCAACGAAAACGAACTTCGTCTTTACTCCTGTTTGAGCTTTGGAGCTGCAGGTGCGATTGGAGTTTGCATTTTAGCGTTTCGTCTGATCACCGGTAGCACACGCCTTCGTTGGATCGATGTTGTCGCCGGCATCGGTTTGGGGATTGTCAATTACGGCAGCATCTATTTTTTGGTCAAGTCATACAATGCCCACTTGTTTGACAGTTCCACCACCTTGCCGATCAACAATCTGGCGGTGGTCATGGTGGGCGCATGCATTGCCTATTTTGGATTTCGCGAACGATTTACCAAAACCAATGTGCTCGGACTCGCCTGCTGCATGTTGGCATTGGTGCTTCTGGTAGCGTTCTAAGCCTGTGCGCATCCATTTCCAAATAACACAATAGCACTGCATCGCGGCTTTGAGGAACGCAGCGGGCTAAGGCGTGCTCGAACCGCTGGGATACCCCCCACTCCAATCGATGGCCAACTGTCCTTTGCTTTGAAGAATGGCATTGGCTTGGATAAAATGGTCGCAACCGATAAACCCACGATGAGCAGACAAAGGCGAGGGATGAGGCGCCATCAAAACGGAATGTTTATCCGAATCGATGAGCAGTCGTTTGGTCTGGGCTGGAGCGCCCCACAGCATAAACACCACGTGATCGCAATGTGCCGAAATGTATGCAATGCAGCTATCCGTGAACGTTTCCCAACCCAATTTGCGATGAGATCCAGGCGCACCGGCCCGCACAGAAAGCCAAGTGTTCAATAAAAACACTCCTTGCCGGGCCCAGCCCGAGAGATCATTGGACCACGGCACCGGATTGGAATTATGGCGCAAAAGCTCTTTGAAGATGTTGCGCAACGAGGGCGGTGTGGGTACGCCAACTGGCACTGAAAAGGCCAATCCATGTGCTTGTCCCGGTTGGTGATACGGATCTTGGCCCAAGATCACAATCTTAATTTTATGGAGAGGTGTCAGTTCGAAAGCGCGAAAAATCGAATTCACTGGAGGGTAACAGCAGTGCGCCTCGTATTCAAGCTGAATATTTTTCAACAACGCGTCACCCGACGAACCTGCCGTTGCTTGCGCAAAAAAATCGGCCCATCCATTCTCAAGAAGCTGATTACTAATGTCAAAAATCTTTTTCATCCCACACCAATGTTTGCCGTTCGGGTTTATTAAATTTTAATCCAACACACGAATTGTCAATTTCATAATACTATGCTTGCCTTAAAAGTCCCCGAAACCCTTTACTCCTTCGTATATTTGCCGCCACTTTTTTCTGGCGTTCATCAAAAAATCCCACGACCAATGGATCCATTTTCTGAAGTACAAAACTAATCAAAGCATGACCCCGCGGCGATTGACGGAAAAAGCTAACCAAATTTGCACCGCCTAAAATGACCTTGGAGCCCTTCGATCTTCTCGAAAAAAAAGAAGGTAAGAAGTTATACGATTACCAAAAGGATGCATTGGAGAAAATTTTTGAGCGCATTGAAGCGAAATCAAACAAATCCAACATTCTTTTTCAGCTCCCTACGGGTGGTGGTAAAACTGTGATCTTTTCGGAAATCGCCAAGCGATTCATCCTCGAAACTGGAAAAAAAGTTCTCATCCTTACCCACCGCATCGAATTGCTCGGTCAGACTTCGCGTCAATTGGACGACGTGGGGGTTCGCAACAAAGTCATTGTCAGTAAGGTGAAGGAACTTCCCGATGAAGAGGAGTACACCTGCTTTGTAGCCATGGTGGAAACCCTCAACAATCGATTGCGCGACGACAAAGTGGAATTTGAAAACCTCGGATTGGTCATTGTTGACGAAGCGCACTACAATAGTTTCCGCAAATTATTCAAGTGGTTCGAGGACCAGGTGATATTGGGTGTCACAGCAACACCGCTGAGCTCCAATGTGGAATTGCCGTTGTATGAAAATTACAGCGAGCTCATCATTGGAGAGAGCATTTCGAGTTTGATCGGCAAAGGATTCTTGGCCAAGGCTACGACCTACAGCTATGATGTCAGCCTGCACTCGCTCAAAGTGGGCATCAATGGCGACTACACCGTATCGAGCTCCGAAAAATTGTACGGCAATTATTTCATGCAAGAAAAATTGCTTTATGCTTACCAGCAAAAATCATTAGGGACCAAAACGCTGATCTTCAACAATGGCATCAACACAAGTAAAATTGTGCATCAGATGTTTACAGAGGCGGGCTACGAGATCAAACACCTGGACAACACCCACTCCGAGCAAGAGCGCAAAGACATTTTGCACTGGTTCAAAACCAAACCCGACGCAATCCTGTCATCGGTTTCCATTTTGACCACCGGGTTTGATGAACCCACCGTTGAGACCATTATCCTCAATCGAGCTACCAAGTCACTCACGCTTTACCACCAAATGATTGGCCGCGGATCGCGCATCATTCCGGGCAAAGCCGAATTTACCGTGATTGATCTGGGAAACAATGCCCGCCGTTTTGGACTTTGGGAGGAGGATTTGGATTGGAACGACATTTTCAAATACCCCGAAAAGTACATCCAAAGCATTGTGAGCGACGAGCAAATGGAGCGCGAGATGGTGTATGAAATGCCAGCAGAAGTGCGTGAAATGTTCAAACATTCGCCCGTTATTGACTTTGATATTCGCGAAGAATACACGATGTGCGTGAAAAATGGAGGCAAGACCAAGGATGTATTGGAAAAGTCAATTCGCCAACATACCCAAATCATCATCGAGAACGCCACCGACTTGTATCATGCCATGGATTTGATCAAAACCTTGGAGCCCGACATCAAGAGTCGCGTCAAACATTACAGCTATTGCATATCGCGCAGCACCGAGAGTTACTTGGTTTGGCTTCGTGACGAATACACCCGCAAACTGCATCTTGCTGTGCGTGGGAATTACATGTGATTGCCCATTCGCCATCGCGACTTTGGTAACGATTCCCGAATTGATTTTCCACCGCTCATCCACAACCGCGCTGCCAATCCGCGAGCGAGGCAATAATTTGGCACACCCCAACACACCGCCTTTAGCACTTTGAAAACAAATCGATTCGCCGCCCGATTCGCCTCCAGCGCGGCAGCTTGACCGGCCGGCCCAACAGCGATTTATCAACAATCGCAATATTTTCAATTCACTGAAGTTGAGCCCATTAAATGCGAGTGTTGCGCGATGTAGATGGGTTGATTTATCTTCGCATTGAAATCAATTTAACCAAAGCGGAAAAAACATGAAGATCAAAACCGACAATATATTTAAAGTCATCGAATTGGACGTGCAGGTGGAAAAAGCTTTTCAAGCCCTATTGGACGCACCATTGTTGACGAAACTCACAGGAACAAAAATGGAAATTGACCCAAAAGTTGGGGGCACATTTTCCGCATGGGATGGCAAAAGCAAGGGTTTTTTCACCTTTCTCGAAACCAACCGACGCTTCTCCCTGACTTGGACACACAGCGAATTCCCAGAGGGACAATTCAGCACCGTGATTTTTGACTTCGAAACTACGGAACACGGCTGCAGAATCAGCTTCAATCACATTGGTGTGCCTGAAGAAGATGCAGGATGGTTGACCGAAACTTGGAAAAACGATTATTGGACACCCGTGCAAGACCACTTCGCTGTGGCCACCGCAGTGAAGAACTAAAGGATATTCCACATTACCATTTGAGGGCTGGTTGAGGCGTCATGCTGAGGTCAGCCCATTCTTTTTTCTGCCATTGGTACCACGCCGCTATGCCAATCATGGCCGCATTATCGGTGCAATACTCAAAGTCCGGGATAAACGATGGAATGGCCATCTCCTCGCCCAAAGCCAAAAACCGTCGGCGCAATTCCTTGTTGGCCGAAACACCACCGGCTAGTGCCAAACTCTGGACAGGGTATTGGTGGATGGCGTCGCGCATGACTATGAGCAAATAATCGACAATCGCTTTGCGGTAGGATGCACAAACGTGAATCCTCTCCTTTTCTATGAAACCCGCATCCTTTTTGATTTCGTCGCGCAGAAAGTAGAGCAGGCTCGTTTTTAATCCACTGAAGCTATAGTTCAACCCGTTGCGTTTGGGTTTGGCAAAAACGAATCGCGTTGGATCACCGCTTTCCGCCAATGCATCCACTTGTGGGCCGCCCGGGTATGGCAATCCCAAAACTTTGGCAGCCTTGTCAAAAGCCTCGCCCGCTGCATCGTCGATGGTGGAACCGATGATCTTCATCTGCAAATGCTCGTCCACAAGCACCAATTGCGTATGGCCACCGCTCACCGTGAGGCACAACAGGGGCAGTTTCGGAATTTCAAACGCTTCGCTTTGTCGGATGAAATGGGCCATGATGTGCGCCTGCATGTGGTTCACGCCAATCAAAGGCACTTGCAATGCCAAGGACAAACTTTTGGCAAAGGACACCCCAACATGGAGCGAGCCCATCAAACCGGGGCCTTGGGTGACACCAATGGCAGTAAGATCGCGAATGGAAACACCCGCCTTGGTCAAAGCCTCGTGCACCACAGGAACAATATTGCTCTGGTGCGCTCTGCTGGCGAGTTCGGGCACAACACCACCGTATTGTTGGTGCACCGCTTGGGTAGCGATCACATTGCTCAAGACGACATCACCGCGCAGCACCGCTGCAGAGGTTTCATCGCAACTCGATTCAATGGCCAATAAGATCGCCTCGGAGGCATTTTGATTCATTTGTACAAAAGACTTTTGACAGTGCAAAGAACGCAAATTGCCACCCACAAGCCTATGCCCCGATCGAAAAACAAGTTTTTGCATGCCATCCTGCATTCGGACAACCACAATGGGCTCGGCGGCCAAGGTGTTTGGACCAACCGCTGAGCCGTTGAAAAAAAATTGTGGAATATCTCGAAATTCGCCTTACACTTGCAGCGCTCATTCGAGACAGGATGTCAATCGCAGGACCACCTTCGTTGCAACATCTGAATTTCCTCAGTCAATCAAATACGAAATTTCTTCGCTCACATACGCGATTTTCCATTATGTACAATTTATTGCAATTGAATGCCATGAAGGTGGCAGAACTCAAGGAGTTAGCCGAAAAAATGCAAATTGCCAACGCAGACAAGCTCAAGAAACAAGACCTTGTTTACAAGATTCTTGATGAACAAGCCCTGCGCGATGACAGCCCAAGCGAAGCACCTGCTTCTGCCGAGACCAGTGCCGAAGGTGAGTTGGAGGGTGGCGAACTCAAAAATCGCAAAAAAAGAGAGCGGGTCAAAAAAGGCCAAGAGGAAGAAAAAAGCACAGACGAAATTGCCAAGAGCGAACAAATTTTAACGGATCTTTTCGGCACTCCGGCTTCTACCGACTCAGAAGAAGCGAAAGCACAAGAAAACAACCCTGCGCCAGCTGCCCAAACAAACCCCGCGCAGCGACAAGACAACCAAGATCGTCAAAACCGCCAAGATCGTCAGCACAACAACCGCGGCGAACAACAGCCCCGTCAACACCAACAACAAGGTGGACAGCAACAAGGCGGACAACAGCAAGGCGGACAACAGCAAAACGACCGCTTTCAAAAGCGCAATCCGCAAGGACAACACCAAGGCCAAGGCCAAAATCAACAGCACCAGCATCCACAACAAGGAGGGCAAAACAACCCCAACCAAGGTCACCAAGGCCAAGCGAACAATACGTCAAACATCATTCGTCCGGACCGCAATAAGCGCGGGCAAGCTGACGAACACGGTTACAATTTCGATGGTGTTGTGCAGGCCGAGGGCGTTTTGGAAATCATGCCCGATGGATTTGGTTTCATGCGCTCTGCCGACTTCAATTATCTCAACTCCCCCGATGATGTTTACGTGAGTCAACAACAAATCAAGTTGCACGGTCTCCTTACGGGCGATACGGTGCGAGGATTGATTCGCCCACCGCGCGAGGGTGAAAAATATTTCCCACTCTTCAAGGTCGAAACCATCAATGGCCGCGACCCGAATGTGGTTCGCGACCGGGTGCCGTTCAAATTCCTCACTCCCCTTTTCCCTTATGAGCGTTTCAAAATTGCGGACAACAACAACAATGTATCCGTTCGCATCATGGACCTTTTTGCGCCCATCGGTAAAGGACAACGCGGAATGTTGGTATCGCAGCCCAAAACCGGTAAAACCACTTTATTGAAAGACATTGCCAATGCGATAGCCAAAAACAACCCCGAAACCTATTTGATTGTATTGCTCATCGACGAGCGTCCGGAGGAGGTAACCGACATGAAGCGCAGTGTGAATGCAGAGGTTATTGCATCGACTTTTGATGAACCTGCAGAGCGTCATGTGAAAATCGCCAACATTGTCTTGGAAAAAGCAAAACGTATGGTAGAATGCGGACACGATGTTTGTATCCTGCTCGACTCGATCACCCGTTTGGCTCGTGCTTACAACACTGTGGCGCCGAGCAGCGGTAAAGTATTGAGCGGCGGCGTGGAAGCCAACGCTTTGGAAAAACCAAAACGTTTCTTCGGTGCTGCACGCAAAATAGAAAATGGTGGATCGCTGTCCATTATTGCGACCGCTTTGGTGGATACAGGTTCGAAAATGGACGAGGTGATCTTCGAAGAATTCAAAGGCACCGGCAACATGGAATTGCAGTTGGATCGCCGCATCGCCAATCGCCGTATTTTCCCGAGTATCGATATTTTGAGCAGCGGTACCCGCAAGGAAGACCTGTTGCACGACCGCGATGTTTTGCAACGCATGTGGATCTTGCGCCGCCACCTTGCCGATATGAATCCGATCGAAGCGATGGAATTTGTGAAGGATCGTATCGAAAAAACCAAAAACAACGAGGAGTTCTTGATTTCGATGAATTCATAAGCCATGCGATTTAAATCCTATTTCCCTTGGTATTTTGCAGCACTGTGGACCGTTTTGCGCCTGGTATTGCGCAACACCGTGGGCATTACTGAGGCGCGCAACGCGGCCATTCTGATCAATATTCTGATGATCTTGACCGTGGTGTTTTTGTCCATGTGGTTCTTTTACCGCCAACGACCTGCTCCAGTCAGTAGTTTTCTTGAAGATGTGAAGCGCTGCGTGCGCAATGCCTCGATGTACATCATCGGAGTGGGTATTGGAATGGGCTTGTATTATGGCGTGATGACCAATGACATCGAAGAGCTGCGGAATGCACATACCCTTGTGCGCTTGGAAGAGATTTCAACGGAAGAAGGACTGCAAGCCTATGTTTCGGCGACACGTTCAGATCCGGGAATATCCAGGGCAGCCGCAGAACATCAGATCATTCAAGACGTACACAGCCAAATCTCCTTGTCCAAACAACTTCTATTTGGTATTCCCCTTTTGCTGGTGGCTTCCATCTTTTATGCACTGCTCACTGTTGTTTTTTGGCGGCAGGTATTGCTCAAATAAGCAATAATATTTTATTATTTCGTTTCTATGCACCGAACCAGATGGGCTCAACTTCGTATGAGGCCATTGGTCGAACGCCCATGACAGCTATACAACAGTATATTCATCGCCGAAGCACATTCGCACAGATCACCCTACTGATGGGCGTGTTGCTGCTATTTAGCGCAGGAACCATTCGTTCGCAAAAGAACATTTCGCTGGACAACATTCCCAAATTCGACAATCGATTTTACCACTTTGGTTTCTTGCTCTCCTACAATCAAAGTTCATTTTACATTGATCGCGCTTTGAACACAACATTCAGAGACAGCCTTTTGGGAATTGAAAATGTGCCCCAAGCCGGATTCAATCTCGCACTCATGGCTTCGTTGAACATGACCAAAAACATCAACCTGCGATTTGTACCGGGACTCAGTTTCCAAGACCGAGGACTCAATTACCGCTTTCTTAAGGCCGATGGCACCATCGATGCCAGTGTGAAACGAACGGAAAGCGTATGGTTGGAGTTTCCATTGCTGTTGAAACTGCGAACCAACCGGGTGCACAATTTTGCAGCCTATGCCCTCAGCGGAGCCAAGTACAGCTTGGATATGCAATCCCAAAAAGATGTAAGCAATACCGTTGCTAAGGACATTGTGATCAAACTAACTGACCGTGATTTCTGCATAGAAGCCGGCGGTGGTTTTGATTTCTTCCTGCCCTACTTTAAATTCAGTATCGAGATGAAAGCCGCATTCGGTATGCGCAACCTGCTCATTCAAGAAAACAACATTTACACCACCCCCTTGGAAAGCCTTCGCACACGAGCTTTTGTCATGAGCTTTTGTTTTGAGGGATAATGCTTCCCCACCATCCAACCCGCTGGGATGATTGTCTATGACACGGCATTTGGCCAAGCTGCCCATCCAATAAAACCCCTGTCTTATGGCCGATTCACTCAGGCCGAAACTTCGAGAATAGTTTGTCGAATGGGCAAAAAATCAAGCCAAGAAACGAATGTTTGATCCAGATCAAAGTTTGCAATCGACTTGCCGTTTTGGATACTATTAACACCAATTTGATATCTCGCGAACTACCTTTGCACCATGAAAAATGTACGCGCTGCTCTTGCATTGGTTGCATTGATTGCCACACTCGCGGCCTGCCGCAGCCACGATCGTTGTGCTGCATACAATCAGCACCAGCCTATCCCATCGCAAGAATGCGCTACTGGCAAATAACCGTATCGTAGGAGGCGGCATAGCCGATAAATGCACCCAATCCGCCTTCAACAGTTGTGGGAACATTGAAAGGAGTAGCAAACGGACTGCCTTGATTGGCAGCCTGATCTTCCAAGCCACTGATGAATCGGAAGGCCTTGCGATCGATGCAAGCACCGCGCACCACAACCGTATCGCCACGCTTGTAGAAACCGCGCTCCTCATTGAGATCATCCTCCTTCACCGAATTGGGCGAAACCCCACGGTAGTAACCGAATTCAAAACTCAATCCATTGAAAAACTGATCGTCATTGGTGCTGCCCAAAGGCGCAATAAAACTCATGTCCTTTTGCTGGCCGGCATACTGCGGAAACCAAGCCGGATAGCGGTTGATGCGTTTGGCAAACCAGCGATAACAATTGCCCAGCGTATCGGGATCGGTGATGTTGGCAAACAAAAAACCCAAACTATCGTCGGGCAGCGTGCTCACGATTTCAAACCACACACTGTCCAAGCTCACAAGCTCAGGAATTTTCGTTTCGCAACGCAGCGATTGATCTTGGTAATTGATGTTCAACGTGTACACCTTGCCCTGCTCGCCCACCAAAGTGGGGCTGGTATAAGCACAAAGATCAAGATTCACCAAAGTCTCTAGAGAAATTCCCAGCGCAGTTGCCGCCTCTTGCTGCAAGTCGGCTGGTAGATCGGACACACACAGCAGCACCAATGGGTAATCGATTCCATCCACTTGAATGTTGGCTGTCAATTCGGGATCCCGAATGTATAGATTGGCGATATCTGTAAGGCTGGTGGGGACAAAATACCCTTGCGACCACGACAAAAACAGCACCGGTGGCTGGCCGTTGTAGATCGTGCCTTCCACCACAATTTTGGGATCCGCGGTAGGCAAGTCCACGGTGATCTCTTGTTCGCAGCCCGACAATGCGAAGGTGCACATGAGACCGATTAAGGCCGAGTACACTACCATTATTCCCTTTCGTGTGAAACGCATCGCAGATAAATTATGCTTCAAAATTAATGCGATTGGAAGATTTGAATTTTTTAAAATTGTCAAAAAATACAAATCGCTTGACCAACGCCAATGTTGGCATGTAAAAGAGAAAAACATATCCCGATGTTCACGCATGGGTGCATGTATTTGTGCTGTGGCAGTGGAGAAAACCAATTTAAGCCTCGTGTACGATCCAGGTTGTTTTTCTTTTCCACGTTTGCATGAGCCCCGCGAATTGGACATTTGGAAAGTTGCATCATCGCGAATCGCACCGGCATCCAACCGATTGCCATTGCTGTGGACGGCGTAGCTGGCGCCTTCCACCAATGAAATACATATTCCATAAAATTCGCTGAGGCCAACGCGGCACAGCTTTGATGGAGGAGCTGCATGAGATGTTATTGGTCACAACGCGTTGGCCCTGCAAAACCGGGGAAGCGCTGCACTCGGAAGCCTTCATTCGACTACCGAAACCGACGCTTTTGAGCTATTCCAAATTCATCACAACGCCTACGCCGCGCGCTTGTGATGCACTGAACACGCGGCACTCTCAAACTGTATTGGATTTGGGCCATTAACACCTTTTTAGAAACCCTTGGCAATCATCCGAAAAAAATGGCGTTAGATTTGAAGTCCGAAAAAAAACAGTCTAATTATTTTAAGTTCACGATTATGAAAAAGCATTTGATTACACTCGCAGTAGCCTTTGCCGGCGGCATTATGTCCCTGGGTGCTTACAAGTTGTTTTTTGATCCAAATGACAATATTTCATGGCAAAACAACGCGAATCTGCCACTTGTAAATGCCAATTATGCAGGTATGCCGTTGGATGGCAGCCTTGACTTTACCACAGCTGCAGAACGAACTGTCAACTCGGTCGTTCACGTAAAAACTGAAAGTTCCGTTCAACCTACCTTTAATCCTTGGGCCGACTTTTTTGGATACCAGATGGAACCACAAGTTCAACTCTCTTCTGGATCTGGTGTAATTATTAGTCCCGACGGGTATATCATCACCAACAACCACGTAGTAGAAGGTGCCGATAAACTCACCATTACCTTAAACAACAACAAAAACTATACAGCCAAAGTCATTGGTCGCGACCCCAATACAGACATCGCTGTGATCAAAATCGACGCAGGCAATCTTCCAGCCATCAGTTGGGGCAATAGCGAAGAAGTAAAGGTTGGTCAATGGGTAATTGCAGTGGGCAATCCGATGGACCTCACAAGCACGGTAACAGCCGGTATCGTGAGTGCCAAAGCACGAAATATCAATTTGCTGAGCCAACGCGCCAAAGGTGGCGATGACAGTTTTCCGGTGGAAAGTTTCATTCAAACCGATGCGGCCGTCAACCCGGGCAACAGTGGCGGCGCCTTGGTGAACACACGAGGCGAATTGGTTGGTATCAATACCGCAATTGCATCCCGAACAGGTGTTTTCAGCGGCTACAGTTTCGCCGTTCCCAGCACCATCGCGCGCAAAGTGGCCATGGACCTGATTGAATTCGGCAAAGTTCAACGTGCTTTCATCGGTGTGCGAATTGCAGAAGTAACCGAGGAGATCGCCAAGGAAAAAGGCCTTAAGGATGTTGCCGGTATTTATGTGGCCCAACTCACCGACGGTGGCGCTGCAGAGAACAGCGGCATGCAGCAGGGCGATATCATCCAAAAAATTGCTGACGTGCACGTAAACAATGTGCCTCAATTGCAAGAGCAAGTCTCCAAATACCGCCCCGGTGACAAAATAAAAGTGACCGTATGGCGCAACGAAAAACAACAAGTTGTGGATGTGACATTGCGCAACAAAACAGGCAGCGTCAGCCTCGAAAGTGCAGAGGCATCGAGTGAAGCGTCTTATCAATCCCTTGGAGCGACGTTTGTGCAGCCCTCCGAAAGCGAAATGTCGTCCTTGCGCATACAGGGCGGAGCGAAAGTATTGGACATCACCAATGGCAAATTCAAGTCCATCGGAATGCAAAAAGGATTTATCATCACCACGATCAACGATCAAAGCATCGATAGTCCGGAAGACTTGAAAAAAGCACTCGAAAACCAAGCGGGTAAATACATTGAAATCCGAGGCATGTACAGCAACGGCTTAGAAGCCATGTACGGCTTTAGATTGTAAGCCAAGTAGGCGGTTCGTGGCCAATGGCCGAGCCCCAAAAAGGAGATTAACATTATTTTCGACCCCGTGTCCAACAATTGCTTGGGTGCGGGGTCGATTCGTTTGCAATGGACCAGTGGATGCAATGGGCCAATCTGACAGAACAACCTACCAATTGTCTGTTCCACCAACCATTGCTCCTAAGATTGTCAGCCACCGATGTTAACAAAACAGAACAAACCGCATGACCAAGACAACTTGGCACAAACCCACCGAATGGCATTTGTATTGAGTGCGTCGGACATGCGAATAAATGTATAAATTCGCGTTACTTATTTTTATCAAAATCATGAACAAACTCACATTATCCATCCTCATACTTTTGGGTGTCGTCCTTTTGGGATTTGGAATTTTTTATCTCTATGCAGCCGGTGTTCGCGACAGCGCGGTGACCAAGCAAGAAACCGTGGACGAAGCTTGGGGAAATGTGCAAAGCGCCTATCAACGTCGTGCTGACTTGATTGGCAATTTGGTCGAAACCGTAAAAGGCGCTGCCAAAACCGAAACCAATATCTTGATTGGTGTTACCGAGGCGCGAAGCGGCATTTCGCATTACATCGATAGCGTGGGGAATGTACTAGCGCAACAAAAAGACATGATCAAATCAGCCGACTCTCCAGCGGCCCTTCAACAAACCGATGTGATGATGATGAATACTTACCGCGGATTCCGTGGATTCATGACCGAGAACTATCCCGATCTTAAGAGCATTGCCAACTTCGGTGCCCTGCAGGCTGAATTGGAAGGAACCGAAAACCGCATCAACACAGAGCGCAATCGCTACAATGAGTCTGTCAAAGATTACAATAGCCACATTCGAGGCACATTCCGCCGAATGGGTTTGAGCTTGGTGGGCAGTGAAGAAGACAACTTCAAATCGCGCGAGATGTTTGAGGCCAAAGAAGGTGCCGACGAAGCACCCAAAGTGAAGTTCTAATCCCATACGATCGTGGAACTCAACATCAGCGAGGAGATCTTGCAGCGCATTGAACATAGCATTGCGCAGGCCGAAAAAAACACATCTGCAGAAATCCGGGTGCACATGGAAGACGAATGCGCTGACTCGGCGCTGGACAGGGCGGCTTATGTTTTTAAGGCACTTGAAATGCATAAAACGGCACAGCGCAATGGCGTGCTCATCTACCTCGACACCACGAACCGCAAAGCAGCCATTATTGGTGACAAAGGCATACACGAAAAAGTTGGAACCAAATATTGGCAAGACATATTGAATCGCATGCTCGCTCATTTCAAAAGCGGCGGATTCTCTGAGGGCCTTGAAGAGGCCATCTCTGCTGTGGGCCAACAGTTGAGCAGGTATTTTCCCATTCAAACCGATGACACCAATGAGTTGTCGAACAAAGTGACCCATGCTCAAGACATCCATTGATTTGAAGAAGTTTGCGCTCACGCTCTCCTTGGTTTGGGCCATGTTGCTCCAAATTGCTTCTGGCCAAAAAGCAGGGCAAGAGTGTTTTCCGGAATTCAGCGATAAAAAAACGGTTTATGATGTGGCTGGTGTATTGGACGATGCACAAGAGCGACAGTTGGAGCAAAAGCTTCGCAACACAGCGATTCAAAGCAGCAATGAAATCGCAGTAGTCATTGTTCCATCGTTGTGTGGCATGGAAAAAGCCCAATTTGCCACCGAGCTTGGGCACGAATGGAGAATCGGTCAAGCGAAGGAAGACAACGGCATCATCGTTTTGGTCAAACCCAAAACAGCGGGCGAAAAAGGCCAGTTTCAGATTGCAGTGGGCAGAGGTTTGGAAGGCATAATTCCGGACGCTACGGCCTACGCGATTGGCCAGAATGAAATGCTTCCGTCGTTCAAACAAGGCGACATTTACACCGGTGTGGACAAGGCATTGGATGTATTGATCAGTTTGGCCACCAAAGAATACGACTCGGAGGCTTATGCCAACCGTTACAAAAAAGGAGGCCGTTCGGGCAAAACCGGATTTGGTTTTATTGGGCTGATCTTGTGTGTGGTGATTATTGTGATATTATTCAAGGTTCGTCAGGTTCGGCGTTATGCCCTGGTCAACGACATTGCATTTTGGGCGGCGTGGGCCTTGTTCAACAGCCGCTCGAACACCCACGGAGGATATTGGAGTGACTTCTCGGGAGGAGGAGGTGGTGGTGGAGGCGGATGGAATTCCGGAGACAGCGATTTTGGCGGCTTTGGCGGAGGAGGTGACTTTGGTGGAGGCGGTGCCGGAGGCGATTGGTAAACGAAAGCAGCTTGATAAGAATAAAAAGACATTAGAAAAATATGGGATTTGGAAAATGGTTCGGTGGCGCATTGGGTTGGGCAGTTGGCGGTCCGATTGGAGGTTTAATTGGTTTCGCTTTGGGCAGTTATGCCGATTCGGAGGTCACTGGAGCCTCGCGCAAGGACCAACAGACGGGCTATCAGCGCAGCACGCAAGGTCAAGGTCGTTCTTATGGACAAACCCGACCCGGCGACTTCACCTCTGCCCTGCTCGTGCTTTCGGCGGCCGTTATGAAGGCCGATGACCGTTTGCTCAAAAGCGAGTTGAATTTTATTCGTGATTTTTATTCGCGTCAGTTTGGTCCCGCTGCAGCAGCAGAACAAATGGGTATCCTCAAGGAATTGCTGAACAAAGAAATACCGCTGAAGCAAGTTTGTGAGCAAATCCGGATCAACATGGATCACAGCATGCGCTTGCAACTCATGCATTACCTGTTTGGATTGGCAAAAGCCGATGGCGAAGTGCATACCAAAGAAGAAGCCGTCATAGCCACCATCGGCAGGTACCTGTACATTTCCGACAAAGACTATGAAAGTTTGCGCGCCATGTTTTATAAAGATCCTGCGGCAGCTTATCGCATTCTTGAATTGGAACCCAC
>CANHSF010000054.1 GCA_947463065.1 Flavobacteriales bacterium | reverse complement strand
GACAAGTTTCGCTTATCGACGCCATCGAAGAAGTGAGCAAATCGGTGGAAGAACCCGTGAGTAGCCTTCAAGAAACAATAGCCCATGCGCAACGCACGGCCACGCCTAGCCTCAATGAGCGTCTATCGGCCCAAGTGGCTCAAACCGAAAGCATCGGCGAGCGTATGGGGCACACGCCTATTTCCGATTTGAAAAAAGCCATTACGCTCAATCAGCGTTTTCAATTCTCACGCGAGTTGTTCAAAGGCAACAATCAAGATTACGAAATGGCCATCGACAAACTGAATACCTCGTCGCGCGATGAAGCGATGAAACACCTCGATTCGCTTCGCAGCCGCTATACGTGGAACAACGAAGACGCGGTTACGCATGATTTTGTGGAACTGGTTACGCGCCGTCATCAATAACCACGAATCCTTTGAAACTGTATTTGGTTCCTACACCGATCGGCAACTTGGAGGACATTACCCTTCGGGCCTTGCGTGTATTGAAGGAATGCGACTTGATTTTGGCAGAGGACACGCGCGAAACGAAAAAGCTTTTGGCGCATTTCAGCATTGACAAACCCGTCAGTAGTTTTCACATCAACAACGAACATAAAGTGCTGCGTTCGACAATGGAGCGCATACGTCTGAATCAAAGCACCGTTTTGGTGAGCGATGCAGGAACACCCGCGATCAGCGACCCCGGTTATTTGCTAGTGCGTGAGTGCATACGTGAAGGCATAGCAGTAGAGTGTTTGCCGGGTCCAACCGCCTTTGTTCCAGCAATTGTCGTGAGTGGCTTGCCCTGTGAGAGTTTTGTTTATGAAGGATTTCTTCCCCACAAAAAAGGCCGCGAAACCCGTTTCAAAAAAATCGCCGTATCGGAACACACGACAGTCTTGTATGAAAGTCCGCACCGATTGATCAAAACCTTGGAGCAGTTGGTCCAATTCTGTGGTCCCGAGCGACCCGTTTCGGTGAGTCGCGAGATCAGCAAAAAATTTGAGGAAACCGTTCGCGGCACCGCACAAGAGGTGTTGGCGCATTTTACCACGAATGAGCCGAGAGGCGAGTTTGTGGTGGTGGTGGGAAGCGCGGAGTAAGGTGCGGTGAACGATTCGAGGTTAGAAGCGCATGGTTTTCGATCATTCAATCCATTTCCCTTCGAAGAGGTTATGCAGCATTGCACGCGGATTGTGTCTAATCGAATAGAACAAGAGGTTGAGAACTTACCCGATTAAGCCGTTTCCAATTTAAATACGCATATCCATCAATGCTTAAAATGCCTCACTCCTGTGGTGTACATTGCTACTCCATTGGCATTGCAATAGTCGATACTCAACTGATCTTTGATGGAGCCGCCGGGTTGCACCACTGCGTTGATGCCCGCTTGACGGGCAATTTCTACGCAATCGGGGAAGGGGAAAAACGCATCGCTCGCCATCACCGCTCCATTCAAATCAAATCCAAATACCTTGGCTTTGTGAATGGCTTGTTGCAAGGCATCTACACGCGATGTCTGACCTGTGCCGCCTGCACACAACTGACCGTCTTTGACCAGAATAATCGTGTTGCTCTTGGTGTGTTTGGCGAGCTTAAGGGCAAATTCCAAATCCGTTAATTGTGCTGCCGTAGCTGCTTGTTGGGTGACCAATTTAAATTCGGATTGCGTCTCAATTGCACTGTCGCGGTCTTGCCAAATGAATCCATTCAGCAAGGTGCGAACGGTGGACGCTGGGAATTCGCAAGGCTTTTGAACCAAAAGAATACGATTGGCTTTGGATTGAAGCAATGTCAATGCCTCGGGTGCATAACCCGGTGCAATGACTACCTCACAAAACAACGTATTGATCAACTCCGCCGTTGGGAGGTCAATGATTCGATTGGCAATCAATATTCCGCCAAATGCCGATGTGGGATCGCAAGCCAAGGCTGCTGCATAAGCCTCTGCAATGGTTTTGCGCGTTGCTATTCCGCATGCGTTATTGTGTTTTAGAATCGCAAATGTTGGATCGCCTTGGGCAAATTCGGCCATCAATTGCACCGCCGCATCAACGTCCAACAGATTGTTGTAGGAAAGTTCTTTGCCATGCAATTTGTCGAACAACGCATTCAAATCGCCATAGAAGCGACCACGTTGATGGGGATTCTCTCCGTAACGCAATACCGAAGCTTGGGGTTCGGAAATTTTCAATGCGCCATCCTGGTCTCCTAAAAAGTATTGGTAGATCTTGCCGTCGTAATGCGATGAGGTATCAAAGGCCGCCTTGGCCAACTGACGGCGCTCCTCCAAACTGCTTTCTCCATGCTGCGTCGTCAAAATTCTCTCCAACTCACCATATTGCTGCATCGATGCCACAATGACTACATCGTTGTAGTTTTTTGCCGCACCACGAATCAAGGAAATACCACCGATATCTATTTTTTCGATAATGTCTTCGTGGGATGCACCTGAGGCCACGGTTTGTTCAAATGGATACAAATCCACCACCACACAATCGATATCTGGAATAGCATATTCTGCTACTTGCACGCGATCGCCTTGATCATCGCGTCGATTGAGAATACCACCAAAGATTTTTGGATGCAGTGTCTTGACCCGCCCCCCCAAAATGCTTGGAAAACCCGTCAACTCTTCTACCGGTACCACTGGAAACCCCAGCTTTTCGATAAATTCTTGCGTTCCACCCGTGCTGTACATGACAATACCTTGAGCTGCCATGGCCCGAACAATGGGCTCAAGACCATCTTTTGCATACACAGACAATAGGGCTGAAGTGATTTTTTTTGTTGACATACGGTCGATTTTGGAGAATTTGCGCGCAAAGGTAATCCAAGATGTCCGTTTGAAGAAAATGAGATTCCTTGGCTCCAAAGTGCTAGTGTGCCAGCGCCATCCACACCTCGGATGGATTGCAAAGGAGATTCGTCGGCACACCACATCAGTGGCATACACCGTGAATTATATAAATCTGGCCACAAATTATGTAAAGCGACAGGCGAAATGTTAATTGACCTTTGTGGTGTAACCCTCATTTTGCGGCTTTGCGACCACAAATGATCTGTTTTCTTGCAACTGAACCTTTTTAGCACATCATTGGGTATGCTTGGATGAAGCACTAATCGCCTATGTCTACTCACAACTGCCTCTACAACCTATTGCTGAGCAATGGTCAAAGCGCTCGCAACCTTTGGTTTGCCCGCTTTGCTAATAACTCTATCTATCGACCAATCCATCGCGCTCGAAATAGAGCTACCTTTCAACTGTCATTTTTGAAGGCACTCGCAACTTTGTCTTGCGCTACACCATCTCATTTCGACCTATGCATGCCAGCGCGGTGCATCGCGAATAGCAGGCATAACTCACTTGAGCTGCGGGAAGATCAAACAAACCGTCTGTTTATAAAATAATACCAAATGCCTTATCGCCTATGAGATTGTTTATTCAAAACATGGTAAGTCTGCGTTGCAAACTGCTGGTCAAATCCGAATTGGAAAAACTCGGGTTGGAATACTTGAGTATCGAGCTGGGTGAAGTCGTCCTGAAAGAACCGATCAAAGCGGACATCCGACAACAACTCGCCGAGCGGTTGCACGCATCGGGGCTTGAGATCATGAATGACAAAAATACGATATTGATCGAAAAGATTAAAAATATCGTTGTCGAAATGGTGCACTACGCTGACGACGTTCCACACGTCAATTTTTCTGTATTTCTGAGCAATAAGTTGAAGAAAAATTACCACTATTTGTCCGAAATATTTTCGCGCACGAAAGGCATTACCATCGAACATTTTATTATTCTGCACAAAATAGAACGTGCCAAGGAATTGATCATTTACGATGAACTCAATTTAACCGAGATTGCGGATAAACTGCACTACAGCAGCGTCGCACATTTGTCCAACCAATTCAAAAAAATCACCGGCTTGACGCCCAGTTTTTTCAAAAAAATTCAGAAGCGCAAACGCAATAATCTGGAAGATCTTTGAATACGTGCATACCAGCGCAACTTTCACACAGCACAACGCCAGCGCATGGTTCACGTGAGCTGCAGCTAAAAATACAACATTTAAAATCAATTGTGTAATTCCTCAACCCCCTAGCGGGGAGACCTTTGTAGGGTAAAATTCATCCGAACAATTCGGATCCATTAAGCCCGATATGACACAAAACGAAGATCTAAAAAAGAACGTTGAGGAAGCATTGTTGTGGGAACCTCTATTGCATGGTACCGACATTCGCGTCGCTGTGACAGATGGTATCGTCACGCTCTCCGGGACCGTTGATCGATTTCCAAAAAAATTCGAGGCCGAACGTGTGGTCAAAACACTGCACGGCGTCAAAGGCATTGTAGAAAAAATCGAAGTTTGTCATGCCGAAGAATGGACTGCCTTGGATGATGCGGTCATTGCCAACAACGCGGTGAAGTCGCTGGAATGGAATTGGAAATTGCCCAAAAACTGCATTCGCATCACTGTCGAGAATGGATGGATCACCTTGGACGGAACGGTGCAATGGTACCATGAAAAGGAAGAGGCCATGCGCACGTTGCTCAATTTGGACGGTGTTGCTGGTATTAGCAATCAACTTGCCGTGCACTCGCCGCTGGCCGATTCCATTGAGAAGCGCACCATACAGCGGCAGCTTCAAAAAAGTTGGGCCTTACACACCTGCGACATTCTCGTAGAAGTAAATGGTCCATTGGTTATTCTGATTGGCGCTGTGCACTCGATCTACCAGAAAGAAGAGGCCAGTCGAATTGCTTGGAAAACCCCTGGAGTTGACCATATCGAGAACAAACTGATCATCAAAAACACGGTTCAATATGCCCTTTGATGGCACTGCTTCGACCATAACTCACCAACGCATTCATTATGAAAAAAAAAATTCTCATTGCTCTTGATTATTCTCCTCTTGCCGGCCATGTTGCTGCTTGGGGCCAAGAACTCTCTAACGCCCTTCAAGCCGAAACAACGTTGCTTCATGTCGTTGTCGAATCCGCGAATTATAGCGCCTCCATCTATGATCCCATTATGGGTTTTGTCGGATTTCCATACCTCGATCATGAGCCCGAACGTCCACCCGACACCTCTACACAAGAAGCCTTGGCCTATCTTGAAAAGACGCGGCAACACCTCAAAAACCATACGATGAAAACGCTGGTGGCCAAAGGCAATGTGTCGGAACTCATTCTTGACACAGCCCAAGAAATGCAAGCCGACATCATTGTGATCGGCACCAGCAGCCGACGCGGATTGGAAGAATTCCTCTTGGGGAGCACCGCCCACAAACTCATTCAAACAGCGCATACGCCATTATTTATAATTCCCAACCACCATGAGTAATCCAGAACAGATCGAGAAAGGCACGGCCCACATCATCATCGAAATCATAGAGTATGAGCCAAGCGCAGTGGTGAGCAAAACCATCGTCCGAAAAACAACGGGCAACATAACCGCTACATCGGTGGCCATCGGCGAGGAAATGGGTGAGAAAAACAGCCCGTTTGACACGTATGTTCAAATCATTGATGGCGTGGCTCAAGTACATATTGACGATAGAATCGTGTTCCTAAAACGCGGCGAAGGAATGATCATCCCCGCATTCAGTAGACATAGTTTTTTTGCTGATGAACAATTCAAGATGCTCACAACCGTGATAAAAAGCGGATACGACGACAACCTCGAATGATCATTCGATTGATCGGCCCGCTATTTCCATTAAACCAAAAAACTCAAAACAATCGTGACAAAAGTCAACAAACATGGCATTCTATTGGACAAAACCGAACACGTCTTTGAAAAGGAAGGTGTGCTAAATCCGGCTGTTATCCAAGTGGGACATACGATTCACATGTTCTATCGCGCGGTGACCAAAGGCAACTATTCGACCATTGGCTACTGCAAATTATCGGGGCCCACTGTCGTAGAAAGCCGCAATACTTCGCCTCTGCTTCGTCCCGAATGGGAATACGAATACCATGGACTCGAAGATCCACGCGTTGTCTATTTCGATGGATTGTTTTACATGACCTATACCGCTTACAACGGAGCCAATGCTTTGGCAGCACTAGCAACATCGCCCGACCTTGTGACTTGGACCAAACACGGCATCATTGCTCCGCAAATAACCTATGCAGAATTCTTGCGCTTCGCCGAAAGCACCGGTGGACTGCCCGAAAAATACGACCGTTTCAATGCTTACCACAAAGACCTGGAATTGCCCAACTCGGCTTATTTCATGTGGGATAAAAACCTCATTTTCTTTCCTCGAAAAATCAACAAAAAGATTTGGTTTATCCATCGCATCCGGCCGGATATTCAGATTGTCAAAGGCATCGATCACATCGAAGATCTCACACAAGCCTATTGGCAGAACTATTTCCTGCAATTTGACTCGCACATTTTGCTCTCGCCCCACTATGAGCACGAAGTGAGCTATATTGGTGGTGGTTGTCCCCCCATCGAAACCAAGTCCGGATGGTTGTTGATCTACCATGGCGTGCACGATACGGTAGATGGCTATGTGTACTCGGCATGTGCTGCTCTCTTGGACATTGCCGATCCCGGTAAAGAAATCGCACGCTTGCCCTTTCCGCTCTTTGTCCCCGATCAGACGTGGGAACTTAAAGGCAATGTCAACAATGTCTGCTTTCCGACTGGAACTGTGATTGACTACGACCGTCTCTACATCTACTACGGTGCAGCGGACGAACGCGTTGCTGTCGCTTCCGTGAGTCTAACCGAGTTGTTGCACGAACTCGAACAACATAAAAAACCCTTATGATATGCACAGAAAACCCACACCCGGGATCGATGGTCGGCCACCCTACGCCACCTTCATGCCCACCACCTTTGCATCACAGAACGTTCGTTCGGTTCATCGCAAACATTCGCGATCGCATGTTTTGTTTGTTTCATCTTTGCCCCCGCGCGAATGTGGTATCGCTTCGTACACGCGCGACCTGATCGATGCCATCGCCCATCAGTTTGATGGTGAATTTGAATGCGATGTGTGCGCCTTGGAAAACAACTCGGAGCACCCATATTACCCCGAACTGCCATATGCTCGGCTCAATACAGACCGAATAGCTTCCTACGAGGCGGTGGCCAAAAAAATCCAGTCCGATGGCCGCATACAGTTGGTCGTGATCCAACATGAATTTGGTTTCTTTTCAACCCAAGAAGAGGCCTTCTACCGGTTTCTAAAAAACATTCAAAAGCGCATCGTGATGGTATTTCATACCGTATTGCCCGCGCCCAACGATCGATTGAAGGAACAAGTGATCCAAATGTCACAGCACTCTTCACTCATTATTGTAATGACCGAACACGCCCGAAACATGCTGGCCAAAGACTATGGAATATCTGCACACAAAGTGCGTGTGATCCATCACGGCACCCACCTCAATCCGCCCATCGACACCGAAACAGTCAAAAAGAATCTTGGCTTGGATGGCAGGCTCGTGCTGTCTACGTTCGGGCTCATCAGCTCTACGAAAAACATTGAAACCACTATTGATGCGTTACCAACCATCGTAGAGCGGTTTCCAAATGTTCTATTTCTGATTATCGGCAAAACACACCCCGGCATTGTTCAGCAGGAGGGCGAGGCATACCGTCAATTCCTGGAACTGCGTGTTGCCGAGCTCCATCTGGAGAAAAATGTGCGATTCGTCAATGAATATCTGCCCATCGATGAGCTATTGGAATATTTGCAGGTCACCGATATCTACCTCTTCACTTCCAAAGATCCTCATCAAGCGGTCAGTGGCACGTTCGCATATGCTTTGAGCAGCGGCTGCGCAGTGGTTTCAACACCGATACCCCACGCCCTTGAAGTATTGAACACCAACAACGGCATGATCATCGACTTTGAAAACGATCGTCAATTGGCTCAGGCCGTGATTGCCCTTTTGGAAGATGAGCCATTGCGTCATCGTATCTCGTTGATCAGTTTGCAGAAAATGGCTTCCACAGCTTGGCAAAACTCCGCCATTGCGCATGTGCGATTGTTCAACGCGGTGATGCATAAAAAATCGGCCATGCATTACCGCATTCCCCCTTTTCAAATGCGCCATATCGACGAACTCACAACGGACGTCGGCATCGTTCAATTTGCTCGGCTATCCACGCCCGATCGCGCCACAGGCTATACCTTGGATGACAATGCCCGCGCACTCATTGCTGCTTGTCAATATTATGAAACCACAAAAAATCGGGATGACTTGGATCGGATACATACCTACCTCAATTTCATTTCGTGTTGCTGGCAGCCGAACCAGGGCTTCTTGAATTATTTGGATGCCAATGTTTCGTTTTCTGAACAAAACCGCCGCGAAAATCTCGACGATTCCAATGGACGGGCGATATGGGCATTGGGATACATCAGTGCCCTGCGAGACAAACTGCCCGCAGCCGTTGTTGATTTGGCCGATGAAATCTTGGATGAAGCCATTCCACGCATCGATCAGATATTCTCCACGCGGGCCATGGCATTTATCATCAAAGGCTTGTATTATCAGAACAAACCAGCCAATAGACCCGTGATGCAAATTCTGGCCAATCGCCTTGTGCAAATGTACAAGCACGAAAAAACAGACGAATGGAAGTGGTTTGAAAACTACATGACCTATGGCAACAGTTGCTTGCCCGAGTCGTTGCTTTTCGCATACTTGTCCACCAAAGATGTGCAATACAAACATATCGCTATCGAATCGATGGATTTTCTCATTGACCAACTCTTCGAAAACGGACAACTGAAAGTGATTTCCAATCAAAGTTGGTTGAGCAAAGAGCGCGCTGGCTCGAAGCACAAAGGAGGCGAACAACCCATTGATGTGGCATACATCGTCTTGGCGTTGGAAAACTTCTACAATGCCACAAAAATGGAGCGGTACAAAAAGCTTTCGATAATCGCATTCAACTGGTTTTTGGGCGAAAACCATCTCCACCAAGTCGTTTACAATGCCAGCACAGGCGGCTGCTACGATGGCCTCGAGGCAGAAAATGTGAATCTCAATCAAGGTGCAGAATCAACATTGAGTTACCTCTTGGCGCGCTTGGCCATTGAGCGCATTCTGCACAAGGAGCCATCTGCTCCAACGCTGCTTTCGGTGCGTCAAATGACCCATGCTGGGCAGACCTTTGAGGGTTGATGTGACTTCGTCCCATTGCAAAACGAGATAACTGCAACACGCAATCGCACAAAAAAACACCGGGATAATCTCCGGTGTTTTTTTTAGAATGTCATAGTTTGGGCTTTTCTTGCCGTCGGACAATGGCTTTATGGGCCTCACGAGCCAATCGCATGTGCCGCTGTGCAACAACAGTGCATTGCCGTGCCCTTTCCGGTCGGTTCATTTCGTGAAATCGAATGGCATTGTTGTGTTCCTCCTTTGCCCGTTCGAGATACGTCACCGCCTTTTTATGATAACCGATGGCCTTTTTGACAGCTTGCTCGTTCAGCATTTGCGCTGCATTTGTGGGTATTGGATTGGACATATGCATTGAGGTATTGAGGTGACAACAACTTGACTATACCTGCAAAGTTGAAAGCCATTCCACCATTCGATGTTACACCCTTTTCAATTTTAGTTGCGCAATTGGAGCATTCTGACGCGCGTTTGAAATAGCGCACCCTTCCTCGGCAGATCATGCAGAACTGGAGTTGTTTCGATAAGCCTCTCTTAATTTTGTTTCCTACCTTTAACCCATGACCAAATCCGTTGAACAATACTTCGCTGAAGGATGCGGGCGATGTTCGCTCGGAGGCACACCGCAATGCAAGGTGCACAAATGGGCCGACATCATGGCCTTTTTGCGTCGCATTATGTTGGATTGTGGGCTAACGGAAACCTGCAAATGGGGTGTACCCTGTTACACGGACAAAGGCAAAAACATATTGGTGATAGGTGCCTCCAAGGACAATTGCAGCATCGGATTTTTTAAAGGTGCGCTGTTGAGCAATTTCGACGGCAAGTTGGCCAAGCCGGGGGATGATTCGCAAGCAGCTCGGCAACTGAAGTATACATCGTTGTCAGAAGTGGTGGCGGATGAAGACCATATCAAAGCGCACGTATTTGAAGCGATTGAGATTGAACAATCCGGTAAAAAAATAGTCTTTACCGCCATTGACCAAACGGCGTTTCCTGAGGAGCTTTTGGATGCGTTCAAAAAAGATAAGCGCCTGGAAGCCGCCTTCCGCGCGCTGACTCCGGGCAGGCAAAAAGGCTATATCATTCACTTCAAACAACCCAAACAATCGGCCACCCGCGTGAGTCGAATTGAGAAGGCGAAACCCATGATTTTGCAGGGCAAAGGAATGAACGACGAATACCGCGAAAGGATCAAAAAATGAGCGGGTTCCATACGTTGATTTCGTTGATGCTGGTGTGCATTGGAATGCATGGACGGTGCCACAGCCTTTAACGGCGCATGCGATGCGCCCATACGGGGTGCGGTGCGTGGGTGCGGATGGGGATACGCGCATTGCGCACGTGGCACGCGCTGCAATGCTTGGCGACGCATGGCAATGCTTGGCGACGCATTGCCATGCGTCGCTACATGGGTTTTTTTTCTTTCTTGACGCTCATGGTGTATTTGTAACCCACCAGCACCACAAAATCCATGCGTTGTGGTGACCCGATAAGACGGCGCTGTATGAGATAACCCGCACTGATGCTTCGGCGCTTATTGAGTTCGTATGCCGCTTGTGAAGTCCAACGCCAGTTTTGCCAAGTCAAAAAATTATATTGGCCCGTGCTGTGAAAAAATTCGTAGGACGTGGTAAAATCCCAGTCATTGATCCCTCCATATTTCAGTTGAAAACGATTGCGCAAATTGGTTGAAATATCGGCATCGTCTTCGCCACCTGCGGCGAGTGAAACTTGCCACCGCGGCGCGTAATTCAGTGTCCAATCGTTCCATTTGAAACGAAAGCCCAAACCAAATTGGATCCTATTTCGCCAGTCGTAAAAACCTTCGTTGTCGGCCACGCCGGTGCGCCAAACCAAACTTGTGGTCATCCTTTTGTTGACCTTGTATTGCGCACCAAAATCCACAAATGCACGGGTCAAGTTGCTCCAATTCTCGTTGAAGCGCAACTCCGTTACGGCAGCAAATTCCCAACGTTTGCCATACTCCATACCGAACGACCCTTCGGTCCACACCCCGGCATCTTTGTATTGCGCCAACAGCGGTACAATGCCCACAACGGCGAATACAAGCAAGGAGGTAAGACGTTTATTGAAAGGCATGACCAGAAATGGATCGTTAATACTTGGCGATTCTTGTTTTAAGCTTGGCCGCTGCGTTGGGGCGCGCGCTAGTTGTTGGTTTCGTAAATGCGCATCAACGGAGCTTCAACGGTTTGCTTTTTGTCGTCGATGGTCAGGGTCTGTTTTACCACCATATCGGTTGGATCCAAAATGGTCAATCCTTGCGCGGTGTCTTTGCTGTACACATAAATGGTGTAGTCGCCGGGCCTCAGATTGAGGAATTCATACTCGCCATCGTAGTTGGTCGATATGCGGTCATCGGGCGATACGTTGTCGCCGTATTGAATGTAAACGTCCACATCGGGCGCCACGAAAGTGTCAGCTGGCGTGGGATTGTACAATAGGTTGCGATACACCACTTCCACACGCCCTTTGATGGATGAGTTGCCCCCCTCACCCGCTTGCTTTTTGCATGCGCTGAAAGTTATTGCACCGGCGATAACGAGAATAAAAAATGCCTTTGACATGGTTTTTATGAATTAAATCCTGGACTAAAGCTTTCATCGACTTGACCATCTTGCTCGTCGTCGTAGAAATAGATTTTCAAAACAACGGTGTCGCGCAAGAAGTCGATTTTACCGACCTCCACCCGATTGATCTTGATTCCAGTGCGTTGGGTCAAGTCTGCAATGAGCTCAGGTCTGCGGCCGTTTTGGATCAAATCGATCTTTTCGTACACAATCAATTTTTGCGATTCGTGGCGCATCAACCAAACCTTTTCCAAGCCATAGGTCAATGCCACAATGCTCAAGTTGGCAAAAACCAATTCGGCCAATGTGATTTTTTTATTGATCAAGGCATTCATCACACTCATGCCGATGATGATGAAGAGGTAGGTCATTTCTTTGATTGGAATGGCATCTGTTCGGTAGCGAATAATGCCGAATACGGCAAACAATCCCAGCGCAAATCCCATCTCCACCTTGACACTTTCCAACAAATAACACATCATGAAAATGCTGATGCTGAAGAGGAAATAGGTAAACAAAAAGTCTTTCCGCTTGGCGATGGGGTAATAGATCACCCGCACCAAAAGGAAGATGAAGCTCATGTGGATTCCCACCAGAATGATCAACCCCAAAAGATCCTCGGCCTTGAACAGTTTGATGCTGCCCAGCGGATCGAATTTGTCTTTGTCGGGCTTGATGTCTTGCACCTCCGGCAAAGGAAGGTCTGTCTGAACCGATGTTATGAGATCAGCGAATGAGTGAAACAAATCAAATGGCATAGGAACGTGTTATTTTTTGAATACGTAAAATTTTTTCTTTGAAATTATTGGATTTCAACTCCGGATAAAGCAAGGCCACACCCAAACAGTATTTGCTGATGCCGTCGGGGCGTAGGATGCGGCTTTTCATGTGCTGCACAAATCGAGAATGGCGGTTTTCGCCGTCTTGTTTGACCTCAGCAATGACCAGGTTATGCAAATCCATGCGCTTGTTGTCGAAGTAAAAACTCAAGTCGGTGTCCAGGGTTACCCGCTCACCCGCCTTTGTATCGACCAAGGTTGTGCGTGTGTAGCTGTTCCAAATTTTGGGCTCCAACACATTCACCTCCTCTGCCTTTCGCTCAACAAACTCTTGGCTTCTGCCATCCATCTGTGGCAAAATCTCTTCGATTTTGATGCGGCTTTTGTAGGTGCGGCCTTTGTTGTTTTTTTCCTTCACCTCCAAAAATGCAATGGAACTTTCAACGTAACTTCGTTTGCGCACCTTGTAACGGTGGCGCTTTCCATTCTGATGTTGGAGATAATGCCAAAAATCCGGAGTATCGTAATACAGCGTTTCATAGCGGCTCTCGCGGGTGCCCTCAACCTCCAAAGCGCGGTAGGTATCGGCCAAATCGGGCAAAAAGGAAAGTAGATCTTCCCGATGAAACATGAACTTGGTGTCTGTGCGGTTCATGAGTTGAACCCCATCCATTTCACCCAATGCGATTGGGTAAAAGCCATTTAATATGTTGGTAAGCGTTTGCAATGGTTTCTGAGGCAGGGCGGAGGTATAACAATGAGTACGCTCTTGCGCATCATTATCTTGGTAGACCCAACCAATTTTCTCATACAGGGTGAACAAATATAATCCACCGCACTCCAAATCCCTACTTACCTGATTACAATAAAAACAGAAAAACCCGAAAGCTAACCTTCGGGTTTTGTGAAATTAATGGAATAAAAGCCTATTTCAAATTGTGATAAACGGCCTGCACATCGTCATCCTCTTCGATTTTTTCAACCAATTCGAGGATTTCATCCACCTGCTCGTCGTTGAGTTCGGTGAACGAATTAGGGATGCGCTCCAGACCCGCCTTTACAACCGGCATATTGCGTTCTTCCAAAGCCTTTTGCATGCTTCCGAAGTCGGCAAACGCCGTATAAAGCACCACTTCGTTCTCGTCGGTTTCGATGCTTTCCAGGCCCGAATCAATCAGCTCCAGCTCCAGTTCTTCCATATTGGCTACCGCCTCCTTGGAAAGGCGAAAAACACCTTTGCGGTCGAACACAAAACTCAATGAACCGCTATTGCCCAAGGTGCCTCCACCGCGATTGAAGTACATGCGCACATTGGCCACGGTACGCGTAGGATTGTCTGTAGCGGTTTCAACCAAAATGGCCACACCGTGCGGCCCATAGCCTTCATATACCACCTCTTCGTAGCCCGCGGTGTCTTTGTCGCTGGCGCGCTTGATGGCCGCATCCACGCGGTCCTTGGGCATATTTACCCCTTTGGCGTTGGCCATCACCTGGCGCAGTCTGGGATTGGTGGCCGGATCGGGCCCGCCTGATTTCACCGCCATCGCGATGTCTTTACCAATTCGGGTAAAGGCTTTTGCCATTTTATCGTAGCGCGCAAACATCTTGTGCTTGCGTTTTTCAAATATCCTTCCCATAAACGAGGTGTTTTTTTAGATTAATCCTATTCGGCCCGCAAACCTACAAAAGGACGCGAAAATCTCCACCATATTCAGCAAAACATTAGTAGGTTTGCGTTTGTCATGTTTATAGAGAATACCTTTAACCGCGGGCGCAGCCATGGATGGATCGAAGTGATCTGTGGTTCGATGTTTTCGGGCAAAACAGAAGAGCTGATCCGCCGTTTGAAACGCGCCGAAATCGCCAAAATGAAGGTAGAAATCTTCAAGCCCAAGGTAGACAACCGCTATCACGAAGCCGATGTGGTTTCGCACAACGACAATTCCATTCGAAGCACGGCCATCGAACACAGCTCACAACTGCTGCTGCTCAGCGCAGATGTTGAGGTTCTCGGTATCGATGAGGCTCAATTCTTCGACGATGGTCTGCCCGAGGTATGCAACCAATTGGCCAACCAAGGGGTCCGTGTCATTTGCGCCGGTTTGGATATGGACTTTATGGGCCGGCCTTTTGGGCCTATGCCTCACCTGTTGGCCATCGCTGAGTTTGTGACCAAGGTGCACGCCATTTGTGTGCAAACGGGAAACATAGCCCATTACAGTTATCGCTATGCCCCGGGAGACTCGGTGGTTCAGCTTGGCGAATTGGAAAGCTACGCTCCTCTTTCGCGAGAGGCCTACAACGACGCCATGGCGCAACGCCGCATCGACGAAAAACAACAAGCATCCAAAGACCAGCCATGAACATAAACATGAAGCAGGTGGCCTCCATTACCAAAGGAGAACTTCTGCAAGGAGATGAACAGGCCACCATCGACTACCTCGTTTTGGATAGCCGCAAAGCCATTCAGTTGGAGCACAGTCTATTCATTGCCATTCATGGGGTTCGGCACAACAGCCATTTGGTTATTGCAGACCTATACCGCAAAGGCATGCGTTGCTTTTTGGTCGAAGAAGATGTCGACCTCCGCGCATTGCCCGATGCCACAGTGATCCGAACTGCCAAAAGCATTGCAGCTTTGCAGGCTTTGGCCGCCCATAAACGCGGCCTGTGCCGATATCCCGTGGTGGGCATCACCGGGAGCAATGGCAAAACCATCGTAAAAGAATGGCTCAACGTGATGCTAAGCGACGACTACCGCATCGTGCGCAGCCCAAAAAGCTACAACTCCCAAATCGGAGTGCCCATCT
>CANHSF010000053.1 GCA_947463065.1 Flavobacteriales bacterium | reverse complement strand
TTGGTCGGACCCAACAACGTCGGTAAATCCACATTGATCTACACCTTGAACTTTTTGTTCATCGTAGACGGCAGCAAAATGAGCTTCAGCGGTCAACGCCGTGGCGATAAAGAAACCATTCACCACTATTTCCCAACCCACAACCAAAGCTATATCCTTTTTGAGGTGCGCAAAGGTTCCAATTATTGCATTTTGGTGAAACGCGACAGCGAAGGTGAATTGGAATACTACCGCTATCCAGGCGAATACAACACCGAGCATTTCTTCAAACGCGATGGCCAACAGCAGCGCATTCGCCGTTGGGACGAGGTGCAAGATCTGATGACCAGCGAAGGGGTGGAATTGTACATGTACAAGAGCAAAAGCGAAGTATTCAACGCCGTTTATCAACGCGGTCGCAAATCGGATTCTGTAATCTGGTTGGAAGAAAGCGTGCGTACCGACGGGTTGAGCAACAATTTCTCCAAGATCTATCGCTACTTGATCAACTCCAAATTGATCACCAACAAAACGCTCAAAGAAAGTTTGATCATCGCCGATAACCGCGAGAACGAAGGCATCAACTTCTCGCAGAAAAACAAAAAGGACATCACCGATTTGTTGCGCATCAACGATGAAATCCGCGTGATCAAAAGCATCCAAAAGGACTTTGAAGAATTCCGCGAGGTCGTCAATCTCTACAAAGCCAAATCGCGCATCGTAAGCGACTTGGTCTACGCCTTTGACAAACAATACGCCGGTGCCGCCCAGGAACTGGACAACGGCCGTTTGGAGAAGGAAAAAACATACCAATCGACATTGGTGGTGGTCAACGAAAAACTCAAACCGCGCCAGGAAGAATTGAACCGCGAAATCGGTAAGAAGGAAACGGAAGTGGAAATCAAAGAGAAGGACTTTATCCAATTGCAAACTCGCTTGGATCAAATCGCCGGTTTCGAAGACAAAGCTTTTCTCAATGAAGCGTTGACCAACTTGGACAAAAAGCGCCGCGAAATCGAGGTACGCATCACCATGGTGGAAAACCAACAAATGGACAGCAAACAATTGGAAACGAAGTTGGCCAAATTCGACGCTGAATGTGCGCGCATCGAAAGCCAAATCAAAAACTACGACAACCAATTGATCCAAAAGATTGCAGGCGACGAAGAAACACGTCGATTGCTCAATACCATATTCAATTCGGAGTTCAGTGCTTTGCCCGACAAACACGTGAAGAAAAAAATCACAAAGGGCGGCACATTGATGAAAATTTTTGACGGTGAAATCGAATTGCCGAAGAAAATGGAGCTCAAAGACATTCCTTCCGTGAAAATGTTGAAGGAAGAGCTCAAGGAAGTGCAAAAGGAAAAAGTAGAGTTGGAAAAACTTTGGGCCGTTTCTCTGCACCTCGACAAAACCCGCAAGGAATTGGACAAGGTGATCAGCGACATGGAAGCCGTCAAAGAAAAATTGGCAGCTTTGGCCGAAAAACCAAAAATCGAAAAACTCAGCGGCGAGTTGGGCACCGAATTGCGCGCCATCAAGAGCCAGAAAGAAGAACTCGAAACCGAGTTGAATAAACTCAAGAAGGAAATCAGTGAGAAATCGCTGTTGCTCGACACCTTGCGCGAAGACACCCGCAAGAGCGAAGAGCGCTTGATTTTGTTGCGCAGCCGCAAGCAAGAAATCGAAATGCTGGGTATTTCTCCCACCGTTTACGAAACCACCGAATCGTTGGATGAAATCTTTGCCAAGATCCAACACGCCAATGCCGACCGCGATGTGCTCAAAGTCAAAAAAGACCGCGCCTTCGACCAACTGCGTTTCAAAACCAATAGCGCAACTGCCGATGAAACCGAATTCATCGCATACGTTGAAGACGAAATCGCTTGCATTCAAGACAAGGAAAAATCGATCGACGGTTTGCTCGGTAGCATTTCAACGCAATTCGCCAATCCGGCCTACAACTTGCGCAAACGCTACGAAGAATTCAAAACCTTTGTGTACAACCGATTCAACGAAAGCTTGGCCAAAACACGCATTTCGAACATCGAAAGTTTGCGCATCGAGTTGGTCGACAACAAAAAGGTGTTGTACGAATTGGAACGCATTGCCAGCATCGAAAACTTGAATGCTCAATTGTCATTCGAATTCGAGAGCGCCGAAGACTTGAAAATCCTCAACCAATACCTCGACAGCGGCAAGTCCGTTGATTTCGAAAACCTGTTCGACATCGAATTGGTGCTGGATGTCAAAGGCCAAATGAAGCGCGTGGACTTGAAAGAGCAAGTGGAATCGGACGGTACCGACCGTATGATTCGTTTGGTCATCGTGATGAGCATCATCAACCGTTTGGCCATTTCCAGCGAAGACAACAAGATTGCACTCTTCATCGACGAGATCGGTACCATCGACGAACAAAACCGTCCTCAGTTGGTGCAGTTCTGCAAAGAGCACAACTTTATTCCAATCTTCGCTGCACCGCAACCGTACGACGGATTCAGCAAGTACTACTTCATCTTCCGCTCAAAAGGCAAAATCAACCTCAACGACAAACAGCACGCTGTACGTCGCGAAGAACTCAAAATCGACTAAACGCAAAAGGGGAGTTTCATCTCCCCTTTTTTTTTGCAATCGCCCCGTGAATCTATTTTTTCATCCGCACCTCAACCACGATGCATTTGAACTCGATGCCGAAGAATCGCGCCATGTCAAGGCCATGCGCCACTCCGATGGCGATTCGATTCAGATAACCGATGGCCAAGGAACCTGCATCACCGGCCAAATCGAATGGAAAAAACACATCGCCCGTATCCAAGTTGCAGAGCGGGTGCACCACGCCGAAAACAACGAACGCTTGCGCCTTGTGATGGCTCCCACCAAACAACACGAGCGCATGGAATGGCTGTTGGAAAAGGCCGTAGAACTGGGAATCGCTTCCATTCATTTTGTGCAATGTGCCAATAGCGAACGCCCCATTGTCAGGTTGGACCGCTTGCAACGCGTGGCCATCGCCGCCATCAAGCAAAGCCAACGCTATCATTTGCCCCTGATTCAAAATGTGGCGCGATTCGAAACACTGTTGCATGAATTGGCAGGCGGCAAACACCTGTTTGCACATTGCCGCGAAGAGTATGCGCGCCAGCCCATCGCACAACACTGCGATGATCAATCGGCCACCATTTGGATAGGACCTGAAGGCGATTTCACGGCCAAAGAAATTGAGGATGCCACGAAACGCGGTGCGATTGCCATTTCATTGGGCTCAGCGCGTTTGCGCACCGAGACCGCAGCGCTTGCCGCCATTGCAGCCGTTCAAATGCATTGCGCCAGATCCTAGTCCATGCGCATTGGACAAGGCGTGTTTGCAATGATCTTCATTCAAAACAATCAAAAAACCACTGCCCATGTCCCGATTATCCGCAAGAATTTTGTACTTTTGAATACAGCGGAACACAATGAATCCGCGATGAACGTGTTACCCCTTAAAACAAGATTATGTTCGGCATCATTCGGTTAATCATACGTATCTCTATCTTGGTAGCACTGGGGTTGTTGGTATTGGCGTATTTCACCAATCCCACCGAAAAAGATTTTAAAGAAGAGGTCAAAGAACAATTGAAAAGTCAATTTGCACAAGACCCCGAAAATCCTGCAGCCCAGTTTTTGTCCGACACCACGAGCGATTTTACCGAATCAGCCATCGACAAGTTCTTGGTGCGCAAAAATTTTTTCATTTGCTCCCTGTATGAAGTTCAACTCCCCTTTGGCGAGTACAAATACCTCGGCGCTTACAATCTTTTTTTTCCTTTGCAAACCGACAATCCATTGGACAATTTGGCCAAATAGTCACCCCATTTCATGAAACGTTTTCTTACCCTGCTGCTCCTGCCCTTGAGCCTGCTGGCTTTTGGTCAAAATGATCTTGCTATCATCCCTTACCCAGCTTCTGCTGTGCCCATCCAAGGTCAATTCACACTCAATGCAACCACGCTTATTCTGCACGATACCGAAAGCGCTTTCGAGGCCCAACAGCTTCAATCGTTTCTGAAATCGCAATGCGGCTTTGCATTGCAAACAGAATTGTGGACGGGCAATGTGGGTTCCAACACCATTTTGCTGGATGCCATGACCATGGATCCCGGATTACAAACTCCGCAAACGGTTGAATCGCTGCCGGGTGGTCTAGGGCAATCGTTTGTGGTGGATGAACGCGAATCGTATCGGCTCAGCATCACCCCAACCGCAGTGGTCATCAACGGCCGCAGCACGGCGGGTGTGTCGCATGCCGTTCAGACCCTCAAGCAACTCACCCCCTTTGTTTCCAATCGCGACGAATTGCTTCCAGTGGTATGGCCGTGCATGATGATCCAAGATCGCCCTGCCTTTCCGCATCGGGGTTTATTGCTCGACTGCTGCCGCCATTTCATGGATGTGGATTTTATCAAAAAATACATTGATTTATTGGCATTCTACAAAATGAATGTATTGCATTGGCACCTCACCGAAGATCAAGGTTGGCGCATCGAAATCAAAAAATATCCGAAACTGACAGAAGTAGGCGCTTACCGACAAGAAGCGGATGGAACAACCTACGGCGGATACTACACGCAAGAGCAGATCAAAGACATCGTGCGGTATGCCCAAGAGCGGCACATCACCATTATTCCCGAAATCGAAATGCCCGGACATAGCGTAGCGGCAGTGGCGAGCTATCCGCACTTGGGATGCACCCACGAGCCCATTGCGGTAGAAAACGAATGGGGTGTATTCAAAGACATCTATTGCGCCGGCAACGACCAAACCATCGCTTTTCTAAAAGACGTTTTGACCGAAGTGTGCGAACTTTTTCCCGGCCCTTACATTCACATCGGTGGCGATGAAGCCCCCAAAGCCCGCTGGGAAGAATGCGAGCGCTGTCAAAAACGCATCAAGGACAAAGGCCTCAAAGATGAAGCAGCATTGCAAACGTGGTTGATCGAAGAAATGGCTGCGTTTCTTCAAACCAAAAACAAACAAATAATCGGTTGGGATGAAATCCTTGAAGGCGGCATACCTGCGGGCGCAGCCATTCAAAGTTGGCGCGGACCCGAAGGCGGTATTGCTGCGGCAAAAGCCCAACACGTGGCCATCATGTCGCCCACCTCGCATTGTTATTTCGACTACGGTTTGAATTTCATCGATGCCGAAAAAGTATATCAATTCAATCCGATCCCATCCGAATTGACCAAAAACGAAGCACAATACATACGCGGCGGCGAATGCAATATGTGGACAGAACACGCACCGCAAGAGAAAGTGGACAGTAAAGTTTTTCCGCGCTTGTTGGCCATGAGCGAAGTATTGTGGACCAATCCGAACAACCGCGATTATGCAAAATTCTCCAAACGCATGAATGCCCATTATCCGTATTTGGAAAAAATGAGCATACGGTATGGCCTTCCCAAAGAGCCCTTGAAACTCGCCTATTCGCGCAACGAAAAGGGACAAATGGTGATTTCGGCCCAAGCAACTTTGGATAACATCGAGATTTTTTACGAAGAGCTGGAACTGTACGGGCGTGACTTCACCTTAACCGAAGACCGCACAGAGGTAGGAGAATTTTTTGGAACACCACCCAGTATAGAAAACTATTACAGGCCCATTGCAGCATTGAACCATTCGCGGATCAGCTTTTACACTTCCATGTCCAATGGAAAACGAATCGAAGATTACAATCTCAGCGTTTGCGTAGACCAGCACCTTGGTTCCGGAAAAAAATCGACGCGCAATTTTGAAACCAACCGCTACTATCCCGCTTCGGGCGATCAAGCTTTCAGCGATGGATTGTGCTACAGCGCTGGATTTCGCGATGGCTTTTGGCAAGGAGTTGTGCAAAAGAACCTGGAGATCATGGTGGATTTGGACAGCGTAAAAACGGTCCAGCATTGCAACAGCCATTGGTACCACTATGCCAATGCGTGGATATTCAGACCGAATAAAGTGGTGTACTACGGCAGTTTGGATGGAAAAACCTGGTTTGAATTGGGCCATTTTGATGCGGCGATCGAGGCATCGGACAAACGCGAGATGCCGCTGCCTTATGCCATTTGGTTTGCGCCGAAAAAAGCCCGCTACGTGAAAATGGTGGTACAAGGAATTGGTGCATGCCCCGCTTGGCACGATGCGCCAGGCGAGCCCAGTTGGTTGTTTGGCGATGAACTGATTGTTCGTTGATAACTCTTTGCATACCCCGATGAGCGGAGCCCCACTGCTATTACATTCGTGCGGCAATGATGTGGCACTCAACACAAACCGTATTGCCCGAAAACGACCAGCGGGTATTGGCCTATATACCGGGCAACAAAGTATTTTTGCCTGGAAAATCTGGCGAATTCGAGGTACGTGAAGTCATCGTGCTTCGCTTTTTGAAGGACTTCTATCCCGAAGGCTCCGAGAAACACGCCAAGCAAGGTGCGCACTTTTGGCAAGGCGAAGGCAATAGCAATCATTTTTTCAACGATGTGGTCAGTTGGTGTGCAATGCCCCATCCCCAACAAGACGTTTAGCGCTATGGAAAAACATTACATCGAAAACATACAAAAGACCTTTTTGCAATACAAAGTGTTGGGCGAGAAAGCCATGGCGCAAGTAGAGGAAAAACGCTTGTTTTGGGCGTTCAACAACGAAAGCAACAGCATTGCCATCATTGTTCAGCACCTTTCTGGAAACATGATTTCGCGTTTCACCAATTTTTATGAAGAAGATGGCGAGAAAACTTGGCGCAATCGCGACCACGAATTCGATTCCGTTTTGACCACGCGAGCGGAGGTCATGGAAGCTTGGACCAACGGTTGGAACGTTTTTCTTCAGGTTGTAAAACACTTGGAGCCGGCCGATTTGCACAAGACCATCACCATTCGCAACGAGCAACACACCGTAATCGAGGCCCTTCAGCGGCAATTGGCGCATTACAGTTACCACATTGGCCAGATCGTTTTTTTATCTAAAATGGTGGCACAAGACCCGTGGAATTCACTTAGCATCCCCAAAAATCAGAGCGATGATTTCAATCGAAAGATGACGGGGAAGTGATGGAATGCAAACACCGCGGTGAGAGCATGTTTTAGGTTGAGGCATGGGTAAACCACCTCCACGTGGATGATGTCCGAGTTTGTAGCATGGGTAAACCACCTCCCCCTGCGGGGACTCCTTTTTGGAAAGGAGGAGAGCACGTTGTCAAGCACCCTGCGGGGTGTACGGTTTGGAAAGTGGATTTTTGCTAATCAGCAAAATACACGTAGAGACATTCTCAAAATGAGAGATAACAGCTACTCGACAAGATAATCTTATGAAGGGCTAGTTCGTAAATTCTTGATTGGATAATGGTTAATCCTTTCGCTAATTATGGCAATGCATTGATGCGCAGCTCCAATTCACTGATCTTCGTTTGAAAATCTTGGGTATCTAATAAATTACCGCTCGAGCCCACAAATGAGGACTGAGTGACATCTGACATTCTCCTTTTAGCGTTTTGAAGCGCCTCTAGTGCCTTTGCTTTTCTATTCTCGGCCATATAAAATCTTGCCAAATGATAATACTCGTGTAGCTCTTCTGTAGGCCTCATAGAGTCGCCCAAACTGGTGATATGATGAAACTTGTAAATCGCGCTTCTTGGGATCGAGAATACCAAGGCAAATACAAGAAATAGACAAACAAGTGCTGGTTTGATCTTCGGCATATCATGCAATTTTGCATCGGTTTTCGTCCATAACACAACGATTCCCAAAAGCATCAGCAAAGCCAATGCACTCACACCTTTGTATTCAGGCAGTATATTGGGCCAATACATCAACTTGAACAAGCCCATCACAATGACCACTGCACTCAAGATGAAAAACAACCGTTCATAAAATGTATTTGATTTTTTACTTCCCAGTAAAAAAATGACTATTGCTAGCGAGAAGCCGGAAAAAATTTCCAATAAACTAGCCCCTGGCCAATGCATCACAGCAAATCCAAGAGAAAGCATGAAGATACCTGTAAAGGCAATAAAAATAATTTGCATCAAACAAAGATATTTAATCCACCCAATCCGCAATGAACACATTGGTGTCGCGTGTTCGACCGTTGTGGCGATTGCTGCACCAAGCTACCTTTTTGCCATCGGGACTGAACATGATAAAGCTATCAAATTGTTTGTCGTGAGTCACCTGCTCCAGCCCCGTGCCGTCCACATTGATCATAAAAATATTGAACGGAAAACCTATCGCGCTTTTGTGATTGCTGCAAAATAGTATGCGCTTGCCGTCGGGATGAAAATACGGCGACCAGTTGGCCTTGCCCAAATTGGTCACTTGGCGCACATTGCTGCCGTCGGCGTTGGCTACAAATATTTCCAAATTCGTAGGCTCAACCAGATCGGCTTGCAACAACTCGCGGTATTTTTTGATTTCATCCGGTGTGCGTGGACGCGATGCGCGCCACACGATTTGTTTGCCGTCGGCACTGAATGCGGCTCCACCATCGTAACCCAAGGTATTGGTGATCTGCTTCACATCGGTGCCGTCGATGTTCATGGTGTACAAATCCAAATCGCCATTGCGCATGCTAGTAAAGACTATGCGATCGCCTGTTGGACTCACTGTGGCCTCGGCATCGTACCCCTTTTGATTGGTCATCTGCTTCACGATTCGACCTTGCAAATCGGCTTCGAATATGTCGTATTCCGGATAAATGGGCCAAACGTATTTGCCGCCTTCGCGCACCGGAACGGCAGGACAAGTATCCATCGCCAAGTGGGTACTGGCATACAATATGGTGCGATCACCGGGCATGAAAAAACTACAAGTCGTACGGCCTTTTCCCGTCGACAAAAGGGTTTGTTTGGTGCTGTCCTGTTGTTTGTTGAGGTCGAGAATAAATATTTGATCGCAACCCAAACCCCAATTTTTGTTGTCCGATTGAAAAACCAGTTTATCGCCTTTGAAATTCCAATAGGCCTCCGCATTGTTACCGCCGAAGGTCAACTGCTTCACATTTTTGAAGTGCTTCTCCTCGGGATAAAGAATCGGCTCCTCCTCTGCTGTTGCTGAAACATTGGCTTTGTTTGCTCCACACGTCCAAAACAAAGCGGTGCACATCGCCCATGCGCATGCTATTGCAAGTGTATTCTTTTTCATAGATCTTTTCATTTGTATTGGAACACCTTCGTTCCGTTTTTGATTTCAAACAACACCTCTTCCGACATGGTGGGTTCGATGGCCTGCACATTGTTGTTTGTTTCATCCATCACCAAATTGACGATTACAGCATTGGTGGCATTCGGAAATGCAATGGTATCGCCCGGCATGGCGTAGTTTTTCAAAAATGCAGTATTCGCTTCCAAATCGTACAGTGCCTTGCCTTGGTAATCGCGGCGCTCGGTGTGCAATAGGTAGGAATTGCTTATTCCATGCAAGAAACACAAAATCCCCAAGCCTATCGCTGCAGCTTTTCCGCCATTGGAAGTGATGTATAACCGCTCCAAACCAAAAGCCATATAGATGGTGCCCAAAGGCATGACGATGGTGGCAGTGGCCAGTGCCGCATCGGTGTAAGATCGTAAGAATGAGAACGAAATACTGACCAAAATGAGATACGCCGCAATGGGCAATATCAAAAACATAATGGCTCGAAAATAGGGCGATCGCGCTGCATTGCGAAATACAAAAAAGGTGAGCACCAAAAATACCGCTGCCGCCAAAACACGGGCAAACAGCAATCCTAACTCGTGGAACAATGGCATGCCAAAAATGGTGCGTGAAATGCCAAAGAAATCAACCAACGAAAACGGATCAGTCGATACGGCGTCTTGCCCATGAAGAATGCCCCAACCCATTTGGCGCATGATCTGCTGGCCTTCCATTCCGCCATTCAAAAACCACAGGCCCAATCCAATGCCCGCCACTACCAGCATCACGGCATATTCGTACAGCGCCTTGCGGTGCACGTGGAAAAATGCCACCAAAAGTATGTGCGCAACCAATACATACACAATGATGTAATGGCTCATGGCACCCAAAAACAAGGCGATGACATACAGCGGAATATGCAGCCAAAGGTGCTTTTTTGCCACCGCGATCTGATAAATGGAATACGTGGTCATGAGGCTAAAAAACGCCACCAACATGTACGCCTCGCCCCATTTGCTGTAGCTCACCAGCCAAGGTTGCACTGCCAAGAGAATGCCTGCAAAGGTGGCCGTTGTGGGATTGAACAATTGCCGGGCAAAATAATAGCCCAGCACCACCAGCAAAACGCCAAAAATCAGCGAAACACCGCGCAAACTCCACTTGCTGTTGCCCCAAACCCGGGTCCAACCCGAAGTCAACACATAATACAATGTCGAGTTTCCGCCGAGCTGAATCGATGCGTCAACCACGTTGGTGTAGCCCCGCTGCTGGCGCAAATGGGCATGATCAAACACCTGCGGTAAGCTGTCTAAAACCACCAGATCTTCGCGACCGATGCCGTTGTTGTCTGTGGCCGCAGCGTAACCATTGGAGACGCACAACGTTCTTTGCTCATCGGCAAACAACACCGACTTCTCGATCTGGTAGATGCGAATGGCCGTGGCCAGCACCAGAATGAACAAAACGAAAAGAGAAATGCGTATTACAGGCAATGTGTCCAATTTTTTAGGAGGGACAAAAATAAGCCAACCGAGCTTATTCCTCCCCGATTCATTTTTTCAGGGTCTTTTTTGCAAATCGATCATGCAAAATGGAGGGTATATTAAGCGTATGTGGTATAATTGTAACCGGAAAATGAAACCCAACCGTATGAAAATTTACTTTGTTCTCCTCATAGGCCTCCTGCACTATGCATCTTGGGGGCAAAATCTCAATCTGCGCATCAACGAAATCATCGCCAGCAATGCCAATGGGCAAATGGACGACTTCTTCGAAACCGACGACTGGATCGAGATATACAATCCACCCGGAAACCCCATCACCAACTTGGCCGGTTATTACATCAGCGATGATCCGTTGGATCTTATGAAATGGCAAATTCCAGCCACCAACGCGGGTATCACCACCGTTTTGCCCAATAACTTCATCGTCATTTGGTGCGACAACGACCCCGCTCAAGGCGAAAACCACAACGGCAATTTTACCCTCAGTGCCGAAGGTGAAACGATCCTCTTAACCGCCCCCAATGGCACAACCATCATCGACCAAGTCACTTATCCGCAATGTGCGCCCGATATTTCTTACGGCCGCGAATGCGATGGATGCGCCAACTGGATGTTTTTCAACAATGTGACCTTCGACGACAACAATTTCGAAGAACATGGCAGCGACGATCTGTTTATCAACGAAGTACAAACCCAAAACATCAGCTATTTCGCTGATTTACAAGGCGAATACGATCAGTGGTTTGAAATTTACAACCCCAATAACTTCCAAGTGAATGTGGGTGGATACTATATAGGTGTCAATGGCGACCCGCTGCAATGGCACATTCCCTCCGATAATCCCTACCGAACTGCGATTCCAGCCATGGGGTATCTGCTCATTTGGTGTGACAACGATGGCGCAGACGATACCAATCATGCTCCATTTACATTGAATACCAGCGGCGGAACCATTGAACTAACTGGGCCCGATGGCACTACTGCGATAGACACCTACACCTACACGGCCATGGCCGACAATCAAAGTTACGGCCGCCAAAACGATGGCGCCTCAAACAGCATCATCTTCAATGCACCTACACCCACGGTATCCAATCAATTGGTATTTGTGAGCTCACCGGTGCTGTATATCAATGAGGTGATGTCCGTCAACCAAACAGGTATTTTGGACAACGTGGGTGAACTCGAAGACTGGTTCGAAATCTACAATCCGAACAATTTTGATGTCAATATCGGAAACTATTACTTCAGCGACGACATTGAGAACCCCACCAAATGGCGCGTGCCAACAGACTTTCCCGACAGCGTCACCGTTGAGGCCAATTCTTGGTTGCTCTTTTTTGCCGATGACGACACCGAACAAGGGGTGCGACACGCTTCGTTCCGCCTCAACAATAGTTTGGAGTCGCTGCGGTTTTATACCCCCGACGGATTTACAGTGGTGGACTTTGTGACGTGGCAAGGCATGGATGCCGACACTTCATTGGGCCGATTGACCGATGGTGCGAGCGAATGGGTTTATTTCCTCGAAACCACACCCGATGAATCCAACAACGGAGCTCAAATTTCTGTGGTTGACCTTAGCCAATCCGACTGGACCGTATACCCCAATCCAGCCGTTGAATGGATCCAGTTCAGTGCCGCTCGCAATGTGCGATTGTACACGGCACAAGGACAAATCGTGCAGTCCGGTCGCCAGGTGCAAAGCATGTCCGTGGCCAATTTGCCAGCAGGGACTTATCTATTGGTGACCGATCAAAAGGAGCATTTCCGCATTGTGATAGCGCGGTAAATCCTAACGAATATCGAACAAAAAGAGGGCGACAGGTTCGCCCTCTTTTCGTTGGTGATTGTCCAACGCGATGCTTTTAGTGCCAAGTTTCAATCCCGATTCCAAGGCATCATTCGGCATTTCAAAACTTCGATACCTCGGTTCGTCGAAATCATTGATAGAACTGTCGAATAGAAATGGTGATTCGCAACTACTGCTTGTCGACTCAAGTATAAGCGAGGGTGTTGAACCTATATGAATCCCATTTACAAACAATGAAAAGCTGCAAACATCTGTTCGTTTTATGTGCTGCCCTATTTGCTCTAAACAGCAATGCACAGACGAACCACGATTGTGCTTCAGACCATCTCAACGACTCGTTGATGAACCACAATCAGGGCTTTAGCAGAAGTTATTTTTATATGGAGCAAAAGCTTGCTCAAATGGAAGCGTTGAGTGCGGCGGATCGCACCAATGACATTTATGTGATTCCAGTGGTGGTACATATCATTCATGAGGGCGAACCTTATGGTACCGGCAGCAACATCAGCGATGAGCAAATATTCAGCGCCATTGATGCATTGAACGAAGACTTTCGGCGCGTGGATGGATCCAACGGCTACGGCGATGGACCCGACATTGGCATCGAGTTTTGTCTTGCTGCACGCACACCTGCAGGATCGGCTACCAACGGTATTGTGCGGGTCAATGGCAGCTCAGTGACCAACTACGCAGAAATGGGCATCGAAGCCAGTGGAGGCAACGGCGCCGATGAAGCTGCTGTCAAAGCGCTTTCGACATGGCCACGTGCATCATACATGAACATTTGGGTAGTCAACGAAATCGAAAACAACAACGCCGGCAACGGCATTCAGGGCTACGCCTACTTCCCTTTCAATTCGCCCATCGACGGCATCGTGATTCTTCACAATGCTTTTGGTACCGTCGGCAATGTCAAGAGCAATACCGACATGAACCGCACCTTGACCCACGAGGTTGGTCACTATTTTGGTCTATACCATACCTTCCATGACACCAGCACCTGCGGCACAGAAACGTCTTGCACCACGCAAGGCGATCGTGTTTGCGATACTCCCGTGACCATTCAAAGTGCATCGTGCACAACTCCTGCTTGCAGCGGCACGCAGCAAGTGGAAAACTACATGGACTATACTCCAGAAACGTGTCAGAACATGTTCAGCGAAGGTCAAAAACTGCGAATGCGAACAACGCTTGAAACGCAACGCACCACGTTGTTATCCTCGCTGGGATGCATGCCGGTGTTTACTCGCGATGCGGGAATCACAGCGATTCTGAGCCCCACTGGCACAGGTTGCGCCGGCGGAATTTCGCCACAAGTTACGCTTACTAATTTCGGCAGTTCTACAATCACATCCATTGCTATTCTTTCCAATGTCGATGGTGGCGCGAATTCGACTTTCAACTGGACCGGCAGCTTGGCTTCAGGTGCAAGCACAACCGTAACCTTGGGATCCATCAATCCTTCGGGAGGCGATCACACCTTGTATGCTTGGACCTCGAACCCCAACGGTCAAGCCGATCAAAATACCTCCAACGATCAAAGCAGCGGTGCGTTCAGCATCAGTTCGGGTGCACCCGCCGTATTGACTGTGACTCTGGATTACTTTGGTTCAGAAACCACTTGGAACATCGCGCAAGGCACAGAGATCTTGTTGACGGGTGGTCCTTATGTCAACAACCAACAAGGGCTACAAGTCAATACCAATATTTGTTTGGCGGCGGGTTGTTATACCTTGACCATGGTTGACCAATATGGCGATGGACAAGGTTTTACCAACGGTTCCTATTCTTTGACCAGTCCTTCGGGAACAGTATTGGCCAACGGCTCGGGCAACTGGGGCGCCGACAACATTCATCCCTTCTGCTTGGAAAACACCACGCCGGTTGGCAATCCACCTGTGGCGTCGTTCACCATCCAAGACAATAGCGTTTGCCGAAATACACAAGTCGATTTCACCAGCACCAGCACCAATAGCCCAACTTCGTACAGTTGGACATTCGAAGGCGGCACACCGGCCACCAGCACCCAAGCCAATCCACAAAATATTGTATGGGCAGCAGGTGGAACATACGATGTTACGCTCATCGCCACCAACGCGCACGGCAGCAATACCTATACATGCAGCAATTGCATGACCGTATTTGCAGGAAGCACTGTCGCATTGACCGCAACTTCGCCGCTTTGTTCTACCGGCAACACGGGCAACATCGTAAGCAATGTCACAGGAAATAGTCCTTATACCTACCTCTGGAGCAACAATTCGGCAAGTGCGAATCTCACCAATTTGGGTGCAGGCGCATACTCGGTCACGGTCACCGATGCCAACGGATGCACAGCCACTGCTTCGGCGACACTTGCCCAGCCAGCCGCACTGACCATTTCGGGAACTGCTGCGCAACCCAGCTGCAGTGGCGGCGGAAGCATTGTAGTCACTACAGCCGGTGGCACAGGCACCCGCACCGTAACCTGGAGCAACGGTGCCACAGGAAATTCAGTCAGCAATTTGGCGGCAGGATCATACACCGCTACCGTCACCGATGCCAACGGATGTACGGCATCAACGGGATTCACCATATCAGCTATTTCATCGATCGCCATCACCGGCAATGTGGTCAATATCTCTTGTCCAACATTTACCAACGGTGCAATAACCGTTACCGCTTCAGGTGGTACAGGCAACAAAACATTTTCTTGGAGCAACGGCGCCTCGGGAGGCACCATCAGCAATTTGTCGGCCGGTACATATACCGTCACCGCTACCGACGCAGCAGGATGCACGGCCACGCAGAGCTTCACGGTCATTGCACCAAGTCCTATCGTACTGACAGGCACCGTAGCACATGTGACGTGCAACGGCGGATCCAATGGCAGCATCAGTGTAA
>CANHSF010000052.1 GCA_947463065.1 Flavobacteriales bacterium | reverse complement strand
TTGGTCGCTTGCATGCTATTGAGTACAGGCACCGATTGCGGAGCAGTATAGGCCACATTCACCCAGCATTTTTGTCCAGGATTCGATGCCACATTATTGCGCACTTTGATGGTGATCCAACCCGTGAAATTCGGGGTGTACGTTCCGGTTAATGTACCCAAACCATTTTTGTTGCTCAACAACGTGCCTGCATTGTTGTACAATCCGATGTACAGCGCTCGCGCAGCATTGGCAGGATACAAGGTGTAGGTAACCACTTTGCCCGTTTCCACATATATTTTTCCCGCCGTTCTAAAATTGGTAGATGACGCTGGAATGGCACCACCTTGAACCAAAGAAGAAGCGTGTTTGTCGCCGAGATCATCCGCCATTTCCCATTCTTGCACCGTCACTGCGCTGCGTGCAGGGTTGTACACCACACCATCTTTTCCAACCGGCGCCCATACACTGTATCCTCTGCGGCCTGCGGTATTGAGCGTAGGATTGACCGGTGGCGTATTGATTGGGGCCCAACCGTTGGCATCCACCGTAACAGTCGCACTGCCATTGGCGCCACTGTAGTCTTTCAACACTGTGCCTGGCGCAAAACCCGTAAACACCCATTGATTTTGCCAAGTGCTCCATGAGTCGGTAATGCCGATGATTGCTCTGCCTGCACGGGAGATAATCAAGTAATCCGCCGATGCGTGGGGAACTTGATAAGCACCCGATTTGAAATCCAAAGCTTGGTGGCACCAAATCAAATTCACCAAATCATCGCGAACAGGCAGTGTCGCACTTTGTTTGGGATTGTGATTCCAGCGATTGCCGTTGTAGCCGATATCAAATAAATCTTCGAAAAAGATTTGAGGATTGCCATCCATCGCAAAAATCACCGCATATGCAGCCGACAAGCGCGGTTCGTTGGGTTCGATGTGCGGCGACAATTCACTCGAAGAATTCCACCCCGTGTAATTGCCCGTGCTGCTCAATTGCGGTCGGAAGGTATCGTGGTTGTTGACAAATGGAACAGTGCGATGTACGAAGGTATTGGTATTGGCATAATACTGAACGCGCTCGTTTTGTTGGGCCGATGGCAGCGTAGCCATATCAAAATTGCCCATGCCATAAACCATTCCGTACAAACCACCGGCCGCATCAAATCCACGCAAGCCAAAATCGAAAGTACCCATCATTTTTTCGCCGGACATGGCACCGATACCGTTGACGTAATTGTCCAGTTCGTTTTTGCTTCCGACATATTCACCGACATTGAACATGCTCTCGTTGCCCCGGGCCCACGAGGGCAGATTGTATTTGACGTTGTATGAAAAATCCTGCTGAACGTAAGACGGAAAATGTTTGACCGCATCCCATCGAAAACCATCGACACCCGATTGTTTTTTCATCCACATCATCCAGTTGCGACCTTCATTGCGCATGTAATTGGACGACTGAGCGGGATTGAATCCAACGACATTGCTGCTGGTTCCGAAAGCGTTTGACTCGTAAGAAATATCGGGACCAAACCACGCCGAACAGATATCGCCGGTCGTACAGTTATTGAATTGATTGGGATAAAAGTTCGGATAATTCTTTGGCCAACGCCCATTGCGGCTCCAGTAATTGGCTTGCGTTTCGGCTGTAGCAGGTGTAGCGTATGATACATAACGAAAATTTTTGAACCCACTGCTGGAGGCCATTGAAAAACTATTGGGATCTTGCCCGCCAGCTCCTGTTGCACTTCCTGCCGAGTTGACGTGATTGAGCACCACATCCTGAATGACTTCAATACCATTGGCGTGCAAAATCGCAATCATGCGGAGATATTCATCTTTGGTACCCATGCGCGTATGGGTTGCGCCTTTCTGAAATTTATCACCCAAGTCGTAATGATCGAATGGCGCATAGCCGACGACTCCCGGGCTTTCGTTGTTGCTTGCAGGTGGAATCCAAACCGCATCGATGCCCATGGCTTTGAGTCGGGGCGCCAAATCGGCCAAGTAGTTGGCCCAATCGTCGTGATAATTGCTGTTGTAGTAATCCCACCAGAAAGCTTGTAGTACTACTTTTTTAACGGTTGTTTGTGCAGTGACAACGCAGGCGATAAAGATCGCGCAGACAAGGGCAAGTGTTCTCATTTAGATCGTGTTAAGGTGATGCCAATGTAAGTGTAATATCAACACGAAGTGCGGATTTTTTTTTTAGGTTTTTCGTTGTTTGGGGAGGGTGGCTTCGGCTTCGCTCAGCCACCCCTGTTCCATATCAGTGATTCAGGCTCTAACCCTACAGTTCACATCAGTGATCACGAAGTCGCGATGTTTGAGCAGAGATGTGGTGGCTGAGCGGAGCGGAAGCCACCACATACTAAATCCCCCACTACCTTCGTTTCGAAAAAAACGCAGCCATGAAACATATCCTTTTGATCATCGCCCTTCTCGCCTTTTTCGCTCCGCAACAGGGCATTGCACAGGCCAAATCGCATGCAAAAGGATTTGATTATTCGTCGCATGCGAAGATGAACAAGAAGGCACAGCGCTGGAAAAAAAGACGCATGAAAGCAGCCGATGGCAATCAAATCAATATACAATGCTCCGTGCGCAAATCGAGGAAAGCCGCACGTAACAACAAATGATAGACTGCTCAATGTAGCTTCACTGAACAAGCATCATAAGGCCTTCAACCACTTCATCAACCCCTCAAAATAGACCTTTTGGTCGTCATAAAATGCCATGTGACTGCCGTTGGGGCAATACAGATGCGATCCTTTGGGCATTTGTTCGGCCATCCACTTCATATGCGCCGGATCCATGGTGTCGTCTTTGGCGCCGATCGTCAGACACGGAATGCGAATATTCTTCATGTCACCACTGCGGTCCCAGTGGGTGAGTTTGCCTGCAATACCAAATTCGCTTGGCCCTTGCATGGTCACATACAATGAGCTGTTGAGGCCAGCGAAGGAACGATTGACCGGGTCGGGCCAGTCCTTCAATGGGATTTTGCAAATGTGATGCTGGTAATAGTGTTCGTTGAGCAATTGCATATACCGCGGATTGCTGAAATCGTTGGCAGCTTCCAAGGCGTTGATTTCGCGAAGAACGGCAGTATCCATTTGCAGCGCGAGCACTTCATCGGCGTATTTTCCGTAATCGGGGCAACTGCTCATCATATTGGAAATAACTAAACCTTTCAATTTGTCTTGATGATGCATAGCGTATTCCATCGCCAAAATCCCACCCCATGAATGGCCAAGTAGAACACAATTGGTGCTATCCAACTTGAGGGCTTTGCGCACCTGCTCCAGCTCATCCACATAACGAGCAAGGTCCCACATCGCAGTATCGTTGGGATTATCGCTAAATCCGCAGCCCAATTGATCGTAGTAGATAAACTCGATTTCGTTTTGCGGAAAAAAACTCTCGAAACACTCGAAGTATTCGTGGGTGCAACCGGGACCACCGGTGAGGAGCAAAACCCGAAGTTTGGGATTGTTGCCTACCTGCTTGGTCCAAACATAAAAAGAGTCCTTTGGTGTTCCGATCTTGATGCGTCGGATGCCGCCATCCTGAACACCCTTTTCGAACGATGTAAAATAGTCAGCAACTGGAGGGCCATGATCCTTGTTGCCGCAGCCGGTGCAAAGCGCAGTCATCATCATGGCGATAATGGCCATATAACCTAAATTTCTATACATCATGAGTCAAAAATAGGCCAAACCCTGAACAACTCCGCCAGTCAATATGGGATTATCCTCGAGCAGAACCATTCAACACGCGAAAGTCGCATTTCAGCAAAGAATTGATGGCAATACCACCGAATCGTGCTTTACTTCGCACAAATTATAAACCCGTGGATTCACTTTCGCAAATCGTATTGGGCGCCGCAGTTGGCGAGGTCATGTTGGGCAAACGCATTGGTAACAAAGCACAATTGCTGGGCGCCATCGCGGGTACCATTCCCGACCTCGATATCTTCTTGACCATGGGGTCATCGGATCCGTTTGCCTCGTTGGTATTGCACCGCGGATATAGCCATAGCATGTTTGTGCATATCCTATTGGCGCTGCCGTTTGCCTGGCTCACCTATCGCGGATTTAAGCGCAATATTCCCTTTATGAAGTGGTATTGGTTTTGGTACTTGGGATTTTTCACGCATACGATTTTGGACTGTTTTACGACTTACGGCACTCAATTATTGTTGCCGTTCACCAATGAGCAAGTTGGATTCAACAACATCGCGGTAGTGGATCCGATGTGGACTCTGCCGTTTATGCTGTTTTTATTGATCTGTTTGTTCATTCGACGAGAAAAGCCGCTGCGGTTCAAAATGGCATGGCTCGGTATCGGTTGGGCAGTATTGTATTTGGGCTTCACCTTCGTCAATAAATACCGCGTGCATGAGCATTTCAGTTCAGAGCTCCAGCGCCAAGGCATTGCTTATGAATCGTTGTCGACCACACCGAGCATATTCAATAATCTCTTATGGTCCGGGATTGCCCGCCAAGGAGACAGTTTGTACATCGCTGAATACAGTTGGATGCAAGAACGCCCTTCGGTAATCTGGCATGCTTATCCCTGCAACACACAATTATTGGAGCAATGGGGCGATCGGCGCGCAGCGGAAGTGCTCCTGTGGTTTGCCCAAGGCATGGCCATTGCAGAACAAGTAGACGATGAGCTGCGGGTATATACTGTGAAATGGGGCCGAGCAGATTTTACCAAAACGGACTTGCGCGAAACGGTGCCTTTCTACTGGCGTTTGTACCAGGAGAATGGCGTTTATAATGCGGTGGAAGTGCAACCCGATTGGGGCAAGGAAGAATTCAGTGATGCCCTAAGCAAATTGTACAACCGCATGTGGACGGCGGGGGAATATTGATTTCAAATGAAATTGACTTGATTTTTATTTCCCGCAGTAGCGGTGAATTGATTTTTATATTCCGTCGTGATGAATTGCAATTCACCACGACGGGAAATAAAAAATGTGAATATTCCTTTCATAAATTCATCAAATAAAATCATTTGCATTCAATGAAAATTGAATAATCTCGCAATCAGAAAACTCGAATTGAATTCATGACCTTCTGGCGCTTGTTTTGACCTCAAAGCACCATGAAATAACTTTACTTTCTTAGTCGATCCCAATTTATGGATCAGCTTATCGCAACACTTCATCATGACTCACCTTTGGTAAAATATCACATCATTTAAGTGCATACTTCCAGGTGATCTATTCGAATTCATAACATTCGATTGGATCACAATGAAAAAGAAAATAAAATACAATCCTGCAATACATAAGCGCCGTTCCATTCGCCTCAAAGGCTACGATTATGCCAAAGCGGGGCTCTATTTCATCACCTTGAACTGTAAGGACAGACATCAATTCTTTGGTGAAGTCATTAATGGAGAAATGTACCTAAACCCTATCGGAGTGATTGCCTACCAAGAATGGCTGAATACAGAGAACGTCCGAGAAAATTGCACCGTCCACGACTTCATTATAATGCCCGATCATATCCATGGCATCATCGAAATTCGATATAAAATACACACCCCCTCCAATCGCTTGGAAGATGTCGGCACGTTTCAATCCCCCTCCATGGCCGTCGGATCGATTGTTCGGGGCATAAAAATATCGACGATCAAAAAAATAAAAGAATTTTATCAATCCTGGGATTTAAGCGAGGTTGGTGAGATGGAAATGAGTCATTACTGTCGGGGTGAATTGCAATTCACCCCGACAGTAATGACTCATGAATTATTTGAAAAAATAAAAGATCTGAATTTCAAAATCTGGCAACGTGATTATTATGAAAAGGTCATTCGAAATCCTAGAGCCTATCGCAACATCAGCCGATACATCCTACAAAATCCCATGAAATGGTCTCAAAAAAGCACCTCCCTGAGGCGCCGAAAACTGCTGGAGTCAAGGAATGACGAGGTAAAGAGCTAAATTTTCATATGTTTATGGAATTTGCTCCTATTTTTCATCTTTCTCATAAATTACAAAAAACAACCCCATGCAACGGCTACTTCTCATAACTCTATTAGGGACTTGTTTCATGTTATGTCAAAACAAGTTCATCGCGCAATGCACCGATCCGATAGAATTTTATGACCAAACCTCGTTGAACGCCTTTTTTGCGGACAACCCAAGTTGTACCAGCTTAGGCATAGTAATGATCGACAACAGCGGTGATGGTGACCCGATCACCGATTTGAATGCAATGTCGAACGTACTATCCATCGACTCCTTGATCATATTGGACTACATGAACAACATGGACCTGAGTGGATTGAACAATCTCACTGCCTTGGGGAACCTCACCACATTAATGGTGCATGATTTCACATTCTGCTCCAATATCACAAGCATCAACCACCTGCACATTGAATATCATGAAGACTTAAACTTCAGCAATATGGACGTGGATTTTAGTGCTTTTGACAACCTACAGTCTGCTCACTTGATCAATTTAGGATTTTATATGCCCAATGGTAACTACTTCAACATCTTTCCTAACCTCACGACGCTAGACGTATTGAATTTCGAGCCTTGGCTTTATAACCCCTACTATAGCACCGTATTTGGAACCTTGGATGGTTTTCACGCGCTTACTAGTATTGATTCGGCTTACATCGGTACTATGAACGTTTTTTTATGCAATGAACTCACCATCGGAAATGCGCTGACATCCATGATGCAACTTCACTATCTAGGTGCAGCCGCTATCTTCAACTCCTTTCAAAATGTTCAAACAATCAATGATTTCGTCATTTACAGCGAATCGCAACAAGTCATCTTATTGCCCCAATTGGCACAAACGACATTCACAGAGCTCTATCTGAATGGCAACGACCAGCTCTATTTTCCACAATTGCAAACGGTCGGCGACTTTTCCCTCGAATATGGAGGATTTAGCTCCATACCTGATTTGCCATGCGTCATCGACATGCCTTTGCTCAACGCTTGCACTAATTTTTTGCTTGTTGGATATTCCGAATTCAACGGGTTGATATTGCCACCTTTAAATTATGATTTCAGTCAGCTTGATAGTGTGAGTGGCAACTTCATTATCCAATCAACAAATCTTGAAGACTTAAATACGTTCACCAACCTTTCGTATATCGGCGGAACATTATCGATCCAAGACAACGCGGATTTGAGCATATGCCATATCGATGCCATTTGCAATCGACTCAACAACGCCCCCAACGACGTAACAATTACGGGTAACACAGGCGCTTGTGCCGAACTGGTTGATGTGGCCGCGTCGTGTTTTATCCCCACCATAACTGGAAATATCTATTACGATCTCAACTGCAATCAAGTCTACGACACGGATGATGTTGGTGTGGCTTATCCCATCATATCTGATGAAACGAATGCAATCATAGGTTCAAGCAATGGCGTTGGAGAATACACCATCGTTGCACCACCGAATGGACTTCTGACATTTGCTCCCATTGCCCCGACAGGAACGATTGCTCCTGTCTCAATTACCATAGATACCGATACATTGTCGGACAACACCATTGTCGATTTCCCACTTTGCCCCGATGGAACCTTCCATGATGTGGCAGTCGATGCGGTATTGAGCACGTGGATTCGCAACGGATTCCTAACGCAATATGCCGTTGTATTGACGAACCACAGCTTTCACAGTGAAACGGCACAACTGCAGGTCGATTTAAACCTATTCGCCCATTTTTCTGATTGGGACATCACTATGCCCTATTCCATTGTGGGTGAAACTATCGTCTTTGACCCTATCGTTTTGGGACCATTTGCGCAGCAACTCATCTATATCCGAGGTGTTCTCTCCACTTGGACACCCCTTGGCACACCAGCCCAATTGACGGCCTCCGTGAGTATAACGAATACTGACCTGGACAACAGCAACAACACGAGTCAGGTCAATGCTGTGGTGGTTGGTTCGTACGACCCCAACGACATTATGGTGAACCAACCCCTGATCGATGTAGAACAAGCCGATGCCAATGGCGATTGGTTGACCTATCGCATCCGTTTTCAGAACACGGGAAATTTCCCTGCTGACTTTGTCAATGTGGTGAGTGAGCAAGATGAGTTGGTGGACATGAGTACCATCCAAATGATCGATGCTAGTCACAGCAACGTATGGTCGTTTGACGGACGCGAAGTCACTTGGTTTTTTGAAAACATCCAATTGCCCGATAGTTTGAGTGATCCAGCAGGCAGTCAAGGGTATATCATCTACAAAGTGCGCACACTAGCTGGTTTAGGCGTGGGAGATCTGCTTGAGGTCAACGCTGCGATTTACTTTGATTACAACGAGCCTGTGATCACCAATACGGCTACAACGGAATATTATATTTGTCCAGCAACGCTTACTATCGAACAGCCCACTTCACCGATTTGTCAGTTCGACATTATTGAACTTGGTGCATCAGCAGGTTACGAAAGTTATGTTTGGACGTGGAACAATCAAACCTTGTCGACGGCCCCATCGCTCACTTTTGCACCTGCGGATGATGGACCATACACCCTCACTTGTACAGCCGTAGGATCACCCGCGGTGTGCCAATCCACGGCAAGCATTGAGCTCCAGGTAACGGCAACGCCTCCAACTCCAACCATCACCGCCGACAACAATACATTGACCGCTTCGGGCAGCGGCCCATTCGTTTGGGCGCTCAATGGCAATGTGATCAATACCACCAGCAACACCCTTGAGATCACCCAATCGGGCGATTACAGCGTGTACATCGATGGGCCGTGTCCGTCGGGAGTGGCGGAAGGCAACTTCACCTATTTGGGCAATGAAACAATAACGCAAGATGAATTGATGGTCTATCCGAATCCTGCTCATGACGTGGTGTATGTGCAAAACGCACCTTTCCAATCAACTATTGATGTCATCGATATAACAGGGAGAATCTGCTTTACCTCCATCGCCATGAACGGCTTGATTGAAATCTCTACTATACCATTGGCTTCAGGGCCATACACGATCCGGGTAATGGGTAAACATGGACAACAACACACCCGCTTTATCAAAGAATAAGGATAGCATTCTGAAAACAATAATAAAAGACACTTCGGTGTCTTTTTTTTGCTCATTTTTTTCCTAGCCTGTGCTCGATTTACCAGTTTTCCAAAAGCACTGAAAATCAACCATCTTGAATCAATAAAACAGCATCAAAAAGTTATCCCCAATTGACCTTATTCCGAAAAATCGTTTCTGGCACAACCTATTTTTGTGACGTCACAGTGTTGAACTGTTGAAAGCCAATTAGCGATTGAACCATGAACGAAATCAAATGCCCCAAATGCCACGAGGTCTTCAAAGTCGACCAAGCGGGTTATGCCGATATCCTCAAACAAGTGCGCGATCATCAATTTGAAGAGGAGTTGCGCAACCGATTGGATTTGGCCGAAAAAGACAAACAAAGCGCTGTCCTACTCGCACAGTCCGAAATCAAGAATAAACTGCAACTGGACATTGCTGACAAAGAAAAAGAAATCCTCGCTCTCAAAGCGCAAGGGGAAAAACATCTGGCCGAGCAACTGGCAGCCAAAGATCAAGCGCTCCTTACTTTGAAGGCCAAGATCGAGAATGCAGACAATGAAAAACAATTGCTCATTGCCCAAGCTGTGCAATCCGCCACCAAAGAACGCGACGATCTGGCCAATCAAATCAAACTCATGCAAGCGGAAAAATTATTGCTCGAGAAATCTTTGCATGAAAAATTTGCCACCGAACTCAAAGCGAAGGACGATATCATCCGCATGAAGGACGATGAGATCGCTTTGCGCAAAGACATGAAAATGAAATTGTCCACCAAAATGATTGGTGAAACGCTTGAGCAACATTGCGAAACAGAATTCAACAAAATCCGCGCAACCGCCTTTCCCAAAGCCTATTTCGAAAAAGACAACGACGCTCGCACCGGAAGCAAAGGTGATTTTATTTACCGCGAAGTCGATGCCTATGGCAATGAAATCATTTCGATCATGTTTGAAATGAAAAACGAAGGCGACGAGACGGTCACCAAGAAACGCAACGAGGACTTTTTCAAAGAATTGGACAAGGACAGGAAAGATAAAAACTGCGAATATGCCATCCTCGTAACTTTGCTCGAAGCCGACAATGAACTCTACAACAGCGGCATCGTGGATGTTTCACACCGCTATGAAAAGATGTACGTGATCCGCCCGCAGTTCTTCATCCCGATGATTACCATCTTACGCAATGCTGCTTTGCAATCATTGCAAGCAAAAGCCGAATTGGCACAAATCCGCAATCAAAACATCGACATCACCAATTTCGAAGAAAACATCAATGCCTTCAAAAGCGCTTTTGCCAAAAACTATGATTTGGCGAGTCGGCAATTCAAGACAGCAATCGATGAAATCGACAAAACCATGGATCACCTCCAAAAGGTGAAAGACAACCTCCTTTCATCGGTAAATAACCTCCGTTTGGCCAACAACAAAGCCGAAGACTTGACCATCAAAAAACTGACGAAAGGCAATCCCACCATGACGGCCAAGTTCGAAGAGTTGCGCAACAATCCACCGATTGATTCGGGCGAATAACAAACGATCATTGACCAGAAAGCGGGGTGTACGTCTCGCTACTTTGGCTAATGATCGTAGCGATCATCGTCTCTAGAAAATCATGCATGCTATTGACCACTAGCCGTCTGACCACTGCCCAATACATGGATATAGCCTTCCACATTGTGCAATTGCCCAGATGGTTTAGAACTTCCAATAACATAGTAATACGCGGCGTCGGAGACCAACTCACCCGCATCATTGCGTCCATTCCAAACAAATGGCTCACCGGTGAGGTGACGGATCAAATTGCCCCAGCGATTGTAAATATGTACTTCATCAATAGGGATACGCAACCATCCAAAATCGATGTAGTCGTTGTCTCCATCTCCATTGGGTGAAAAGACATTGGGGAAATCCGAAATGCAATCGATCTCGGGAACATAAATGGAATCGCTTACCGCACACGAGGGGAAATTGGTCACGGTCACATACACCCAACCATCCAGCGGCACAATGGCGTCCGCATCCACATCGCCTGTATTCCACTGATACAGATCATACCCTTCGGGGACGTGTGCCATCATATACCCTTCGTCACAATACACATCATCGGGCAATAAATCGATCAGTGGATATTCTCGCACACTCAAAAATACGCTGTCAAATACCGCTTCGCACACCACACCATCGCCATGAATAATGTACCAGCCCGCATCGTCGGCACTCGCATTGATCACACTGATGAGTTCATCCATAACCATTCCCTGTGGGGTGTCCCAATACATGTTCTCCAGCACCAGGTTAGGCAGCAGTTGCACGTTTCCATTGCGACATACCAAGGCCTCGTCATCGTTGACCCAATCGGTACTGTATGGCTCTTCTATCAATACCAATAGACTGTCGGGCAAACTCTCGCAACCCGATCCACTCACCGTGAGCACATACCATCCCGACTGACTTCCGCTAGTGTTGTTCAAGGTGAGCACGCCTTGATTGTTTACAGTTCCTGCAGGGGTTTGCCATTGATACTGCGTTTGCGGTGCGCCAGGATTATTGGCCGACAACACCACTTGCGATCCTGCACACCAATCCGTTTGTTCGGTGGCGATAAACGCATTACTCGATGGTTCAACAGATACCAATACCGCTTCAGGTGTGCTTTGACATGTGCCATCGTCACGAAAAACATACCATATGGTATTGGATACAACCGGTGGAGTGACAAACACATTGCCCGAACTCACAACTTGGTTGCCCAAGGCATCGCTCGACCAAAACACATTGCCGCCTTGGGCAAACAACGAAGCAGCCTGCCCGTAACACACCTCCACATCATTGGGACTGGGCGAAGAAATACTGTAGTAGATTACATTGAATGGTATCGAACTCCCCACACAGCCATTGGTATCAGTCACACTCAGCACATAGGTCGCTTGTTGAAACACTGTGAGCGTATCCGATAGCACATTGCCCGGCGACCAACTATAGCTCGCCATATCTGGTGGGCCGTACAACATCACCGGTTCACCTGGACAAAGATTGTTGGCCGAAGCCGCGATAACTGGCTCAGGCGTCGTTTGGGTAATCTCCACAGAAATCACACTCGTAATTTCGCAGAACGTCACCTCAACCGAATAAACGTTCGGTAAAAACACATTCTGACTCAAGCCACTTCCCGAGAGCGGCGGCAGCCAATTGACCAAGGCTTGGGGACTAACTTGCGCCACAATATTGACATAACCTTCCAAACACAAGTCGTAGCTGGGCAGTGCTACCAAGTAAGGTGTTGCGTATTCTTGAATGTCCACAATCATACTTTCGAGTACACAAGTGCCCGTGGTAAGAATGCAGTAATACGAACCTGGAGTGCTTACCGCTATGGTTTGAGCTGTTCCCAGCACCTGCCCCAATGGACCAATCCATTGGTAGGAATCCGCTGGTGGACTGATGATTTCGATACTTTGCTCGGGGCAAATGACATTGTGCCCTGGATTGGTAGTAAGAATGGGGGATGAAGGCGTGGTCACATTGATGGATAAAGTGACTTCATCGCTGCATCCGTTGTCCAAGGTCACCGCAGAAGAAACTCCATAAACGCCGGGTTGCGAAACAGTAATCGTGTCTTGCGTCCATCCTACTACACCCGGGCCGGTCCAAGTGAAAGGACTATCGCTATTGGCGACCAATTGCAATGTTTCGCCATCGCAAATGGTAGATGGCCCCGTTAGCGTCATTTCGATAGCGGGCGTTTCGAGTACATTGAGATAAAAATTCAGTGTCTGTGTTGCATACCAAATGGTATCGATCGGACAAGGCGGCTCCACATGCAAATACGGCTCCACGATGATTTGATAATGCCCATTGCCTTGCGGATAAACATCGTATTCAATGGCCGCATCGTCTTCGTCAATCACCACTTCACCGTTGTAAATCAAAGTCCACAATGCATCGGTGTACATGGGGAATTCCACTTGATCGAGCAGATCGAGCAATTCGAAGTTGATCATATTATTGCCGCATGCCGTAATGGTATCTCCATTGGCATATTCCTCGCCTTCGAACTGCAGCAATGGATCAATCTCGGTCAATGGAACAATAAAATTGACCGCCAGCGCATTTTCTGCAATACAGCCATTGGAACCCACAATCACGTAGGCATAACTGCCTGAAGTATTCACCGTGACGCTCGGCGAAAATACCTGACCGTTGGGTGTTGCCCAATAACCCGTTTGACCATCGGCGCTTCCACCGGTGAGTACCACCTCGTCGGGCGCACACAATTCGATATCTGTTGCGTTGGGGGGTTGTTGAAAATTGATGCCCTGATCATCGGTCACCAAAGGAATGGGCAGCGGCAATACCTCGACATACAGACTGTCCATATACGACGCGCAACCATCTTCCCGCGCTACGCTCCACGTCACCCATCCGGATGCTTCGACATCTTGAAAAAGCGCTTGCGATCCATTTTGCCAAGCTATATCGTAATCGGGTCCGATAAAACAACTTGAACCCGTATTGGTCAATCCATATACACGTACCTCGCCGCATCCCACGGCCTCTTCGGCACACATGAGCGGCTGATTGGTGGTTCCAATGCACGGTTCTACAATGCCATAATTGCAATCGTCGCGGGTGTAAAAATCATAATGCGGTGCGTCCAGATCAAACAAGCGACCCACATACATATCGCGATTACCCGTTGCGCTAACATGCACAAATGCTCCATAAGATGCGAAAGCACAGAGGGGACCAGTACCATTGGGATATACGTATTGATTGGTTCCTGGTGGCGTAAAATTGGTGGAATTGATGGCAAATGCACTGGCGTAATTGGGTACATTAAATATTTTTTCAAAGCTTCCGGCCATCACCACATCGTTCGTGCCTGCAGCAGCAACTCCCATGCACATATCGTCTTTTGGCCCACCATATTGTCGCATCCATATCCGCTCGCCAGCAGGTGTATAGGAGGCTGCAAAACTGTCTTTGTAACCCACGGAATGAAACAATCCCATGCCGATCTCCAGAGCATATTCATCCATCACACATTGAAAAACACCACCGAGATAAATGGCTCCCGCCGCTGCATCGACATCGCGAAAACTCACATAGGATGAACTGCCATCTTCTACACCCCACGATACTGCACCAGCCGTCGAAAACTTCGCAAGAAAGCCGCTGTAATTGGATACCGCAGGCACGACCAATGAATTGCTAGCGAAGTAAATCATCTGTCCGATGCTCTCCCCTGCCACATAGACATCGCTGCCATCCACATCTACGGCATACGGCAACACTTGGGTAGCACCCATTTTGGCGAACCACTGCTCGCTGCCGGAACCCGAATACTTGACCAAAAAACCCGCATTAACGATGGTATTGGGATAGAGATTATCAAAGGTGATATCGTTGCTGAACTGTCCCGTAACATAACAATTGCCTGCATTGTCCAAGGCGATATCCATACCGCGATCAGCCCCATTCGCGCTGCCTGTTTTGACCCATTGCCAATCGCCCATGGCATTGAGTTTGGCCACGAAGATGTCTGGGCTAGGTGTGCTGGAGCCCTCCCAATTCATGGAGTTCACGGTGAAAGGACCGAACTGCCCTTGCCCGCGGAATTCGCCAGTGACAAAGACCTCACCCGCAGCGGAAATACTGACTCCATAAGCAGCATCGCCGAAAATACCCCCAGCAGATTTGGCCCAAAGTACATCGCCAAATGCATTGAGTTTGGTGACAAAAACATCACCTGAATCGGCAGCAGTCAATGAATAATCACCAAAAGAAGCGGTGCCAAAAAAGAACCCCACCACCACGACCTCCGAATTGTTGCAGGCTACGGCCGTTGCGCGATCTGTACCGGATCCCCCAAAACGCTTGGCCCAATCAGGTTCTCCGCTATTATTATAGGCTACCACTACAGCATCACTCATACCTGCACTGACAAAACTACCTACCTGAAAACTCGCATTACCCGAGAAATAGCCAGCCGAATAATACTTGCCAGCGGGAGAAACTGCTACATCCATGAATTCGTCCAAATTGTTGCCGCCCGCTTTGCGCAGCCAGTTTTGCTGAGCATGCGATGAGGCAAGACCTGTGACAAGTCCAATGCAACATAGAATCAAAACACGAAGGATTTTTGGCATGGTGTAAGGGCAAAAACTAGAATACAGACTCCAATATACAACAAAGCGTTGTACGCCCCCCCTTATAGCAGCACATTACTCATAACGCAACGCCTCGATAGGATCCAATAGTGATGCCTTTCGCGCAGGATAGTAACCGCTGACAACGCTGACCAGGAAACAAATGGTGACCCCAAGAAAGATCCACAGCCA